>CADBVG010000001.1 GCA_902798105.1 uncultured Eubacteriales bacterium
ACTCCGCAGGCTTGCTGGCGGCAAGTCAAGGAGGCTTGACGCAGTCAGGGCGGAAAAGATGCCCACAGAATCGCTGGTTTAAACTGAGAGGAGTATTACTGGATCTGGATGGCGCGGGCCTCGGGGATGGCCTTGGCCTCCTGCTTGGGAAGGGTCAGCTTCAGCACGCCGTCCTTGAATTCGGCAGTGATGTCCTCTTCGCGGATGCCCTCCACGTTGAAGGCACGGCGCATGCTGCCGCAGCGGCGCTCGCGATAGAGGTACTTGTCGTCCTCGCCCTTCTCTTCCTTCTTCTCGTCGTAGTCGGCGGAGATGGTCAGCGTGCCGTTCGACACTTCCACCTTCAGGTCGTCCTTGTTGACGCCGGGCATGTCGGCTTCCAGGGTATACCGGTCGCCCTCGTCCTTCACGTCCACCTTCATGGCCTGGTCGGGACGGACCATGCCGAAGCCATCAAAGAAGGGCTTGAAGAAATCGCTGGTGAAGTCGTCGAAGAAGCCACGGGGCGCCACATTGCGATTGCTGCGATAAGGAACCATATTCAACATAATTATTGCCTCCCTTTCGCTCCTGTTTCCGGTTCGGAGCGCTGTTGTTATTGTGGTCGTCGGAGGCCCTTTCCATGCCCTCCCGCTGACAATAATTATTATAGTCAAAAGTCAAAGAAAGTCAATAGCCTATTCTCGATTTAACATATAATAAACAAGTCTGCCCCTGCCTTGACAGACAGGGGTGATTAGGTTATCATCATTTATAGGTGTCTATATAAGAATGTTCTGGAGGAATCAACCATGGCTAAGATACACGTGAACCTGGACGGCAGAACGATACTGGTCACCGGCTCCCCCGGCTTTATCGGAGCCAATCTGGTGCTGCGTCTGCTCAGGGCGATGAAGGGCGGCACGGTGATCAGCCTGGACAGCATGAGCGACTACTACGATCCCGGCCTCAAGGCATATCGCCTCGGCCTGATAGAAGCCGCGGCAAAGGCTTCCCCGGCGAACCACGTCTTCATAAAGGGCTCCATCGCCGACAAAGCCCTGCTAGATGGCCTCTTCGAACAATACCGGCCCGACGTGGTGGTGAATCTTGCCGCCCAGGCCGGGGTGCGCTACAGCATCGACCACCCGGAATCCTACATTGAGACCAACCTGGTGGGCTTTTTCAACATCCTGGAGGCCTGCCGACACCATCCCGTCGCCCACCTGGTCTACGCCTCCTCCTCATCTGTATACGGAGGCAATAAAAAGTTACCCTTCAGCACCGATGACAGGGTGGACCACCCCGTCAGTCTGTATGCCGCCACGAAGAAGTCCAACGAGCTGCTGGCCCACAGCTACGCAAAGCTCTACGACATCCCCTGCACCGGCCTGCGGTTCTTTACCGTCTACGGCCCCGCGGGGCGGCCGGACATGTTCTACTACTCCGCCACGGAGAAGTTGTTGCGGGGTGAGACCATCCGGATATTCAACTACGGCAACTGCCTGCGGGACTTCACCTATATCGACGACATCGTGGAGGGCGTATACCGTGTGATGCAGGGCGCGCCCGAGCGCCGAAAGGGCGAGGACGACCTGCCTGTGCCCCCCTACGCGCTGTACAACATTGGCGGCGGCAAGCCGGAGAACCTGCTGGACTTCATCGCCGTGTTGCAGCGGGAACTGGTGCGCGCGGAGCTGCTGCCCGCCGATTACGACTTCAATGCCCACCGGGAACTGGTGCCCATGCAGCCCGGAGACGTGCCCGTGACCTTTGCCGACGCCGCCGCCCTGGAGGCCGATTACGGCTTCCGCCCCGCCATCGGGATCCGGGAGGGGCTCAGGCGGTTCGCAGAGTGGTACAAGGCGTATAAGGAATTGAATACCGATCATTAATTATGCAGCGACGCCTGCGCCGCCACCGTTCCCCCTACATACAGGGGAGACCGTGGCGGCGCAGGCGCCTTCTTTCAACTCTAAACTCTGAACTCTAAACTCTGAACTCTATCCCAGAATTCCCTTGTCCGCGTTCTTCAGCGTCGGGATGGGGGTATTGTCCAGGTCGTTGATATGGCTGCCGGAATACTTTTTTGTCTCCTTGGCAATGACGCCGGAGAGCAGCAGCACCGCGAAGATATTCGGGATCGCCATCAGGCCGTTCATGAGGTCGGCCAGGTCCCACACCACGCCGATCTTCAGCAGCGAGCCCACGAACACGCCGATGACCCACAGGATCTTGTAGGGCAGTATGATCTTCTCGCCAAACAGGTACACCGAGCAGCGCTCGCCATAGTAATACCAGCCCAGTATGGTGGAGAAGGCGAAGGTGATCAGGCCCACCACCAGCACCGGCAGGCCCACGCCGGGGATCATCGAAAACGCCTGGCTGGTCAGCACGGAGCCGTCGCCGGACAGGCCGTCGATGTGGGGGTACTTGATGATGCAGCTCACCAGCACCAGGCCAGTCATCAGGCAGATGACCACGGTGTCCCAGAAGGTACCGGTCATGGAGACCAGCGCCTGGCGCTTGGGGTTGCGGGTCTTGGCCGCGGAGGCCACCAGCGGGGCAGAGCCCATGCCGGACTCGTTGGAAAACAGGCCCCGGGCAAAGCCATAGCGGCAGGCGCTGGCGATGGTGCTGCCGATGAAGCCGCCGCCCACGGCCTTCGGGGTGAAGGCGGAGCTGAAGATGACCCCAATGGCCTGGCCCAGCACGTCACCGTTCATGATCAGTATGGCCAGGCAGCCCAAAAAATAGAACAGCGCCATGAAGGGCACCAGCTTTTCGGACACCCGGGTGATGGACTTGATGCCGCCAATGATCACCAGGCCCACCAGCGCGCTGAGCACGATGGCCACAGCGATCGGGGGCACATGGAAATTCTGGGTGATGTTGCCCACCACGGCGTTCGCCTGCACCATGCAGCCGATGCCGAAGCCGCAAAGCGAAGCCAGCAGCGCAAACAGTATGCCCGCCCAGCGGGCGTGCAGGCCGCGGTCCAGCGCGTACATCGCGCCGCCGATCATGGTGCCGTTCTCGCTCTTGACGCGGTACTTGACGCCGATGATGGTCTCGGCATACTTCGTCGCGATGCCGAAAACGCCGGTCAGCCACATCCACAGCACCGAGCCGGGACCGCCCAAGGCGATGGCCGTGCCGACGCCCACGATGTTGCCCGTGCCAATGGTGGACGACAGCGCCGTGGTCAGCGCGCCGAACTGGGACACGTCGCCCTCGCTGTCCTCGTCCTTGGTCACGCTCATCTTGATGGCCTTGAAGATGTCCTTCTGGATGAAGCCCGTACGGATCGTCATAAAAATGTGCGTTCCAAACAGCAGGATAATCAGCGGCCAGCCCCAAAGAAAGCCGTCCAGCTTGGCGATAATTTCAGCCATGTTACATTCCTCCCTTGTCATCTGTTTAGTATATTACCACAAAATGCCGTTTGAGGCAAGCAGTGATTTGTTATTGCATTTTTCCGTTGTTGGCGTATAATGTTAAAAAACACCCAGGAGGATTGGATATGCCCGTATTTGAAAGCATTGACCATGCCCGCGCCTATTTTGATGGCGACCGCTTCGCGCTGGAGAACGGCATAACCCTCGATGAAATCGCCCCGGGCCGCGCCGTTTGCAGTCTGAACATCGAAGCCCGGCACCGCAATGCCGAGGGCGGCGTGATGGGCGGGGCCATATTCACCCTGGTCGACCTGGCCTTCGCCGCCGCTGCCAACGACATCCACCGCCCCACCGTGGCCCAGCAGGTCAGCATGAACTTCCTCAGCGGCAGCCGGGGAAGCGCGCTGACCGCCCGGGCGACCTGCCGCAAGGACGGGCGCAGCAGCTGCGTTTACAACGTGGATGTCAGCGACGACCTGGGGCGCGACATCGCCCAGGCCACCGTCACAGGGTTCAAGCTGGGTATTAAATGATCACGCCCTCCAGGTGGTCCACCTCGTGCTGTATGACCTGGGCGATCCAACCCGAAAAGCGCTGCCGCCTCGGCTTCCAGCCGTCGTCCAGCCAGGCGACCTCGATGTTCTGGTAGCGCTTCGCCCTGCGCTTGCCGTCCAGGGACAAGCAGCCCTCCTCGGCCTCGTAGGGCCCGTCCCGCCTGACGATCTGCGGGTTGTACATCACCATATCCATGGGGCCCATGCTGACGATGATAACGCGCTTTCGCACGCCGATCATGTTGGCCGCCATGCCTACGCAGCGCTCCCGGTTTGCGGCCAGCGTGTCCCGCAGGTCCCGCCCCACGGCGCCATCCGACGGCACCGCGGCGTCGGATTTTTGACCAAGGAACAGCACATCCCTGATGATCGGGCGAATCATATTACTCCCCTCCCCCTCAACTGTATTGCCTTTATTTTAACACCCTCCACCATCCTCCTTCCATCACAGGCCGGTAATATTTTCCGTGAAGCGCAGCGCCCGCAGGGGTTGTCCCAAACGCGCATCTCACGATATAGGCACACCGTGAATGAAAGGCCGGGATGTAACGGCGGTGCCTGTGCCGCCACGGCGTATCGTTCACAATATGGCTGCCGATGGCAGCACAAGCACACCTGCAAAGTGTATTCGCGATTCAATGCTCACATATTTGATGACATTACCGCAGGGAGGCGTCCCAAAATGCGCATATCACAATGTGAACACGCCATGAATGAAAGACCGGCATGTAGCGGCGGCGCCTGCGTCGCCACGTTATATTATTCTAAACATGGAGGCGATGGCAGCGCAAGCATTGCCGCCGCGCACACCATAAGTCGCCATTCCATCGTTTTTCGACAGCAAACCTCAATACAGCGATTATGTCACGGCATGGTATCAATCTGTCGCCATACGGTGCCCGATGCGTACCGCTGCATCGGTTTTGCCAAACCAGGGCGCGCTTTGAGATATCTACCTCCATCCGCAGGCGGACCGGGAAACCCAGCCTGACCGCAAGGTGATATGTTAAATATCGCAATCCATTCCACAGCCTATGGACAAAACGGATGCGATTGTGGTATAATTCTTAATTGTCAGCGGCGGTTAATTGTCGCGCCAATGTAGCTCAGTTGGCAGAGCAGCGGTTTCGTAAACCGCAGGTCAAGGGTTCGAGTCCCTTCATTGGCTCCACGCCGACGAGGTGTAGCGCAGTTTGGTAGCGCGTTTGGTTCGGGACCAAAAGGTCGCAGGTTCAAATCCTGTCACCTCGACCACAAAATCAGTGCATCATGTGAAACGGTGCGCTGATTTTTTTGTGCGGATGTCACAAGAAAAAAGGGTGTGAAAATGCACCCATCGGGCGATGGGTGCAGGATGGGTGCGGAGGGTGCAGCTGCTATTTGTCGGGGCCGGCGTCTTCCTGGGCGTCGGGCTGGGCGGTGGCGCGGTCCAGGATCGTCTGCATGGCTGCGGCGCTGTCAGCGTCCCGGCGCTTCAGCGCGTGGGCGTAAATGCGCAGCGTGGTGGATGCGTCTTTGTGGCCCATGCGGGACGCCACGGCCACGGCGTCGATATTGTTGGCAAACAACAGGGTGGCATGAGTGTGGCGCAGCTGGTGGAAGGTCACATCGAAGCCGTGCTTTTTCGTGAACCTGCGGAACCATTTGGAAACGGTGTCATGGTGCAGCGGTGCCCCGTCCCAGTTACAGACGATCAGCCCTTCCCCGCGCCACCGATCCCCCATGAGCCTGGCCAGGTCTTCATGCTGCTTTTTTGTTTCGTCCAGCAGGGCCATCATGCCGGCGGGCAGCGTGATGTCGCGTTCACTGTCCACCGTCTTTGTCTCTCCGACGAATGAGCCGGATCGGCCTGTATATTTCAGAGCTTTGGAGATGTCGATCCTGCAATGCTTGAAATCGACATCCGCCCAGGTCAGCCCGTCCACTTCGCCCAGGCGCAGGCCGCATGTGAGGGCCAGCAGCACCGCGCACCGATATGACAGCGAATCCACGCCGGACAACAGGCGCAGCAGCTCCACGGCCTGATCGTCGTCCAGGTACTTCACGCGCTGGCGGCGAAACGTGGGCCGGTCCACGTTCACCATGGGATTGCGCCACAGTATTTCCCATTTGACGGCGTGATCCAGCATGGTGTCCAGGACATCGTAATAAGAAGCGAGGGTCCGACCCGACAGGGGCCTGCCCGGATCGGCGGACAGCTTCGCAACGTCGGAGGGTCGGCGGGCCTTCTTCAGCTGGGCGTCGTCCATGCGGGTGGTGATCCTGCCCTCCGCTTTGATTTGGGCCATGAAGTCGGCCAGCATGGCCGTGGTCAGTTTGTCCACGGGGATGTCGCCCAGCTTTGGCAGTATTCGACAATCCAGCATGTGCTGGTAATTGGCAGCGGTGACCGGGGACAGATTGGCGTCAACGTGCCGGCGCATCCACAGCGCGGCCAGGTCCCGGACCGTCATGCTGCTGTCCGGGCGGGCCTTCCCATTTTCCACATCCACCTCCAGCTGGCGCAGCGCCTTCTCCGCCTGGCGGCGCTGTTGCGAGACGGACATGGCGGCGTTGAATTTCAGCGACCGCCTGATCCAGCGGCGCTTCCCCTCTTCATCATAGACCTGGACGCCCACGCGCCAGCTGTTCCCGCGCTTTTCAATCGTGCCCATAATATCCTTCCTTCCATGAAAAGTATATGGGGGGTGTATTGTTTTCAGGTGTTACGTGTTACGCAAAAATCCCTTCCATAATAACACCTGCAAAAATGACGTGTTATTATGTGTAGCATGGACGTGTTACAACCCCCGGAACACACCACGAAACGTCACAAAATGAGACGAAATGAAACTTAAAAGGCGGGGCTTTCGCCCCGCCTAAGTTAATCATTCTTTTCTGTTAGAATGTCGTTTAGTAATTTGCTTATTATTTCCATGTCGGAAGAATACTGCAATACTAATGCAATTATTGCTTTCTTCCTGTTGTCTGGTGTTCTATCATTATAATCAATATAATCAAATAATAGTTCCATAGGAATACCACATTTTTCAGAAATAGTCATCGCATCATCATAAGGAAGCAAATGCCCAGTTTCATAGCTGATAATATCATCAACAGGTATGCCCAACATATTAGAAAAATCAGAAATAGAAAGGCATTTCTTCATCCGATAATTCTTTAAGACAATGGCAGACGGAATAACAGGCATGTGCCAAGGTATACGGCTATCATCCTCAAGTAAAACTATTTGACCATCCAAGAGACAATCAATAGAAATACCAAGATCTGATTGCAAGTTGAGAAGTGCCCGCCCGTTAGGTAATTCGCTGGGAGTAGAAATCCATTTGTTTACAGATGCCAAAGAAACACTTGCTATCCTCGCCAACTCAGACTTCGATATGTCAAATATCTCACATATAGCAAGATAAGGATTTGTTTTATTACTGGTCCTGACAGGATCATAAATACGATTCATAATGACACCTCATAATACTTGTGATATAATCAATTTTACCGCGGACAATACAGCCGGAGAATCTCCAGCGGAGAAGAGGAAGTCATGTCACATACATATCAGGTCATTGTCTTTCCGTCTGCGACGGCAACGGGCATGTTTGACATCGTGATCCTGATGGATCATCGTTGGGTGTGCTGCGTTTATCGAACTCAAGATCAACAATCCGTTGAACTAATAAGATCAGCTCTGGCACGTCTGCTGGCAGCGGACGATTGACAGGTATGCCAGCGCGTGCAGCTAACGCAATAGCGATGGCCCGTTCCCGATCATCAGGGGACGGGTCTTTTTCTGTGTCATAGTATTGGACAGAGCAATCAGACAAACCAACCAAGTAATCAATGGACACATTAAAAACTTTGGCAAGAGCGATAAGCTGATCAATGTCAGGCTGAAACTTTCCTTTAACCCACCGTGAAACAGTTTGTTGAGAAACGCCAACCTTTTCCGCTAAAGCAATCTGCCTATAGTCATATTGTTTCATCAGGCTATGCAGCCGTTCGGAGAATGTCATTTTACCACCTCCAAGAATATGTTACAACGAAAATGCGTAAAAGTAAAACATCTTTAATGCGTATTTTGGTTGACGCATACGCATTTTATGGATATAATATCCAGTACGGAGGTGATAGCATTGAATATGCGTGAAGCAAGAAAAGAAAGAGGCTACACACAAAGTGCATTGGCCACCCAGGTCGGTGTTTCGCAACAGCAAATAGCCAAATATGAGGCAGGTACAAGCGTGCCTCCAAAGAAGGTCATTGCAAAGCTGGCCCAGGCCCTGGAGCTGACGCCATACGAGACATGGGAAATGTTTTATGGCGATGGCATAGCCGACGACAATGAGCTGACCGAGGCAGCAGAAAATAAGGAGGTATAACCCATAAAGCACAAGTACACCACCTATCTCTACATCATCACCGATCCCAACACCGGCAGCGTTTACATGGGGAAGATACAGCACGGCAACCCGGACCTGGAAGTGGTGAAGCAGTCGATCCGCGCCGATTTGTTTGGCGCAAAGTGCGACACCAGCGACATCATCCTGATGGACGTGACAGACCGCGACACCGAGGCCCCGGACCTGATCGTGGCCCTTGACGGCGAGCGCGACGCGCTGCGGATGGCCAAGTACAACGTGAAGACCGAGAGGTATGTCATGCCGGTGAACAGCATCAGGGTGGAAATCGAGGATGGCACACCGTGGTTTCCGCATGGCGATGAAGACAGCGGCAGAGACGTTCACATGATGGAGGCGGGCAAGCTATTCGCCAAGCACCTTGCCAGGCTATTGGAGAATGGCACGCTGACCGTGATCAACCTGGTAGCCACGAAGCAAGAGATCATGGACGGCATGGTGCCGAGCTGCATTGGAAGAGAGGATGACCAATACTACTATCTGAATCCCGCCACGACTTACAGGATGGTGATCGAAAACACAGAGGGCGCAAGGTTTGGCAGTGCGCGTATCACGATGTGTGGCATGAAGAAGCTGGGACTGTTGAAGGGCGATAACAAGAGCGGCTGCACGAAGGTGTGCCAGTATGGAAACCGCAGCCTTCGATGCCTGTGGGTAAGAAAAGCAGAATTGAACCGATACAAAGAGAGGAAATGAACAATGAAGCTGAAGACGATCCCCGAGGCGGCCAAGGCCCTGGGCATGACCGCTTCGCAGCTGCGGCGGAGGGTCCAGGCCGGGCAGTACCCGAGCTATGAAATCAACGGGCGCGTGATGGTGGACGTGGACGAGCTGGCCAGGATCGTGGAGATCGAGCGGGGCAGCATCGGGATCGCGGAGGCCGTGAAGCTGACCGGGCTGTCCGAGGGCATGATCCGCAAGGGCGTCCGGGGCGGCTTCCTACCCTACATCAAGGTCGGGGGCGGCATCCGATTCATACCGGCCCAGCTGCTGGACGCGCTGGAGGGAAAGAAAAACAGCTAAAGGGGCTTGAACCATGGATATAAGAGAGTTTGTCAGCTACCTGCATGTGGCCAAGGGGCCGGACGGAAACGGGGAATACCTGTGCCGCTGTCCGGCCCACGATGACCGCCAGGCTTCGCTGTGCGTGGGCACCGGCGAGGGCGGGCGCATCCTGGTGAAGTGCCAAGCAGGATGTGACACGCGGGACGTGGTGAAGGCCATGGGGCTGAAGATGTCGGACCTTTACGCGGACGGCAAGCCGGCGGGCAAGCCCAGCAGACCGGCAGCGGCAAAGCCCGCGCCGGGGCCGGAGCCTCCGCCAGCCAAGGGCGCGGCCAAGCAGAAGCCCCTGGGCAAGCTGGTGAAGGCATACCCCTACACCGACGAACAGGGCCAGGTGCTTTTTGAGGTCTGCCGCTTCGAGGCGGAGGAAAACGGCCACCGCGTGAAGACGTTCAGGCAACGCCATAAGGACCCCGGCAACCCGGCAGCCAAGCAAGGCGGCTATGTGTGGAACATCAACGGGGTGCGCAGCGTGATCTACCGGCTGCCGGAGGTGCTGGCCGCCATCCAGGCCGGAAAGACGATCTACCTGGTGGAGGGCGAAAAGGACGCCGACACCCTGGCCGCCGCCGGCTTCGCCGCCACGACCAACCCCGGGGGAGCCTCCAAGAGCGGGGCGAGTAAATGGCTGCCGGAACACACCCGGCTGCTGACCGGGGCGCATGTGGTGATCCTGCCCGACAATGACGCGGCGGGCATCAATGACCGCAAGCAGGTGGCCACGCAGCTGGGCGCGGTGTGCAAGAGCGTGAAGCTGCTGGACCTGCGGAAAGCCTGCCCCACCCTGCCGACCAAAGGCGACATCACCGATATGCTGGAGATCATGGGCAAGGTGGAGGGCCTGAAGGCGCTGCGAACCCTGGAGAGCGCCACCGAACCCATGGACCTGTCCGAGGCCCAGGCCACCGCTGCCCGCGATGCCGCCGCCGCGCTGATCGGCAACGTGCCCGGCTATTGCGTGGACCATGGCTGCATCTGCACCTGGAACGACGACACGCCGAAACGACTGTGCAACTTCACGGCCATTGCCAACGGCGTGATCACCCGAGACGACGGCGTGACAGAGGAAACCTACATCCTGGTGGATGGCTGGACCGCCAACGGGGAGCGCCTGAAGCCGGTGCGGGTGCCCGGCAAAGCCTACAAGCGCATGGACTGGATCACGGAAAACTGGGACATCCGCGCCAGCATACTGCCCGGAAACACGGCCACCGACAAGGTGCGCTATGTGATCCAAACCGCCAACGCCGAAAACGCCCAGCGCATCCGGGAATATACACACACCGGCTGGCGCAAGATCGGCGGGCGCTGGTGCTACCTGTACCAGGGCGGGGCAATCGGGGCGGAGGGCGTGACGGTGGACCTGGCCCAGGCGCTGGACAGCTACTGCCTGGACGCCCGCTACGATCCCGAGGGCCGGAACGAAATGGACGACATGGTGGACGTGTGCAGCCTGACCATCAACATCACGCGCCGGATCAGCGTGCCGCTGGTGGCCTTCATGTTCCTGGCCCCGCTGCGGGACGCGCTGGTGCGGGCAAACTTCCCGCCATCGTTCAGCGTGTACCTGATCGGCGGGTCGGGTGCCCACAAAAGCACCATTGCCGCGCTGATGCTGTCCTTCTTTGGGTGCTTCCGGGAATTGAGCCTGCCTGCATCGTTCCGGGACACGGCCAACTACATCACCCACAAAGCCTTTGTGCTGAAGGACATGGTGCTGGCCGTGGACGACTACCACCCGGAAAGCAGCCTGCAAGCCCGGCGCAAGATGGAAGACACCGCCCAGCAGCTGGCCCGCGCCTTTGGTGACCTGGCCCAGCGCGGGCGCATGATGGCCGACCAAAGCCTGTCAACCTCAAAGCCACCCCGGTCCCTGGCGCTGATCAGCGGCGAGGATATGCCGAACATCCGGGAATCAGGCGAGGCCCGATACTATGTGATACAGATTGGCCCCAACGAGGTGCCCGTGGACGGAGTGATGACTGAGATGCAGGATAAAGCAGCGGAGGGCGTCATGGCCCATTGCATGCGCAAGTATATCGAATGGCTGGCCCCACAGATGGACGACCTGCCCGGCAGGCTGGCGACCCGCTTCAAAGAGCTGCGCAGCGAATTTCAGAAAATGAACATCGGGCACAGCCGCGCCCCCGGCACCATCGCCCACCTGGTGATCGGCTATGAGATGTATCTGCGCTTCCTGGTGGAAACCGGGGTGATCGACGACCCGGACGGGGATTTCACCAGGCAGGAGCTGGCGGAGGCGGTGCGGGACATCATCGCCAACAGCAAGGCGCAGAGCCGGGACAGCAAGCAGGAGCGGCCCAGCCGCATGTTCCTGAACACCATCGGGGAAATGCTGCTGACCCGCGAGGCCAGCGTGGTGGACCTGACCGACGCCACGGGAAAGAACAGCCCCGGCAAGGGCCACATCGGATATATGGACGCGCTCTTCTACTACCTGATCCCGGACACCAGCTACAGAATGGTGTGCGAGTTCTTCACCAAGAAGGGCGAAGCCTTCCCGCTGTCCGCCCGGATGCTGCACCGGCAGATGAGTGAAGACGACCTGCTGGTGGGCGGCGGCGACGGAAAGAACACGCGGGTGAAGCGCATCGACGGAAAGAACGCCAGGCTGCTGTGGATTCCACGGGCGAACATCGACGGCCCCAAGCCAGTGAAGGAACAGATGCGCATGGACCTGAACCAGGGAGCCGACGAACAGGCGGACGGCTTCAAGGAAGTAAACGACCCGGACAACCCATTTTGATGAAAAGCGCCAGCGCTGACGCTTTTGCCCATGAAGGGAGGAATGAGCATTGACAGAGGTGTGGCGGGACATCCCCGAATTAGGGGGGCGCTATCAGGCCAGCAGCCTGGGCAACATCCGCCGCGTGTTCAAAACCCGGCAGCCCAGGATGCTGAAAATCTTCGAGAACCGGGGCAGCTGCCGAAACCAGTGCGTGGTCAACGTCTGCTTCACCGACGGACGCCGGCAACAGGTCACCGTGCTGCGACTGGTGGCCATGGCCTTCTACCCCGGCAAGGCGACCGGCAAAAACGTGGTGCATAGGAACGGGCTGCACCATGACAACACGCCGGGCAACGTGCTGATCCTGGACAACACCGCCATGGGGAGGCGCTGCGGGCGCAGGGGCCGACGCAAGGCGGTCTGCATGATGGACGGCACCGGGGAGATCGTGGACGCCTTCGCATCGGTGACCGCCGCCAGCAGCTTCACCGGCATAGCGCGGGAAACCATAAGGCGGCACTGTGAACGCCTGGGCACCAAACCGCTGCCGGACGGCATGACATTCAGGTGGGATGATGAAAGGGGGTTATGGAATTGAAATGCCACCGGGACCACATGACCGCGACCTGCCCGCACTTCCAGGCACGGAACGACTACCGGGGCGGGCACTGGATTCAATGCACCATGGGGCGCAGGGGCTTCAGCACCGCCTGGGAACGCAATCAGCACTACAAGGCCATCTGCTGCGAGGGCGGCAAGGGCTGTGAATTGATCAACATTAAGAAAGTGAGGGGACCCAAGTTATGAAGCAGGATTTCAGGATCGTCTACATTGACCCGAACAGGCGGCAGCTGTTTATCAGCGAACAGCCGGAGGGCGGCTATTGTGGCTATACGCAGAAAGGGAAAGAAGCCCCGCGACGCATGGCCAACGGCTACATGAAGCGTGACGGCTACACGACCTATGAAGAGGCCGAAAAGGCCCTGGACTTGTATGTGGCCAACGCCCGCTATGAACGGGCTGGCAACTGGGAAGTTTTGGTCAATGGCAAATATGTGAGCTGGGACGACCTGTCACAGATAAAAATGGGACGACTGCCCGCGCCCAAGATTGCGCCGCCGGACGCGCTGGTGAGCCTGGCGAACATCGAATATAGAATAGCCGTTCATATCCAAGGGGCGTATGAGAACCTTTTGGAGGTCGGCAAAGCGCTGTTGGAAGCCAAAGATGCCAACCTGGTGCCGCATGGCGAGTGGGAGGCATGGGTGCAGAAAAACACCAACATGAGCGAACGCAGCGCCCAGCGGCTGATGCAAGCCGCCCGAGAGGTCCACAGCGGCAGCATGATGGCCAAGCTGCCCGTGACCAAAATCCAGGCAATCCTGGCGCTACCTGAAGCAGAGCGTGAACCGATGGCGGAAAAGGCTGTGGCCGAAAACATGACCCTGCGGCAGCTTCAGCAAGAGATCAAAGACCAAAAGGCGAAGGTGGCCGCCCTGGAGGGCATTAATAAACGGGCGAATGAACGGGCAAACGCCAGTGAAAACAATGCCCGGCAAGCCCGGACCATGGCAGACAAGGCCATCAAACGGGCGAACGACGCGGAGCGTGAACGGGATGAGATGCGCATGGCCATGGAGGAAATGGCCAACGAAGCGCCCGCTGCCCCGGCCACCGGCATCAGCGCAGAGGCCCAGGCGGAGATCGACCGACTGAACGCAGCCCTGGCCGACGCGGAACAGATGGCCGAATACCAGGCGCGGCAGCGGGAACAGGCCCAGGCGGAGCTGCTGGACCTGCGGACGCAGACGGCGCGGGGTGAGCTGCCGATCCAGGAAGACCTGACCGCCGAGGCCGTGGGCATGGCAGCCCGCACCTTCATGGGGGCCGTGGGCTATGTCCCCCACTCTGACAAGCTGGTGACCATGCGGGACGCCGACCGCCAGGAGATCGCCACCTATGCGGCGATGCTTCAGCGGTGGACTGAGGATGTGCTGCGGGTGATCAATAACGCCAGGGACGCGGTGATCATCGAGGGGGTGTAAACGTGGGCGACATGACGATCCGGCGAGACGACGCGCTGCCGATCCCGGCGGCGGTGGCCGAGGAAATGAAGCAGATGCGCGAAGCGCTCCAGGCCATGGCCGGCCTGCTGCGGACGACCAACGAAACCATGGCGCAGCTTCAGCGCCAGGTGCGGCTGCTGGAGAAGGTCACCCCCGCCCAGGCCCGCGCCATCAACCAGGCCATCAGGGAGCGGGCCACAGAGCTGTGCGCCATCTATCTGCTGCGGGGCGACGGCTGCGAGAAACCGGTGGCCGCCGCCATCCGCAAGGCCGTCAAGCTGCGCTTTGGGGCAAACACCGCAAAGGACCTGCCCCGCTGCGAGTATGAGGTGGCCCTGGCCCAGGTGCAAGGCTGGGACGATTACAAGACCATGAAGGAAATCAAAGGGAGGGCAAAGGCATGACAAGGGACGAAATGAAGCAGGCGCTGCGGTGCTGCATCGTCAAGGACCCCGACGACAAAAAGCGCTGCCCGGATTGCCCGTTAAGGGACCCGGCCAGCTATTGCACAAACCGGCTGTTTATCGCCGTGCTGGCCTATCTGGAAGCGGAAGAGAAAAACGCCTGCGGGCCGGACAGCTGCGGCGCAGAATAGCGGAGGCGATACCATGAAGACGATCCCGAGATGCTGCGAAACCTGCCGCTATCATTTGGGCGGCGGGGATTGCAGAATCAACCTGGAAGCGGAATGTGGCAAGGGCTATTTTGAAGCATGGGAAGGAAGGGCTGACAATGAGGCAGAAAGAGCTGGCGAGGATCGGGGCCAGGCAGATGCAGGGGCAGGGCACCAAGCTGGATTTGGGCAAGGCGATGGACGTTGACATGATGCCGTTGAGCGGCAAGGAATTGAAGTGCGTGGAGTACCTGGTGGCCATGGAAAGCCGCGTGCTGGAGGTGGGCGACGCCATGCGGGAACGGCTGAAGAAGATCCCCAACGGCTGGCGGCAGTTCCGGCTGCTGGTGTCCACGCTGGACCGGCTGATGCCTGAAGTATACGACACGGTGCCGAACAAGACGCGCATGTACCTGAAGAACATCATGGAAAACGGCGAGGTGCTGATCCGCTTCATCCCCGTGTCACGCAATCCCGAGTGGAAGCTGGTAAAGGATGAAGACCTGGCGGTGCTGATCAACCTGGCCATGGCCGGCGAGTGCGCCATCTGCATGAAGCAGGGCCGAGAGGCCAAAAAGTGCAAGCTGTGCGGGGCGCTGGAGAACATCGCCCCGCCCAACAATGGCCACCCTGCCGGCGGGTGCGGCTACATGAACGTGGTGCTGGGCTGCGAGATTGGCCAGTATGTGAGGGAGGGATAAGTCATGCGTGAATTTACCAACTACTATGACGAAGTGAGCGTGGAGCAGTTCAGCAACGCCCTGGTGCTGATCACCAGCACGACGCGCTATGACAGCGAAATGGTGATGACCGACAAGGAACAGATTGCCCTGGCGCGAATCCTGGCCTATGAGGGCATCCACGGGGAAAGCGGGCACTACTTCCACGCGGTGGATTTCCTTTGGATGGCCCACCGAATCAGCACAGCCTCCAAGCTGGCACTGGACAACCTGATGGACAACCACCTGCCCGACCTACTGAACCACAACGCAAAGGGGGATAAACATGAATAAGGTAATCCTGATCGGCAACCTGGCGAACGACCCGGAAGCCCACACCACACAGAGTAGCATAAGCCGCTCGACATTCCGGCTGGCGGTGCAGCGGAAATATGCCAACGCCCAGGGGGTGCGTGAAGCGGACTTCCTGACCATCATCGCCTGGCGAAACACGGCGGACTTTTGCAACAGCTACCTGGTGAAGGGCCGCAAGGTGGCCGTGGAAGGCAGCATACAGACGCGCAGCTATGACGCCCAGGACGGGACAAAGCGCTATGTGACTGAGATCATAGCGGACAGCGTGGAAGCCCTGGGCCGGGCAAAGAGCGAAGACCCCGGCCCCGAGGAACCGGCACCGCGACCGGGCGACGGCGGACAGTTTGAAGAAGTGGACGACGATGAGCTGCCATTTTCATAAACGGCAGCTGGCGGGAAGCAACTGAAAAGTGACGGAGGGCGGCGGCATGACTATCACGGCTATGACGATTATGGAACGGTGCAAGGGGGCGGAGCGGGAGCTGCGCCTGCTGGGCGAACGGGCGGCCCGTTACCGGGACGCTTCGCAGCGGATGACCTCAACCCTGGACGGCGTGGGATCGCGGGCCACCGGCGAAAGCGACCGCATGGCTGCCATGGTGGCGGAGATCGACGACCTGGAGCGCCGAATCGTCACCAGGAACAGGGAATACAGGGCGGAGGTGGCGGCGGCCTGCAAGCTGCTGGACATGCTGCCCAGCGTGGAGGGCATCATATTGAACCGCTTCTATGTGCGCCGGCAACCACTGAAGGCCATCGCCGTGGAGCTGGGCTACAGTTACGGCTATGTGCGCAGCTGCAAGGCTGAGGGCTGCGCCCGGCTGGAGCAGGTGCCCGAGGGCGTGATCCTGGGCCTGCTGCCGTCCTGGTACATCATCGAGGATGAAAAGCGCCAGCGCTGACGCTTTTGGAAAGGGGAACAACATGGAGAACAGAAACCATTTGCATGTGTTCATCACGGGCACATATGTGGACGACGACGGGGAAAAGCAGGAAATCAACGTGGTGCATGAAGACGTGGACTTCCTGGCCGTGAACACCTTCAAGGAAGACGCCGACAATTATGTGATGAATTGCAGCGTGGCGGGCAGATATAATATCACATACTTAGACAACATCCTGGACAATTTCATCGAAAAGGTGGGCGATGAGCTGTTTATTGCACTGCTGGATATGGTATTGAAGCGCCGGAGAACCGCCCGGGAAGCAAAGGAACCGTAAAAACATCTTACACGATCTTACACGATCTTACACGACCTGCCCTTGATCTTACACTGGCACATGTGATAGTATACGCTCAACCGACGCGGGGAAACGGGTGGCAGCAGCGGACAGGGCTGCCGCCCGGAAAGTTTCAACAGCCATATGTTCTTCCTTCCAAACCTATCATCGTATTTCGCAACCCGCCGAGGTAACGCCCAGCGCATCAGCCGCGCCTGGGCGTTTTTTCATAGCCGAATGGAGGGGCCGACATGACAGACGACGTGAAGGCATACGCCCCGGACTGTGACCGCTGCTGGCTGAAGGATGTCTGTGAAGACGCGCAGCCGGGGAGCTTTTGCACGATGTGGGTGTCCAGGGAGCCGGCAGCCAAAGGGCCAGACCCCAACGAACAATGGCGAAAAGGCGAGGATGTGTATTTCTGATGGACTACAAGAAAAGCCACGCTTTCTATCATTCCACAGCATGGAAGGCCGCCCGCAAGGCCCGGCTGGAGATCGACGGCGGCATGTGCGTGGAATGTATGGCGGAGTTTTACCGGGGAGAGCGCCGGCACCCAAAGCGGGCCGTGATGGTCCACCACGTCCTGCCGATCACTGAGCGCCCCGACCTGGCCCTGGACCTTGAAAACATGCGGAGTCTGTGCGACATGCACCACAACCGCGAACACCCGGAAAAGGGCGGCCAGGGCAAGGCTGGCCGCAAGCACGCGAACCCGCCCAACATGCGGGTGGTCAAGGTTTAGGAGGGGGAAACGATGAACGAGGCCATGAAGAAGGAACACCTTCAGCAGCTGGCGGACCCGGACACCGGACAGATTGCCGGGCGGCTGGTGCGCATGTATGAAAGCCTTTGCGCGGCTTGCGAGAAGCGGCCTGAAGGTTTGAGCGACCAGGACCAAATGATGGTGGCGGACATCACCACCATGGAGAAGCTGAAGCAACAGCTATATGACGACATCCGCAAGCGCGGCGTGGTGGAAGACTTCAGGAACGGACGGCAGCGCATGATGCGCGATAACAAGAGCGTTCAGAATGTGCGGATGCTGATGGATCAGCAGCGCAAACACCTGGCCGAGCTGCGGCTGACGCCGAACAGCAGGAAAGCCGCGCAAGTGTCCCTCGATGACGGCTTCGACGACTTCTAAAACATCCGTTTTAGACCGACTCTATGGCTATCCGGATGATGTGATTGCGGGCAGAATCATCACAAGCCAAAAAGCGCGGCTGGCCTGTGAACGATTCAAGCGGGAGCTGGACCGCTCCAAGCATGATCCCGATTACCCATGGGAGTTTGACGAAACGCTGGCGGCGCGGCCTTCAGAGTTCATGGAGAAGTTTCTGAGGCCCACCAAAGGCAACTATGACAGTATGACCCTGTTGCCCTGGCAATGCTTTTGCGAGGGCAACATTTTCGGGTGGGTAGACAAGGAAACCCGGCTGCGGCGTTTCCGCGAAGCGCTGATCGTCGGGGGCCGTGGCATCGGCAAGACCACGCTGATCGCGGGCAATGCCACCTACGGGGCCAGCAAGGACGGAGAGCGCGGCGCGGACATCTACCTGCTGGCCAACGCAAAGGACCAGGCCAAGATCGGCTTTGAAGAGTGCTTCAAGCAGATTAAAGCCTCCCCTGCCCTGGCCAGCCGCTTCAGGCTGACCCGTGAAGGCGTATTTTATGACCGCACCAATTCGACCATCAAAGCCCGCGCATCGGACAGCAGCACCCTGGACGGCCTGAACCCCTACCTGGCCATATTCGACGAAATCCACGAATACAAAACCTGGAAGCTGATCGACGTTGTGCGGCGCGGCATGATCAAACGCCAGCAGCCGCTGACCATCTACATCACCACCATGGGCACGGTGCTGGACGGTGTGCTGACGCAGATGTATGGGCTGTTCTCCGACGCCCTGGAAGAGGGCATACTGTCCCCCACCGTGGCGGACCGGCTGTTTGCTTTCATCTGCGAGATGGACCCCGGCGACGACCTGGACGACAGCAGCCTGTGGATTAAGGCCAACCCCTCCATGGGGGTGCTGCAAAACCGGGAAGAGCTGGAAAAGGAATGGGAACGCGCCAAGCTGGTGCCGCAAAACAAGGCCGACTTCATCACGAAGCAGCTATGTGTGACCGTGGACAGCAGCGAGGCCGCCTACCTGCCTGCGGAAATCCTGAACCGCAACCGGGGCAGCATCGGCATGGAGCAGCTGCTGGGCCGGATGTGCTACGGCGGCTATGACCTGTCCAGCCGGGAAGACTTCACCGCTGCGGTGCTGCTGTTCCCGCTGGATGACGGGCGCTGGTTTGTGCTGCATCACAGCTGGACCACCCGGCGCAAGGTGGACCTGAACAATGAAAAGATCGACTATGCGCATTTCGCCATGCTGGGCGTGCTGACCATCTGCGACGGCGACTATGTGCCGCAGGATGAGGTCTTCAAATGGTTTAAGACGATGGCCGGGACCAACGGCAGCTATGAGGTGGTGGCCATCGGCTACGATCCGGCCAACGCCGTGTGGTGCAACCGCGCCCTGGAGGCTGAAGGCTTCGCCACTGAAGTGGTGCGCCAGGGGCCGCTGACCCTGAACGACCCCATGAAGAGCTTCAGGGAAGCGATGATGGACGGCAGGATCGTGACCAATAACGACCCCATGCTGCGCTGGTACATGCACAACGTCCGGCTGCGCAATAATTACCTGGACAAGGAAAAGGAAAACTGGATGCCCACAAAGAGCAACCGCTACCGCAAGATCGACGGCTTTGCCGCGCTGATAGACGCCTGGTGCGTGGCGCAGCAAAACATGCCGACCTACACGGGCAACCCTGACGAGATCGTGGACATTGAGGTCTACGACCTGACAGAGCTGCAAAAGCGTCACCGCTGACGCTTTTGTCATTTTTGGGGAGGGATAGCAGCATGGGAATTTTGGCCAGCATCAAAGCACACCGCCAGGCCAGGCGGCAGGCAAGGGCCAGGGACGAGCCTGGGCAGTATGACGTGCGCGGCGTATGGCGGACACGGGCGGACTACATGATGACCAACTCGGAGGCCATCTACGCGGCGGTGAGCCGTATCAGCAACACCATCGCGTCATTGCCGATCCACCTATACCGGGACCGGGAAGTGATGAAAGAGCATCCCCTGGAACAGCTGATCGCCTACCGGCCCAACCCGAGCATGACCGCCTTCACGTTTCGGCAGACCATGGAGGCCAACCGAAACAATGAGGGCAACGCCTACGCGCTGATCGTGCCCGACGCGGAGGGCCGACCGCTGCGGCTGGACGTGATCGACCCCATAAAGGTCCAGCCCATGCGGGAAATGGAAAGCCGTGAAATGTGGTACAAAATCAGCTTCGACGACGCCAAGGTGGGATGGGTCCACCATTCCAGCATGATCGTTTTGAAGCACATGAGCGCGAACGGCGAAAAGGGCATCCGGCCCGTGGACGTGCTGCGCGGGACGCTGGACTACGACGCGGACATTAAGCACTTCAGCGTGAAGCAGCTGGAGGGCGTCAGCAGCGCGGTGATCCTCAACGTGCCGGGCACCGGCCTGTCGGATGATCGCAAAAAGGGGCTGATCAAACAGTTCCTGAAGACCTACGCGGAGAGCGGCGGCAAGGTGATCGTGCTGGAGGGCGGGATCACCGCCACCACGATGCAGCAGCCGGCGGTGGACGCCAATGTGCTGAACGTGGAGCGCGTGACCCGCAACCGCGTGGCCACCGTGTACAACATCCCGCCCCACATGCTGGGCGACTACTCGGACACCAGCTACGCCACAGCGGAACAGTCGATGCTGGAATACCTGCAAATGACCATAAACCCGATCATCGAACAGTGGGAAGAAGAATTAAACACCAAGCTGTTGACCTGGGATATGCTCAAACAGGGCTATTCATTCCGCTTTGACCTGGTGAACCTGTGGCGCACCGACACGCTGACCATGGCCAACCGCAATCAAATGGCCATCAGGTCCGGCTGGCTGCGGCCCAACGAAGTGCGGCGGCAGGATCACCTGCCGGACGATCCGGCAGGCGACACGCTGCTGATCAGCCGCGACCTGGTGCCGCTTTCCGAGGCCATCAAGGGAACCATAGAAAACAAGTGAGGATGTGGAAAACCATGCCTAAGAACAGAAACCCCTCCACCCGCTTTTGGAATTACGAAGAGACGCCCGACGGCGAGCCAGCGGTGCTGCGCCTGGACGGCACCATCGCGTCGGAAAGCTGGTGGGGCGATGAAGTGACCCCGGCCATGTTCCGGCAGGAGCTGGAGGCCCACCCCGGCGACATCGTGGTGTATATCAACAGCCCCGGCGGCGACGTGATTGCCGCTTCGCAGATTTACACCATGCTGATGGAACACAAGGGCGACGTGACTGTGAAGATCGAAGGCATAGCCGCCAGCGCGGCGTCGGTGATCGCCATGGCGGGGACCACCGTGCTGATCGCGCCCACGGCCTGGATGATGATTCACAACGCCTGGTCTATTGCCATGGGCAACAAAAAGGACATGCAGCACGAGGCGCAGGTGCTGGATGAGATCGACAAGGGCATCCGGGAAGCCTACCACATCAAAACCGGCCTGCGGGACAGCAAGCTGGCCCAAATGATGGAGGACGAAACCTGGATGAGCGCCCGCACCGCCCTGGAGCTGGGCTTTGTGGACGGCTTCATCGAGCGGGCCGAAACCCCTGTGGAGGACCCGGACGAGGACGACGACGAGGACGACGAGGAAGAAAACGACGCCCTGGCCGCCGACCCCGACGAGGACGACACCGACGAGGACGACGAGGACGACGAGGAAGAGGACCGCATGACCGCCATGCTGCGCCGGATGCCTGCGGTGGCCTGGAGTTCCCGCCGGCAGACGATGGACCTGCGCCGGCAGCTGCGCTTCGAGGAAGCGCTGGCCAGCGCCAACCATGAGAGCCTGAAGGCGCTGCTGAACGGCAACGCCAACGGCAGCCACAAGCACGCCGACGACCTGGATGCCAAGGAAATGGCGAAGGCGGCGGCCCAGCGGCTGAAATTGCAGCTGCTGTCACTCTGACGACCAAAGAAATGGAGGAATGAACATGCCCCGGAACATCACTGAATTGCGCGAACGCATCCGCAACATGCAGAACGAGCTGGAACAGCAGCGCGCCCAGAACCGCGCCCTGGCGGCGAACGACGCGGCCACCGTCCAGGAAATCGAGGCAGCCATGGAGCAGACCCGCCGGCTGGATGCCCGCATCCGCATCATGCAGGACGACCTGGCCGCTGAGGAAGCACACCAGCGGGAGGG
This sequence comes from uncultured Eubacteriales bacterium, assembly GCA_902798105.1. Lineage (GTDB taxonomy): Bacteria > Bacillota > Clostridia > Christensenellales > Aristaeellaceae > UBA2862. The sequence goes on from CADBVG010000001.1 coordinate 22,390, forward strand.
CCTGAACGGCGCCCAGGGCGGCGCGGCCACGGCCTTCACCGACCGGCGCAGCGAAATCCTGCGCTCCAACGAATACGCCCGCGCCTTCGCCTATGCGGTGCAGCACGGCATTAACCGGCGCAATGGCCGGGAAAACGAGCGCGTGCGCATCCTGTTTGACGCGCTGACCGAGGGCGGCGGCACGCCCGTGGGCAGCGATGGCGGCTTCCTGGTGCCTGAAGACATCCAGCAGCAGATTATCGAAGAGGTGCGGACCCTGAACCCCCTGGCCCAGTATTTCGGACAGGAAAACGTGACCGCCCCCACCGGCTGGCGCGTGACCGACACCGCCCCCACCAAGGGCCTGGTGGATGTCAACGAAATGGGACAGATTAACGACCACGACGATCAGCCCATGTTTGGCAAGGTGTCCTACACCACCAGCAAGAAGGCGCTGATCCTGCCGGTGTCCAATGAGCTGGCCACCGACAACGTTGCCAACCTGTTCGCCTACCTGTCCCGCTGGTTTGCCAAGAAGCTGGTGATCACCGAGAACAACATGCTGATCACCGTGCTGCGGACCCTGGTGGCCACCAATATCTCCGCCGATCCGCTGAAGGGCATCAAGAAGGCCCTGAACGTGGACCTGGACCCCGCCATCAGCGCCATGGCCACCATCATCACCAACCAGAGCGGCTTCAATGAGCTGGACAACCTGCTGGACGACAACAAGCGCCCGCTGCTCCAGCCCGATCCCACCAACGCCACCGCCAACCGCATCAAGGGCCACAGCGTGGCCATGGTGAGTGACGCCACCCTGGCGAACGTCACCAGCGGCAGCGGCGCGTCGGAAACGACGGCTGCGGACCTCTTCATCGGTGACGGCAAGCAGTTCGCCACCCTGTTCCGCTGCGGCAGCTTCGAGCTGGCCAGCACCGACATCGGCGGCAACGCCTGGCGCACCGATTCCACCGAGCTGCGCGGCATCGCCCGCCTGGGCGTGACGAAGTTCGACACCAATGCCATGGTGCGCCGGTCCCTGACCATTTAACGACCACGCGGCGCTGGCGTGAAAAGCGCCAGCGCTGACGCTTTTGGAGGTGGACACATGAGCATCAGACGAACGGACAGCCAGCAGACCACCTGCAACGCCACGCTGGTGACCGATGAGGGCGAACGCAGGCAGGCCGCCAGCGCCACCTGCTCCATCCGGCCCGGCAGGGGTTTGTCCTTCTCCATCGACCTGATGGAGGGCGTGGAGATCACCGACGACGATAAGAAGGCGGTGGCCGACATGTTTGGGGAATACCTGATGGCGGAGCTGAAGAAGGCCAGGGACCTGGACATACCGATTTAGGCAGGTGACGCGCAATGGTGAACGTGGAATATTTGCGGCGCTTTGCCGGGGCCGACCCCGGCGAGGATGACGCGGTGCTGAAGGACATGCTGGACGCTGCGGTGGACTGGTACGAAAAGGCAGGCGTGCCCCGGACCACGCCGGGCGCGTCCTATAACTTTTGGGTGGCCAACCTGGCGGCCTGGATGTATGACAACCGTGGCAACGCGGAGGCGCTGGCCACCATTCCGGCCTATATCGTTTCCAGCGTTCACCAGCTGCGTCCCTATGATGGGGTGACGACATGAGCATTAAAGCGGGGGACCTGCGGCAGGTGGTGACGCTTCAGCGGCCAGTGAGCCGGACCAACGAAAAGGGGCGCAAGATCACCGAATGGCAGGACGTGGCCACCGTTCACGCCGGCAAGGCCGACGTGTCCGGGCGGGAGTTCTACCAGGCCCAGGCGTTTCACGCGGAGGATGTGGTCACCTTCACGCTGCGCTGGCGTGACGATGTGGCCGCCGACTGGCGGCTGGTGCATCGCGGCGCGGCTTACAACATCCTCGAAGTTAATCACCTGGGCTATATGCGGGATTTTATGCGATTGAAGTGCAGGCTGGTAACCGGGGAGGGCAACAAGTAATGGGAACCTTTAACACCGGGGGGATCGCGGCGGAGCTGGAGAAGTTCGACGGCCTGGTAAAGGGCACGGACGAAGCCTGCCGCAAGGCCGTGGAAGCGGGCGGCAAGGCCCTGGCGGAACGGCTGAAAGAGGCAGCGCCGGTCTACACCGGCAACCGCCGGGACATCAAGCCGGGGGCGCTCAAAAAGAGCGTGAAGGCCGGGAAAGTGGAATACAACCCGGCGGACGGCTATAACACCGACGTGGGACCCGTGGGCAAGGATCACGGGGAGCCGCTGGCCAAGATCGGCAATATCCTGGAATATGGCCGCTCCAACATGCCGGCGCAGCCATGGTTTAATCCCACGGTGAGCCGGGCAGAGGCAGAGGTCACCGGGGCGATGCAAAAAGCATTTGAGGAGGCGCAGAGCAATGGCTGAGCTTTTGACCACCGATGTAGTGCAGCAGCACTTCTTCGAGGCCCTGAAGGACATGCCCGTGCCAGTGAGCCAACCGCCCGGCGACGCCCAGGCTGAAACCTGGATAACATTCAATGAGATTGCGGCGGACACCAGGACGGCGGGCAGCGTGGTGACACGGGTGCGCCACCTGGTACAGCTGCACGCATGGACCCACAGCGAAAACGACGACCACCGCACCGCCTTCTTCATGGCCATTGAGCTGCTGAAGGCGGCGGGGGTGCGCGTGTTCGGCTGGGGGCCGGACGACTATGAACAAGACACCGGCATCCACCATATCGCCTGCACATGCGAATGGTGGCAGCGGTGACGGAAATGGAGGAAAACATGGCTAATCAGCAGGGCGCAAACGCCTATTCTGAGGGATACTTTTATGGTATCCTCGACATTTACGTGGCGCTGATGACGGGCGCGGATGGTCCCAGCACGAAGCCGACCTATGGCAGCTATCAGGTGATGGGCAAGACCATCGAGGCGCAAATCACGCCCAACTACAAAGAGGGCAAGGTGTACGCCAGCAACACCGCTACGCGCAGCGAGAAGCGGGTGGACAGCTACACCGTGAGCCTGAACCTTGACAAGATTCCCTACGCCATCCGCGAGATCATCCTGGGCCGCTACAAGGATCAGAACGGGGTGCAGATTGTCAAGGGCAACCAGCAGGCCCCGTTTGTGGCCATCGCCTTCGCCCTGACCCTGGACGACGGCAGCCTGGAGCTGTGGACCCTGTACAAGGGCAAATTCAGCGAACCCACGCAGGTGGGCCACACCGACGCCGACACCATCACCTACCAGCACCCGACCATCGAGGCCACCTTCATCCGCCGCGAATACGACGACGCGCTGGCGGCCATCGCCGCGACGGCTGATCAGAATGTGATGGAAACCGTGAAAGCCGGCTGGTTTACGTCGGTCTATGAGGCGAAAACCACCTGATGCAGGAAACGCCGGGCTTCCTGCAATTTACGCGGGGAGCCTGGCGTGGATCGCGGCCATGAACGGGAGAAGGAGCGCAAAAAATGACGGATAAAATGCAGAATGAAAGCGAAATCCGGGCGGTGGACATTACCCGCCCCCTGGACCACCTGGAGATCGACGGCAAGGATTACCCCCTGGCCTTCGACATGGCCAGCATGAGGGTGGCGGAGGATGTCTACGAGCTGCAATACCATCGGGACCTGGGCTTTGTGGAGATCATCAGGAAGCTGGCCGCCGGCAAGATCGGGGCCATCATGGCGGTGCTGTATGGGGCGCTGCTTTCCGGCGCAGCTGCTACCAATGCCGAGCCGCTGACATGGGGAGATTTCAGCGACAATTTCAAGCTGACCAGCATCCCCACCGTCAAAGAGCTGCTGCTGCGCAACGTGAAGAAGGCGCTGCCGCAGGTGGAGGCCGGCGACAGTAAAGACCCTCAATAAGCCGGGAGGGCAGCACGGGCAGCTTCCCATGGCTATGGCTGTACAGCGAGGCGCTGCGCAGCGGCCTGGACCCGGCCACATTTTGGGCAAGCAGCCCCAGGGCGGTGCATCTGCTGATCCGGCAGGCGCGGAAAATGCGCGGCACCCCTGGCCGCAAGCAGGGACAGAGCGGCGGCAATGCCCAGGAAGTCAAGCGAGTGCAGCTGAACAGGCTGCCGCATCCATAACGAAAAAAACGCGGGGAGGAACGTGTTAATCAGCGTTTTTCCCCGCGTTTTTTGTATCATGAACATAGGAGGATATAACCATGAAGAAGATCGTTTCCATCATCATCGCAGCCATGATGCTGCTGACCATCGCGGCCTTTGCGGAGTGCGACACCACCGTGACCAACATCGACGCCGGCATGAACACCAGGCTGACCCCGCCCTGGTACATCTATCAGAAACAGGTCAAGGCCCTGTTTGAGCATGACCCGCAAATCATCGTCGGGGAAATCTACCAGCAGGAAAACGGGAAGGACTACGCCTTCGACATCGAGGTGCGCAGCCATGAGAAATTCCTGGCGCTGGACCGGATGCTGATCCGCTTCAGACTGTTTGGGAACGTGGCGCTGACCATCAACCTGTTTGACGAAGAGAACGCCGACGGGGGCGCGCCCATCGACATCTGCCGCGCCCTGTTCGACGGCAACCCCATCGTGGAGAGCATCGAGGACATTGTGGACCTGGCCGGGACACATCACGGCTTTGTGGTGTTTGCGCCTAAAGTCGTCCAGTATTACGCCGACGACCTGCGGGACATCAACGGCAACGAAACGACGCTGGCGCAGGAGATCGCCCGCGAAATGTTCAAGGATATGGACGGCGTGAATTTCTGCACCGGCCAGGTGGCGGTCGGATAAAAGGCCGGGGCAATCCGCGAAAAGGGGGTGATTGAGTGCTATTGAAGGAATCGGGCTTCACGTTTGGAAACAAACACAGCCGGCGGGACATGGGGCTGATCTACGCCGAAAAGGACGGGCACATTGTGACCCCGGAAATCAAGCGGAACAGCTACAGCATCGCCGGCATGAGCGGGACGCTGCTGCTGGCCGGCGAAGCCTGGCAGCCCTTCAACCTGGAGGGCACCCTGTACCCTGCAAACGAACCGGCGACGCAGGCAGACGCCCAGGACCTGCTGCGGGACGTGGCGGCATGGCTGACCAACGGACGGCAGCGGCTGATCTTCGACTATGAGCCGAATATCTACTACATGGCGGAGCTGTCAGCGGCGAGCAAGTGGAGCTTGAAAAACTGGTTTGGCGGGGAGCTTCAGGTGCGATGGACGGCCCAGCCCTTTGCCTACAACGTGGAAGAGGACACGGCCAGCGTGGATGTCAGCAGCGGCGGCAGCAAGAGCGTCACCCTGCGGGCCTACACTGGCCTGCCCGCCCCCCTGAAGCTGACCGTGCGGAACACCGGCAGCGCACCCATCACGCGGGTGAGTTTCGGCGGCATCACGCTGGCGGGCATGAGCATCGGCGCGGGCAGCACCCTGGTGGTGGATTCAGAACCCCCCGCCGGGGCCAAAATCGGCAGCTCGAACGCCCTGTCATACTGCACGGCCTGGCAGCCCTACATGGTCAACAATGGCAATAACACCATCTATGTCAACCTGACCTTTGGCAGCGGCACGGCAGGGGCGAAAATAACAGCCAGCGCAAGGGGGCGGAGGTGATAATTTGGAATATTTGAGCGTGTACAACCAGGACATGCAGATGCTGGCGGTGCTGGACAACGCGGATAACATCGGCTATGACCTGAAGCATAACGACCTGTGGACCGGCTCTTTTTCGCTGGCGTCCGACGATCCGAAAAACAGCTTTTGCCAGGCGCACAACCTGGTGAAGCTGCCGGACGGATCGCGGAACACCGGACTATACCGCATCGTCGGGATGCCCAACGGCGAGGAAACCGGCCTGGGAGGCATGAGAACCTACAGCCTGGAGCATGTGATGGCCACGCTGCTGGACGATGTGCTGTTTGGCTACCATGAGGTGGGCGGCACCGGTGTGAACACCCGGACCGTGATGCAGTACATACTGGACCGGCAGACGACGGTGCGGTGGCGGCTGGGCACAGTGGACTTCAACGATTATTTCCAATATCACTTTGAAAATGTTTCGTTGCTTTCCGCGCTGCTGAGCCTGGGCGAAGTGCTGACGGAGGCATACACCTGGGAGTTCAACACCAACACCACGCCCTGGACGGTGAACCTGCGCAGGGCGGACGCCACGCCGGGCTGCGGCATCCACTACGGGCGCAACCTGGTGAGCATCACCAAGAGCATGGACGCCACGGCGCTGGTGACGCGGCTGTACCCGCTGGGCTATGGCGAGGGCGTGAACCAGCTGACCATTAAGGAAGCCAACGGCGGGGTGCCCTACATCGACGCAGACACCAAGGCCACATGGGGCGTGAAGTGCAGCGTGTGGACCGACACCCGCATCCAGGACGCGGCCACCCTGAAGGCCAGGGCGCAGCAGGTGCTGGAGGGCTACAAAAACCCATATCTGAGCTATACCGCCAAGGCGGTGGACCTGTACAAGGAAACCGGCTACAGCTGGGACAACTTCATGCCCGGCAAGCTGGTGAGGGTGATGGACGGGGAACACGGCATCAACTTCGACGCCAGGATCGTGACCATCTCCAAGCGGGACGTGAACGGCGACCCCGGCGACATTGAAATCACCATTGCCAACACACCCAGGGACGCGGCGGACAGCATCAACACGCTGGCGGACCGGGTGGGCATCGGTGAGCTGTACAGCCAGGGGGCCACCAACCTGTTCGCCATACCCTTTGCGGACAACGCCGACGAAAGCCACCCGGCCAAGTTCCGGGTGTACATCCCGGCGGGCATGGTGCGCATCAACAAGATGCTGCTGACCTGGCAGCTGCAAGCGTTCCGGGCCTACTCGACCGGCGCGGCAGCCGGCGGCGGCACCACGAAGACCAGCACCAGCGGCGGCGGCAGCACGCAGACCACCAGCACCAGGGACACCGTGACCTATTCCAGCGAATACGGCGGGGACTGTGTGGTCAGCACCAGCCAGCGCGTCGTGGCCAAGGCTACGGACGGCAACACCGAGCTGATCGGCTGGACGTTCGGCCCAAGGGACAACGGCGTCAGCGCCGACGGCGCGGTGATGACAACCACCAAGGGAAGCAAGGACGGGCTGAACACCGGCGCGGGCACCGCCCACAACCATGGCATGGGCCACACCCACAGCATTGACAGCCATAGCCACACCGTGAAGAGCCACACCCACGGGATGGACCACTATCACAGCACCTACAGCCACAGCCACACGGTGAACAGCCATAGTCATTATATGTGGCACTGGCATGAAGGCGGCAGCCATTACCACCAGGTCAACAGCCACTGGCACAACGTCAACAGCCACTATCACAGCATGTCCAGCGGTGCCAGTTATACCGGCAGCACGGGCGGCAGTACGGACAGCGATGCGCCGTATACTTCCACCGAATCAGCGGGCACCGGCGGGCCGAAATACGGCGATGATTACAAGTATTATACCGATGACGCAAGCCCCGGAACGGACAGCGCATCGCCCAACACTGGCAGCCCGAAAAACGGGACCGACGGCACCTATAAGTATTATACCGACGCCAGCAGCCCCGACACCACCGGCGTGGAACTGAACACGGGAGGCGCTAAGAGCGGCAGCAACTGGAAGACCAACACCGACAACGAAAGCAGCCACACCCACCCGCTGACCGTTCACAGCCACGGCATGGACCACTTCCACCGGCTGGCCAGCTTCACGATCCCGCCGCTGTCCATCGAGGTGCCGGCGCACGGGCACAATGTGAAAATACCCGGCCACAACCATTCCGTGACCATCCCGGCCCACACCCACGACCTGACCCTGCCGGACCACACCCACAACATCGTGTATGGCATCTATGAAGGCAAACGTGCCAGCAGCGTGACCATCAAGGTGGACGGGACCACGGTGCCGGCGTCGGAGATCACCAAGCGGGAGATCGACGTAAGCGGCTACCTGTCCAAGGATGACGCCGGCAAGATCAAACGCGGGACCTGGCACGACATCGAGATCGTGCCCAACCAGCTGACGCGCATCGAGGCCAACCTGACGGCCCAGGTGTTTGTGCAATCGGTGGGCGGCGGCGACTATTGATAACCACCAAAAGCGTCAGCGATGGCGCTTTTTGGTTTTTGGGAAAGGAGCGAAAACAATGGCAGACAATAATGTTTTGACCATGCAGGAACCCGATGAGGAATACAGCCCCATCGCCGTGAAAGACCTGGACAAAGAGCGGGTTAAACTCGGACGCCAGGGCGAGAACGGCACGCAGACCGTGGTGATCGACGCCAACGATTGGCTGGTGTCCCTCCAGGGCTGCACCTTCATGGTGGTGGCCACCCGGCCCGGCGAGCATGAGCTGTATGTGCCGGACATCACCGTCAGCAACGGCATGATCACCTGGCCGATCATGGCCCAGGACACCGCCTGCGCGGGCGCTGGCCGGGCTGAAGTGCGGGCGCTGAAGGGCGACGCCATCAAGAAATCCAAGCTGTTCCGCACCTGGATCGAGCCGGCGCTGGACGGCGAGGTGGGCGGCACCCCGACCGTGCCCCCGAACTGGGTCAAGGAAACCAAAGAAAACCTGGAGCGCGCCAACCAGCTGATGGCGGACGCCGTGGCGGCAGCCAACGCGGCGGCGGCGGCAGCTGCCGGCCTTGACGCCGACGTGGAGGAAGCCAAGGGGCAGGCCCTGGACGCCATCACGGCGGCCCAGGCGGCGGCTGTAGAGGCCGCAGCGGCGGACATGGACGCCAGCAGGGTGGCAGCCGTGGAAGGCGCAGAGACGGCCATGGAGGCCGCAAAGGACGCGAAGCTGGAAGAGATCGACAACGCGAAGACGAACGCGGAACAGATTGCCGGCTCTGCCGTGGAGATCGCCCAGGCCGCGACCGTCACGGCGGCGCAGGCGCTGGAAAAGGCATCGAACGCCGAAAACGATTCGGCCACCTTCGCCACCGACATCGACCTGCTGAAGGAAGGCATGGTCCGCTACGAAATGGAATCGGGCACCTATTTCGGCGGGGCTTTCCTGGACGAATCCACGAACACACTTTACTTCACCGACAACAAAGGCCGCGTGCTTTTGGAGATTGAAGACATCGGACGCGGCGGCGGCGGCGGTGGCGGCGGCGGAGACGACAGCGGCAGCGCCAGCAAGATCAGCATGAGCAACATCAGCGGCTGGCAGTCGAAGACCCTGGCCGAAGACGAAGACGGCAACGTGCCGGCCTGCCCGGTGACCTTCCTGTGGTCCAGCCTGGAGAACGACCTGCCCACCGGCAACGGCAGCCTGCGCATCAGCGTGAACGACCGTGCGGAGGCCATGCTGGAGGTGCCCCAGGGGGAAAACACCATCGACGTGGCCCCCTACCTGCGGAGCGGCACCAACATGTTCGACTTCACCGTCTACGACATCTATGGCAAAAACCGCTCCATCCGCTTCACCGTGGACCTGAAGGTGATGTATATCACCAGCACCTTCGACAACACGCAGCCCTATAAGAGCGCCTTCCCGTTCCCCTACACGCCCAACGGCAGCGTGCGCAAGGTGGTCCACTTCGAGATGGACGGCACCGAAATCGGGACGGTGGAAACCTCCACCAACGGCCACCAGCAGAGCTTCACCGTGCCGCAACAGACCCATGGCGCTCATGTGCTGCGGGTTTGGTTTGTGGCGGAGATCAACGGCCAGACCGTGCGCAGCAACACGCTGTATTATGAGATCATCTGCATCGACCCGCTGAACACCGCGCCGATCATCGTCTCCAACTTTGGCCGGACCACGGTGCAACAGTATGAGACGCTGAAGATCGACTATAACGTGTATGATCCCATGAACCTGGAGGCCCCGGTCACCATCGACGTGGACGGCGTGCGGGTGTCCAGCCTGACGGCCAGCCGCGAAACGCAGAGCTTCACCTACCGGGTGAGCCGCGCCGGCAATCTGACCATCGAGATCAAGAGCGGCGAAACCACGAAGACCCTTGCCCTGGAGGTCACCGAATCCGAGGTCCACCCCGAGGCCGTGACCGATCAGCTGAGCCTGCACCTGGACGCTGCGGGGCGCAGCAATTCCGAAAACGACCCGGCGGTGTGGGAATACGGCACCGGGGCCGGCAAGATCGCGGCCACCTTCGAGGGCTTCAACTGGACGCGGGACGGCTGGCAGCGGGACGGCGACGGCCTGACCTGCCTGGAAGTCATGGGCGGCAGCAAGGTGACGATCCCGGCGCTGGTGTATGGCCAGGACTTCAGGGCCACCGGCAAAACCATCGAGCTGGAGTTTATGAGCCATGATGTGCTGGACTATGACACGCCCATCATCAGCTGCATGAGCGGCAACCGCGGCTTCGAGGTCTACCCGGACCACGCGGTCTTCAAGAGCGCCCGCGCAGAAGTCAACTGCCGCTTCACCACCGACCGGCGCACGCGCCTGACCCTGGCCGTGGAGCCGCAGAGCGCCAACCGGCTGGTATACCTGTACATTGACGGCGTGTATCAGGGCATTTCGCAGTATTCCAGCACCGACAGCTTCCAGCAGGCGGACCCGGTGGGCATCACCATTGGCGACAATCCGATGTGTGGCGTGAAGAGCTACAACACCCGCGTGTATAACCGCTATCTGACCGCCGAAGAGGTGCTGGGCAACTACATCGCGGACCGCCAGGACGCCTTCGAGATGCTGGAGCTGTACCAGCGCAATGACATCTTCGAGAACGGCAAGATCACGATCAGCAAGCTGCCGAAGGACCTGCCCTATGTGATCCTGACCGGGCCGGAATCGCCCCAGTACAAGGGCGATAAGAAGACCGTGGAAATGGTCTTCGACGAACCCACCAACGCGACGCGCCACCTGACCGCCCAGGGCGTGCTGGTGAACGTGCAGGGCACGTCTTCCCAGTATTACGCCGTGAAGAACCTGAAGATCACCTTCAAAAACGGCGCGACCGTAAACGGCCACCTGGTGATCGGCTTTACGATCCGGGACGGCAGCATCATGGTGGACACCTTCACGCTGAAGGCCGACGTGGCCAGCAGCGAATCCGCCAACAACATCGTGCTGGCCATCCTGTTCGACACCCTGGCCAAGCAGCTGGGCGTTAAGACCCCGCCGCAGAAGGAAAACGCCAACATCCGCCAGGGCATGGACGGCTTCCCCTGCGTGGTGTTTTGGGACTACGGCGACGGCCCCGAGTTTGTGGGCAAGTACAACTTCAACAACGACAAGGGCACGCCCGAAACCTTTGGCTTCACTGAAGGCGATGAAATTTGGGACGTGCGCAACTTTGACAGCCAGCTGTCCAAGTTCAAAACCAACGTGTTTGATGAGAATTGGACGAACGAATATGAATCCATCTATCCGGAAGAATACTTCGATTGCTCCAAGCTCCAGGCCATGACGGACTTCATCTACAGCACCTGGCAGGAAAACGCCAGCGGCGACGCGCTGCCGGAGGCCGTGACCTATGAGGGCACGGAGTACACCCACGACACCGCCGCCTACCGGCTGGCCAAGTTCAAGGCCGAATACGGCAACTGGTACGACCTGGACAACGCGGCCTTCTATTACGTGTTCACGCTGGTATTCCTGATGGCGGACAGCCGGCAGAAAAACGAACACCTGGCCTGGTGGCATCAGACGCAGAAATGGTGGGAGCTGATCTACGACTGTGACACCGCCCTGGGGACCGACAACCGTGGCGCGTTGACGTTTGAATACTGGATGGAAGACATTGACCAGGTGGGCGGCGGCAACGTGTACAACGGCCAGGACAACGTGAAGTGGGTCAACTGGCGGCAGGCGTTTTGGAAGCGGTCTGCTGAAATGTATCAGCGCATGAGGTCAAGCGGACTGTTCAGCGCCGAATACGTCAAGAGGATCTTCCACGAATGGCAGCAGGCATGGCCCGAGGCCGTTTGGAACGAAGACGGCGACTTCAAGTATGTGGCCCCGGTGCGAAAGGACGGCACCACCACCTACCTGCCCATGGCCCTGGGCAACAAGAGCGGCCAGCGCGATGAGTTCCTGGACTGGCGCTTCCCGTATTGTGATTCCATGTTCGACATGGGCGACGCGCTGCTGTCCATCCTGTTCAGGCCGTTCTACACCATCACGGAGGAACAGCGGGCCAGCGGCGACTATGACGTGATCGTGGACCTGCACAAAAAGGGCTACGTGACCGTGATGTGGGACGACCACAAGACCGGCGGGCGCATGGTCGGGGACAATCTCAGCTGCCGCTGCGAGAACCCCTACACCTATGCCAATGACGCCGTGTGCGCCATCCACAACGCCAAGATGGTCAAGGCCGTGCATGGCATGGAAAACCTTTACGTGCGCTTTTGGGACAGCAGTTACGCGGAGAACCTGGAGGAAGTGGTGCTGGGCAGCAACAAGGCCGGCTACCGCAACGAAGTGACCCGCGAGGTGTCCGTGGGCGCGAATAAGAAGCTGCTGAAGGTGGACATGCGCAACTGTGTGAATTTCGGCACCGGCACGCAGAAAACGCTGCCCCTGTCCCAGTGCCCGAACCTGACAACCGTCTACATGGACGGGACCCAGGTGCAGGGCGTGGACCTGCCCAACGGCGGCATCCTGGAGACGCTGCACCTGCCGGCGACCACCAGCAGCCTGGTGATCCGCAACCAGCCCCGGCTGACCGACGCCGGCCTGGTGCTGGAGGGGTGGGAAAACATTGATCAGCTGTGGCTGGAGAATATGAGCGGCCTGGACACCAAGGCCATCTTCAACCGGGTGCCCGCCGCCACGGCCATCCGCATCACCGGCTTCTACTGGGAGGCCACCGACGCGGCGGAGATCGAGGCCATCATGGACCGCCTGGACATCATGCGCGGCATCGAAATCAACGGCCAGGGCCAGGGCATGGAGGTGGACACCGCACAGATGTCCGGCACGATCCACACCAGCGCCCTGCGCGGCGACGACATTGCCAGCTGGAAGGAACGCTACCCGACCATCAACGTGGTGGCCGACCACACCAGCAGCACGCTGACCTGCAAGAGCTGGGACGGCAGCACCACCATTAAGACGATCCAGTGCGCGGACGGCGTGCCGCAGGAAGCGCTGCCGACGGTGCCGACGCGGACCTCCACGGCCCAGTACAGCTACACCGCTGTGGGCTGGAACCGGGAAATGGACGCCAGCACGGCCCAGAGTGACGCGGGAACCAACGTGCTGGAGGATCGCGTGATCTATGCGGCATACAGCCGCACGGTGCGCAGCTACACCATCACCTGGGCGAACGACGACAACAGCACCCTGGCCACCGAAACCTACAACTACGGCCAGCGGCCCAGCTACAAGGGCAGCACGCCGGTCAGCGCGGTGGACAGCAGCCGGCCCTTCACACAGTGGACCCCGACCATTGTGGACGTGACCGGCAACGCGACCTACAAGGCCAGCTACATCCCGATCTACACGGCCACCTTTGTGAAGGCGGCGGAGGATGGCGGCGGCACGCTGGAAACCAAGAGCTATCAGGACGGTCAGACGGTGACCTACACCGGCGAAACGCCCACCAGCACCCGCGAAGGCGTGAAGTTCAAAGGCTGGACGCCGGCCCTGGGAGTGATCCACGCGAATACGACCTACACGGCTGTGTTTGAAGCGTCGGGCACGATTTGGATGGACCCGAACATCGACGTAACCAACGCCTACGCTGTACAGTGGGATTATTCGCAGAATAAGCCCGGCCTGGCCCGTGGCGGCCTGGCGGCCAGCTTTGCCGACCCGACGCCGGCCACCGACCTGACCGGCAGCGGCTCTTCGCCGTTTGACAACATCCAGCCCTGGGCGGGCATGAAGCGCTATAACGTGGTGAACGGCTCCCTGGTGCCCGACACCAACGCCAGCTTCGACGAAGCCGCAAACGACACGGTGGTCTACATCCCCGAGTTCTACTACAAGGTGGAGAAGAACACCGACAACACCCGGTGGACCTGGGCCATCAGCCCGACCGCAAAGACCGGCTACACAAAGCACCCCGGCAGCGGCAGGTATGTGGGCCGCTTCCACACCAGCGGCGACAGCAGCGGCGTGTTCAGCAAGGGCGGCGTGAACCCGCTGGCAAGCACCACCCGCGCCAACTTCAGGACGTACAGCGCGGCCAAGGGCAACGGCTGGCATCAGATTGACCTGGCCACCTGGAGCGCCATCCAGCTGCTGTATCTGGTGGAGTTCGCCAACTGGCACAGCCAGGACCAGCTGGGCACCGGCCAGAACACCGGCAGCATCAAGGCCACCGGCGCGACCACCGGCGCAGCCTACCACACCGTCAAGCGCAGCGGCGTAAGCAACATGTATCGGTGGATCGAAAACCTGTTCAGCAATGTGCTGACATGGGTGGACGGCTTTGTGGCTAATAACCGGGCGGCGTATGTCAGCACCGACATGGCCAGCTACGGTGAAAGCACCACCGGCATGGAGGAAACGGGAATCACGCTGCCCAGCAGCGAATACATCACCGGCCTGGGCTACAGTGAGAAATGCCCCTGGGCGTTTATCCCGGACACCGCAAGCGGCGGCAGCGCCAGCACCTACGTCACTGACCGCGTGTTCTCCTACACCGGCGTGCAGCTGGTGGCCGTTGGCGGCTTCTACAGCTCCAGCGACAACTGTGGCGTGTTCTACTTCAGCGCGGGTTGGAGCGTCACCGGAACCAACGCCTACCTGGGCTCCCGTCTCCTTTATCAGCCCTGAAGGGGACCGGGGGCCGCAGCCCCCGGAAACGTGGCCCGACTACAGAAAGGATGATGGCTATGAAGTAGCAGCTTAATAAAAGGGATTACCCATGCAGTGGGCCAGGCTATGCGTTTCACCGCGTGAACTCCAACACCGGCGTGCAGCTGGTGGCCGTTGGCGGCAACTACAACTCCAACGACAACTATGGCGTGTTCTACTTCAACGCGAATTGGAACGTCACCGAAACCAACGCCAACCTGGGCTCCCGTCACCTTGTTTAATGATCCATGTTTTAGCATTGCATGGGTAATTCCGCAGCACTCGCTGAAAATTCTACCGACAGGACGGGGTTTAGTAGGACGGGGCCAGGCTTTGAGCCTGGCCCCGTTTCGGACGACCCCGAGGTAAACAAGGAGGCATTAGATCATGCCTAAGAGGGTCGGCCATCTGTATGAAAAGATGTGCGACAAAGACCTGATCCGGGAAGCAATCAGAAAAGGAAGCAAGCACAAGAAGAAGCGCTGGGACGTTAAGCTGGTAATGAAGAAGCCGGAAAAGTACGTGGAGAAAATCTACGACCTGGTAATTAATGGCCGCTATGTTCCCACGCCTCCAAAGATTAAACGAATACATGACAAAACCTGCGACAAGGAAAGAGACATCACTATTGTGCCGTTCTACCCGGACGGCATCATGCACCAGCTGGTGGTGATGGCCATGCAGGACGTGTTAATGCGGGGCATGTACCGCTGGAGCTGCGCCAGCATCCCCGGACGGGGCAACGCCTGCGCCAGGAAGTACGTGCGCAGGGCGCTGGACAACGATCCCAGGGGCACGAAATACTGCGCAAAAATGGACATCCGGCACTACTATCCCAGCATGGACCTGGACCGGCTGATGGCGGCGCTGCGGCGCAAAATCAAGGATGAGCGCTTCCTGACCGTGGTGGAGGCCATCGTGCGCTCCAACCCGCTGCCGGGGCTGGCCATCGGCTTCTATCCCGACCAATGGCTGGCCAACTTCAACCTGGAGCCGGTGGACGGCTTCATCCTGAAGCTGGACGGCGTGAAGTATTACGTGCGCAACATGGACGACATGGTGCTGATGGGGCCAAACAAGCGCAAGCTGCACAAGGCCGTGCGGGCCATCGACGGGCAGCTGCGGGCCGTGCTGGGCGTCCACCTGAAGGGCGACTGGCAGGTGTTTCCCGTGGACAGCCGGGGCATCAGCTTTGTGGGCTACCGTTTCCGGCACACCCACACCCGGCTGCGGCACAAAGCCTTCCTGCGCTTCACCCGGCAATGCAGGAAGGTGGGCCGGATCATGGCCGGGGGCGGGCTGCCGTCCTACCACGCAGCGGCGGGCATCCTGTCCAGGACGGGCAGCCTGAAGCACGCCGACTGTGTGCAGGCGCGGCAGCGCTATTTCGGGCCGCTGGACCGGCACAAGATCAAAAACGTGGTGAGGGGACGGGTGCGACATGAGCCATTTACAGGTGATCGCCAGGCTGGAGGAAATGCTGCGCATGGCGCTGGACATCGTGAACCAGCAGGCGCAGCTGCTGGAACAGCACGGCATTGAGACGGAGAGCGGGCAGCTGGAGAGAGCAGAGGAACAATTCAGGAAAGACGTGGAAGGATGGTGTTAGCATGAACGCGGTGGAAAGAGTGATCGCGGTGGCGGAGGCCGAGATCGGCTACCTGGAGAAGAAGAGCAACAAAGACCTGGACAGCAAAACCGGGAACGCCGGCAGCGCCAACTATACGAAATACAACCGGGACATGAAGGCGTGGGCCAAATCGGCGGGCCTGAATGACCAATGGTGCCAGAATTTCGTGGATTGGGTCTTTGTGACGGCGTTTGGCCTGGAGCTGGCCAAGAAACTGATCTACACCTTCACCAACTACACGCCGACCGGCAGCGGGGCCTTCAAAAAGAAGGACCGCTACATCAAGCGGGGCAAGGGCAAGCCCAAGCGGGGCGATGTGATCTATTTCTTCAACAGCTCCAAGGGCAGGATCGGCCATGTGGGTATCGTTTACAAAGTCACCAGCAGCAAGGTCTACACCATCGAGGGAAACACCAGCGGGGCCAGCACGCTGGTTACCAACGGCGGCGGCGTGAAGAAGAAGTCCTACAGCCTGACCTCTTCCTACATCGACGGCTACGGCAGCGTGGATTATTCGGTGACCGACGGCAGCGATTACACGGCCCCGGAAACCACGGTGCTGAAGCTGGGCGACCGTGTGCTGAAGAACGGCAGCGAAGGCGACGACGTGAAGGAAATGCAGCAGGCGCTGATCGGCCTGGGCTACAGCTGCGGCAGCTACGGCGCTGACGGTGAATTTGGGGATTGCACCGAAATGGCGCTGCGGGCCTTCCAGGTGGCCCACGGCGTGACGAAGACCGGGAAGTATGACGCGGAAACCCACAAGGCGCTGATGGCCGCCCTGGACCGCAAGCCTGCCGACGCGGAGGAAAGCGAAGCCAGGTATGTGCAGATTGAGAAGGGAAAGAAGTGCTATGTGCGCACCGGCCCCAGCACCGACGAAAAGGCCCTGGGCGTGGCCTACAGTGAGGAAAAGCTGAAATACCTGGGCAAAACCCATGAAAACGGCTGGCATGACGTTGAGTTCAACGGCAAAAACGCCTGCGTGTCCGGGAAGTATGGAAAGCTGGTGACATGATGAGCATCGAAACGCGCATCCAGGTGGCGGTGGCGCGGGCGGACCTGTTCATCTGCAACGCGCTGCGGTGGCTGGCCATCATTGCGGTGCTGACCGTGGTGCTGCTGGTGGCGGTGATCGCCTTCAGGCGGGCCGCCCACCTCGAAGGCTACGATCCCTATTGGATCGACTACGACGCCCCCGGCGTGGACATTACCAGCGAGGGGCCATAGAGCATCAGAAAGGGGGGATGCCTATGAGGGTGTTAAGGAACGGGGACCCGGCCATGGCGCGGCCCGTGGTGCGATTTACGTGCAGAAAATGCGATTGCCTGTTTGAGGCGGAGCGGCACGAATACACCATAGAGACGGACCGAAAAAGGGGCTACTATTACCGCGCCCGGTGTCCCTGTTGCGGCGAGTTTGTGGCCGGCGGGGAGCTGGCCGAAAAGGAAAAGAAGAAGAGGGAGGAAAAACTGACATGGAAAAGTTTTGGGAACATGTGATTGAGCTGGGCGCTGCCGTGGGCGGCATGATCGTGGGCATCTTTGGCGGCTGGACGCCCGGCAGCAAGGTGCTGGTGATCCTGATGGTGGTGGACTACATCACCGGGCTGGCCTGCGCCCTGACCGGCCACAGCACCAAAACGGAAAGCGGGCACTTTTGGAGCCAGGCGGCCTTCCTGGGCCTGCTGAAGAAATTCGTTATTATCCTGGTGATCCTGGTGGCCGCGCAGCTGGACAAGGTGCTGGGCGGCAGCGAGGGCGTGGTGCTGTTCCGATCGGCGGCGGAGTTCTTCTACATCGCAAGCGAGGGTCTTTCCATCGTGGAGAACGCCGGCCTGCTGGGCGTGCCGGTGCCCAAGGGCATCCAGCAAGCCCTGGAAGTGCTGCGGGATAAAAACGACGAAGAACACAAATAACAGGAAACAGGCGCGGCGCTCATCCGTAAGGGTGGGCGCTTTTTTTGTCATTGAATGAAAGGGGGGATTTGCGTGGCGAACAACAGCGAGGGCATCTCCACAAAAGTCGGCGTAAAAGGCGACAAAGAATATAAGGCCGCATTGCAACAGATTTCCAGGCAGCTGACAGTTTTGAATACCGACATGAAGGCCAGCCAAAGCGCCTTTGGCAGCCAGGCCGAAACCATGGGCGGGATGCAGGACAAGCTGGAAAAGCTGAATGAAATCTATGAGGTGCAGGCGAAAAAGGTTGAGCTGATCCGGGAACAGCTGGAAAAGGCCAAGCGTGAATACGGCGACAACAGCGCCCAGGCCGATCAGCTTCAGATTGCACTGAATAAGGCCACCGCGCAGATGAACGGCACGGCCAACCAAATCGAGAAAACCAAGGGCGGGCTGGACACGCTGGCGGAGGCCCAGCAGGCCGTGGGCGACGAAACCGACGCGGCCAACATGACCCTGAAGGAAGCGGAGCAGGTGCTGAAGGACGCCGGCAGCAGCGCGGAGGAAATGGCCGGGGCGACTGAAGACGCCGGCGACGCTGCCGGGGACGTGGGCGACGCTGCGGACGACGCTGCGGACGGCGTGGGCGGCTTTGGCGAGGCCCTGGCGGACGCTGCGGAGGCTGCCGGGGGCGTGTTCGCCACGGGCGTGGAGGCCGTGCTGGGAGCCATGGCGGCCATCGGCGGGGCCGCCGCCGCCGCCCTGGGCGAAGCCTTCCAGCTGGCCCAGGACGCCGGCAAGTACGCCGACGACCTGATGACGCTTTCCAGCCAAACCGGCGTGGACACCGACAAGCTACAGCAATGGGAATATGCCAGCAACTTCATCGACACCAGCGTGGACACCATCACGGGGAGCCTGACGAAGCTGACGAAGAATATGTCCGACGCCCAGGACGGCAGCGAAAGCGCCCAGGACAAGTTTGTGAAGCTGGGCGTTTCGTGGAAGGACTTCAACGGCAACCTGCGGGACAATGAAGACGTGTTCATGGACGCCATCGACGCCCTGGGCAAGATCGAAAACCCGGTGGAGCGGGACGCCCTGGCCATGGAGCTGTTCGGCAAGAGCGCCAAAGAGCTGAACCCGCTGATCGAGGCGGGCAGCCGGGCCTGGCGGGACATGGGCAAGGAAGCCGAAGCCATGGGCACCGTGTTCAGCAAGGAAAACCTGGACAAGATGGGCGCGTTTGACGATTCCATGCAGAAATTCAAGGCCACCGGGACGGCGCTGAAAAACAGCATCGGCCTGGTGATGATCCCGGCCTTCCAGCCCCTGGTGGACGCGGCCAGCAGCAGCATGGGCAAGGTAGCGGCGGCGCTGCAAGAGGGTGTCAGCCCTGAAGAGCTGGAAGAGCTGCTGGACGAATTGATCAACACAGCCATAGACGCCTTCGACGACGTGCTGGACATGGTGGAGGACAAGCTGCCCATGGTCACCGGCCTGCTGACCCGCGTGATCAATCACATTGCGGAGGCGCTGCCCGAATTGACGCGGGTGCTGCTGCCGGCAGCGGTGCAGCTGCTGGAGAGCGTGATCAGCGGGATCACCGACAATATAGAGCCGCTGACGACGCTGGCCACGGAGCTGGTGACCAATGTGGCGGGCTTTTTGATCGAGAACATCCCGGAATTGATCGAGGCGGCGGAGAAGCTGCTGGACGGGCTGATCGACGGCATCATTGACGCGCTGCCCGAGCTGATCCCGGCGGCCATCGAGATGATCGTGAAGCTGGCGGAGGGGCTGATCCAGGGCATCCCGAAACTGGTGGAAAAGCTGCCCGAGATCGTGACGGCCATCTGGGACGGCCTGAAGGCCACCGACTGGAAGAAGCTGGGCGGCGAAGTGCTGGACGCCATACTGGGCAGCCTGGGCACCATCGGGAAGGACATCATGGACCTGCTGGGCGTGCCTGCGGACACGCAGGAAACGATCATCGGGGCCTGGAACAGCTTTGCCGAGCTGATCAGCGGCGGCGTGCAGGGCATCTTTGGCGGCGTGGTGGACTTCCTGGGCGGGCTGTTCAATCCGCCGGCAGAGGGCGACCAAACGGCCACCAGTGAGCTATGGAACAGCTTTGCCGACCTGGTGGGCGGCGGCATCCGGGGCATACTGGGCGGCGTGGTGTCCTTCCTGGGCGGGCTGTTTGACCCGCCTGCGGAGGGCGAACAGACCACCACCAGCCAGGAATGGGGCACCTTTGCCGAGACGGTGAAGGGGGCGCTGGAAACCGGCCTGAAGGGCGCGGCGGAGCTGTTGAGCGGCGTAATCACCGGCGCGGAATCGGCAATCCGGCAAATCGACTGGGACAAGCTGGGCGAAGTCGTGGGCCATGTGGCCAACGGGCTTTTGGACCTGACCGACGAAGCGCTTTCCGGGGCCTTTACAGCGGCACACGCGACCATAGAAGCCATCGAATGGGACAAGCTGGGCGAGACGGTGGGCCATGTGGCCAACGGGCTTTTGGACCTGACCGACACCGCGCTGTCCGGGGCCTTCACAGCGGCCCATGCGGCCATAGAGGCCCTCGACTGGGCGGGCATGGGCGAAACCCTGGCAACGGTGCCCAACGGGCTGACAAGCATCACCAAAGAAGCGCTTTCCGGGGCCTTTGAGGCGGGCTACACGGCCATCAGCGGGCTGGACTGGAAGGGCCTGGGCGACACCATAGCGGACGGCCTTAACCGGGGCTTTGGGCTGCTGGCGGGCGTGGGCGACGTGGCCCTGGGACTGGGCGAGGCCGCCGTGGGCGCTGGCCAGCAGGGCGTGGGTGCCCTGAAGGACTGGATCAAGAGCTGGCGGCAGGACGAAGAGGTGGAGAACGAGGCCACGCAGGTGGGCAGCAAGGTGATCACCGACCTGGACAGCGGCGTGAAGGATGAGGTGCCCACACTGGAAACCACGGCCAAGGAAGCCGGGGAGGCGCTGCTGAACGCCATCAAGGGGGTGCTGACCGAGGAAGCCGTGAAGGCCATCGGCACCGACTTCGACAAAAACCTGGGCACCGGCATCGAGGACGGGCAGCCGGACGTGATCGTGATCGTGCAGACGCTGGCGGACGAAACCTACAGCGCCATGGAGCAGGAAGTGGCCGCGCTGAATTTCCCGGAAATCGGCAGGCAGATGGACGCCGGAATCGCCCAGGGCGTGACCAACAATTCATGGCTGATCGAGCAGGCGGCCCGCGACGCGGCCCTGGCGGCCTATTATGCCGCCTGCGCGGCCCTGGAGGTCCACAGCCCGAGTAAAAAGGGCGACTTTTTGGGCGAAATGTTCGACATGGGCCTGGCCGGCGGCATCATGGACAACGCCGACGAAGTGGAGGATGCCGTGGGCTATCTGAACGACCTGGCAGCCGCCGACGTGGAAGACGTGAACATGCGGCTGGCCACCAACGGCAACGGCGGCGGCAACGATGGGACGGACTACGATCAAATGAAGACCGCCTTCATGGAGGCCATCGAGGAAACCGGGGCCGGCCAGCACATCTTCCAAATCGACAAAAAGACCGTGGGCGAGAGCGTGGAGCCGTACACCAGCCGGGCCACCCGGCAGCGGCAACAGCAGAGCGTGAAGGGGCGCACGGCAAGGCTGGTGATGGGATAATCGACCCGGACTATTACCGCATGGCCAAGGCACGGCTGGACCGGGAATATGCCCAGGTGGGACTGTGTGACCTGTTGCCAAATGAATGACGCTGCACGGCATCCTGCAATTTACGCGGGGAGCCTGGCGCGGATCGCGGCCATGAGGCCGGAACGGAGGGGATAAAATGAAGGACATGATGCAAAACAGCGGCGTGGTCAAGCGCCTGCTGGAAGAAGCCATCGACCGATGGGGCAGCGACCGGCAGATGATTAAGTGCTGCGAGGAAATGGGAGAGCTGACGCAAGCCATCTGCAAGCGCTTCGACCGGGGACCGGGCACGGATGACGCCTTCGAGGTGGAGGCGATTGTGGAGGAAATGGTGGACGTGGAGATCATGCTGGAACAACTGCGCATGATCCTGAAGGTGGACCCGGCAATGGAACAGCGATGGCTGGAAAGGAAGCTGCGGCGCTTAATGGTGCGCCTGGGCGGCTGACGGCGGCGGTGGACGTTTGCACACGACAAGGTGGTGCAAGCGTCCACCGCTTTTTTTGTGGGCTGTATGGGGCCTTCCTGGCCCTCACAGAGCGCAACGGAATCCTCCGCACGGCGCTGGCCAGAAGCGGAGCCTGCGGAGCGCTGGCCAGTAGACGGGCGGAGCTGCCGGCGGCAGGCCGATCAGGGGGCGCGGGCGACCCTGGGACATCCGGATGCCGGGAAGGGGTGCGGATAACAATGGGTGCGGGTGACGCGGTTTTTATGAAGCGGTCGATTTTTTACAGAATCGTGGAAACGCTGCTGAATGGACATGCGCGGGGCTGTATAGTTATACATGGGCGTCGGTGCGGACGGTGGCACGGGAGTGTCCGTTGCACATGGACGCATGAAGGTGGCGACGCTGGCGGACTCGGTGACAAGGAAAGCCCCTGGCCTTCGCCCAGCTGGTGGACCATTCCCCCCCTACCCTACAAATTGAGACATGGGGATCGAAACACCGGCAGGGGCCAAGCGTTTGCATCGCGGGGCCTTGAAATTATGAGGGGGGGCTTATTTGGGTGTAACACAAACCCCGGTTAGGTGTTACTGGAAAACATATCAGGTGTTACACCACCAGCACGGGCATATAGTGGAAGGAAAATAGCACAGTAACACATATAACACTTATAACACCTAAATAAAAGAGTATGTGTTATTTCTGTTCCGCTCCCCTGCCCTGCCCGAAACATGGGTGCAGAAAATGGGTGCGCGGAAACATCTGCGCGTCAGCCTGAAGGCCCGCGCCCGCCACGAAATGAAACACAACGATATGAAATGAAGCGGAAAAGCGCAAAATGGAACGGATTAGCATAAAGCGGACGTTTCGAGCCATTTTCGGGACCAAAAGGTCGCAGGTTCAAATCCTGTCACCTCGACCACAAAAGTTGGTAGGTTTGCATAAGCCTATCAACTTTTTCTTGTGTTTTTTTCACAGTTTTCAGACTTCTTGCGTTAGGATTTAGTTGCGTAACCGGATAAAACCGGACACCCACTTTACACGACCTCCCCGGACTGCAACGGACTTTTTTACCGGTTTTGTCTGGCCATGTCTGGTATTTTTGGGTCAGACCAATAAGAATCAGACATTAGATGTTGGAAACGGTAAGAACCAGTCAGAACCGGACGCAGACATGCGACCTTTTGGTTCGACCAGACTTTATGTACCAAACTAATATGAGAAAAAGTTTGGTACATGGTTTTGGTATCGGCTGGTCCGCCCCCGTCGCGGGCACGCTCCGGCCTCAGTATGATGCGACCTTTTAGTTCTACCAGACTTTATGTACCAGACTTATGTTAAAAATGTTTGGTACTCGATTTTGGTATCGTCTTTTGGTATTCGTTGGGTTAGGTCGGCCCCTGTTGCGGGCAACGCGCTGGGTTGGGTCGATCTAAGATGGGAAAGCCCTCGACAGGGCGAACGTGGGACTCACGGGAGGGCGAGAAAATGAGACACCCCATCAAAGTGCCGAACGGTGCGGAACGATGATGGGGTGTTTTAGAGAGAAAAGCCCCAGTTCCATGTTACTCAGTGCAAAAAGGATTCGGTAGTCACAGAGCTGCTGTTTTAGATGCTCTTTATCAAAGAGCTTAAGATAAAAGCGCGACAAAGGCGTCGCCGCAGGCGGATGTCGAGGCGTTGCCGCCGAGGTCGGGTGTAAGGTTCTGCCGCATCGTCAGCATCTGTTCGATGGTGGCGACGATGCGCGAATACCATTCGGGGTATCCCAGGTGCTCCAGCAGCTGCCCGGCGGACCAGATCGCTGCCAGCGGATTGGCCAGCCCCTTTCCGGCGATGTCCGGCGCGGAGCCGTGGATGGGTTCAAACATGGAAGGGAATCGCCTTTCCGGATTGAGGTTGGCTCCCGCCGCCAGGCCCATGCCGCCGGAGATCGCCGCGCCGAGGTCCGTGAGGATGTCGCCGAACAGGTTGGAGGTGACCACGATCTGGAAGCGCTTCGGGTCCTTCACCATGAACATCGCTGCGGCATCCACCAGCAGGGAATGGGTCTCAACGTCGGGATAATCCCTGCCGACTTCCCCAAAGATCTGATCCCAGAAAACCATGGAATAGTTCAGCGCATTGCCCTTGCTGATACTGGTGAGCGTCTTTTTCTCCTTCCGCGCCAGCTCGAAGGCATAGCGGATGACGCGCTCGCAGCCCATCCGGGAGAACACGCCGTCCTGTATGACGACCTCCCGGGGCGTATTGGGATAGAGCCATACGCCCTGGCCGCTGTACTCTCCCTCGCTGTTTTCACGGACAAACAGCATGTCAATGTCGCCTGGCTGCGCGTCCTTCAGAGGACACGGCGCGCCGGAGAGCAGCTTCACCGGGCGAAGGTTGACGTACTGGTCAAACCCGTGACGGAGCTCCAGCAACAGCCCGCGCAGGGAGACGTGGTCCGGCACGCCGGGATAGCCTACCGCGCCCAGAAGGATGGCGTCGCTGTGTCTGATCTGTTCCAGACCATCCGCTGGCATCATTTCTCCGGTTTTCAGATAATATTCACAGCCCCAGGGATAATGGGTAAACTCAAAGCGGAAGCCGCCGTCCAGTTCCGCGACGGCATTCAGCACCTTGACGGCTTCCCGGATGACCTCCGGCCCGATCCCATCTCCGGGGATGACGGCTATGCAATAGGCTTTCAATGCGTTTCCCTCCTTAAACCTGCTGCAAGGGAGGCAGTTCTCATGCTGCCTCCCCTTGTGCAAATGCGTTTTATTTGATGAAGCCCACCTGGGCGCTGATCTTCTCGACCTGCTCATCCTTGCGCCGGTTGTATTCGATCTTTTTCTCCTCGAAGTAGTTGCGGCCTTCGGCGTCGATGGACACGATCAGCGGACCGAACTCCTTCACGCGGCAGTTCCATAGCGTCTCGGGCATGCCCAGATCGCGCCACTCGGCGCGGACGATTTCCTCCACGCACACCGCAGCCACCACTGCGTTGCCGGCGGGGATGACGCAATGGATGCAGCCGAAGTCCTTGCAGGCGTTGGCGGTATTCTCCTTCATGCCGCCCTTGCCCACGATCACGCGAACACCGGTGGTCTTAACGAATTCATACTCGAACTTCTCCATGCGCATGGAGGTGGTGGGACCGACCGAGACCATTTCGAACTTGTCGTCGGGCAGCGGGCGGATGATGGGACCGGCGTGCAGTATGGCGTTGTTGCGCACATCCACGGGGATCTCCCGTCCCTCCTCCACCACGCGGCGGTGCGCCACGTCGCGGCAGGTGGTCAGGCTTCCGTCGAGATAGATGATGTCGCCGATGTGGATATCCTTCAGATCCTCCGCGGAGATGGGCGTGATGAGGACCTTCTTGCCGTCTCTGATTTCAACCATTTTTATATCCTCCTTCCGCGATCAAAGCACGCAGCCCGAATGGGTGGTGATGGTGTAGTTGAGGTCTCTGTCGAAAATGATGTGGCCGCGCCGATGGCTCCAGCAGCCCACGTTTACTGCAACGCCGATGGCGGAGGGATGACGGGCGGTGTTTTCGATGTGTACGCCCATGACGGAGTACTTGCCGCCCATGCCCTGCGGGCCGAGGCCGATGGCGTTGATGCCATCCTCCAGCAGCTTCTCCATCTTCGCGGCGCGCTCGTTCTCGTTGTGGGAGCCGATGGGCCGCATCAGGGCCTTCTTGGACAGCAGCGCGGCGGTCTCCACGGAGGTGGCCACGCCAACGCCCACCAGCAGCGGAGGACAGGCGTTCAGGCCGTAAGAGGTCATGCGGTCCAGCACGAACTTGGTCACGCCCTCGTAGCCTTCGCCGGGCATCAGCACGGTGGCGTTGCCGGGCAGTGTGCAGCCGCCGCCCGCCATGTAGGTGTAAATCTCGCAGCCGTCCCAGTTGGGCACGATGTCCCACCAGACGGTCGGGGTGCCCTTGCCCACGTTCTTGCCGGTGTTGTACTCATCGAAGGTCTCGACGCTGTTGTGACGAAGGGGCGTGGCGAAGGTGGCCTGCACGACGGCTTCCTTCAGAAGGCTCTCCAGCTCGTTGATGAGGGGGAAGCCAGTGCCGCACTTGACCCAGAACTGCAGCACTCCGGTGTCCTGGCAGGAGGGGCGGTCCAGCTTGACGGCCAGCTCCTGGTTGCGGAACATGGTATCGTAGATCACCTTGGCCAGGGGGCTGTCTTCCTTATCGCGCAGCTCTTCCAGCTTCACGATCACGTCGTCGGGGAGCTTCTTGCCGGTGTAGCCGACGAACTTGGCCATCATGTCGGTCATCTTCCTGACCTGAGCTTCATTTGCCATAGAATGATTCCTCCTTATATATGATGTAGTGTGCATTGATTACGGGAAGAAAGGGAAGGCGATGGGCAGGATGATCATGCTCACAACGGTGGCGATCACGATCAGCGGCAGGCCGGCCTTCACATAGTCCATGAAGGTGTAGTCACCAGCGCCGACCACCATGGTGTTGGCGGGCATGCCGATGGGCGTGGCGTAGGCGCAGGAGCCACCGATGACGCAGGCCATCAGCACCGCGCGGGGATCAGCGCCCATACCCTGGGCGATGGACAGGCAGATGGGAGCCATCAAAGCCGTCGTAGCGGTATTGGACATGAAGTTGGTCATCACGCAGCAGAGTATGAACACGATGAAGGTGAGGATCAGCGGAGAGGGATTCGCGCCCAGCATGCCGATCACCGCGTCCGCGATCATCTGGCCCGCGCCGGACTTGTCCAGCGCCGTCGCCAGGCTCAGCGTGCCGCCGAACAGGAAGATGGTCTTGAGATCGATGGATTTGAGGGCCTCCCTCTCGGGGATGACCCGGAACAGGATCAGCAGGATCGCGCCGATGCAGCCGGAGATGGCCAGCTTGATCCCGATCTTGTCCTCGAAGATCATGGCCAGCAGGGTCAGCACCAGGATCACCAGGGACATGACCTTCTTCCACTTGGGAACGTGGCTGAAGTCCACCTGCTCGTCGAACACGGAGTTGTCGTCGGACTTCGGGTCGTGATTGGGCAGCAGCTTAAACCCAATGGTGGCGTAGAAGATGATGCCGCAGATGAGGATCGGCACGCCCACGATGGCGTACTCAAAGAAGCCGAACTTGAGGCCCACGGGCTCCAGGGTGCTCTGGGCGATCATGTTGCCGGGAGCGCCGATCAGCGACAGGTTGCCGCCCATGGCCGCCGCGAACACCAGAGGCATCAGCAGGCGAGAGCGCTTGAAGCCGGACTTGGCGGAGATGCCGATGACCACGGGAATCAACACCGCGGCGGTGCCGGTGTTGGAAAGGAAGCCGCTCATCACGCCCACGATGACCATGATGGCGATGATCAGCGCCCGTTCGGACTTGGCAAACTTCGTGACGATGCCGCCGATCTCGTTGGCCATGCCCGTCTCGAACAGCGCCCCACCCACGATGAACATAGCGACGAAGAGTATGACGTTGGAATCAATGAAGCCCTTGAAGGCATCGCTGATTCCCAGCACGCCGGTGACGACCAGGCCCACGCACACGATCATGGACGTCAGCCCCAGGGGGATCTTCTCGGTCACAAACATGACGACCGCGAAGGCCAGAAACAGGAGTGTTATGACTGCCGGACTCATCTGTGTTTCCTCCCTTGTGTTTTATTGACAAGTCCAGTATAAGGTTTTTGGGGCAACAAATCCTCCCGATTATTCGGCACTTTTAAGAGCATCTGCCAGACAGAGCCATGAACGATAAGAGAAACCGGGGATTCGTTCTGTCTGAATAATCACCCGGTTTTTCCCTCCAAAATATTTTGAAAGAGCGTCGTTTTTATGCAAATAGTGTATAAATAGGCTGATCGCATTGTTCAAATTACCTATTTTTATAATCTGAACAATTGGATAGTGTATTTTTAGGATTCGCCGGAAAGACGAATAGCGATTTTTTTCAACTGCTCCGCGATATCCTTCAGCTCCTCGTCACGTTTGCTTGTGTCAACAGTCAATTCGGGGTGCTGAAGAGAAACGACAGCAGAAGGATCAGTCATCGCCGGATCGATATAAGAGGTCAGCTTATCCATGACCCGTTGATTGTCCAACGCCACAAATATTTTCTTGAAGGTTGAATCATACCGAATGTGTTCTTTCGCCAAAGACCTCCTGTAGTCGGAAGGTGAGCGACCGAAAATCTCGCGGAATTTGGTGTTAAAGCTTTTCAGATCCTGAAAGCCATTCTCCGAGGCGATGTCCAGGATCTTTCTATCTGATTCGCTCAATGCGCGGGTCGCCTGGCGCAGACGTATGCGCGTCAGGTAATCATAGAAATTGATGCCGACATATTCCTTGAACATTTGCGAAGCGTAGGTGGCGGAGTAATTCCAGCGTTTCGCCATGTCCTGCAATGTCAGCTTTTCCCTGTACCGTTCTTCAAGGAATTGGATCATCTCATGGATATTCTTTTCGTCCTTGCGATCGGAATAGACAGCAGAATTTTGAAGCTGTGGTTGGAATTTGCTGAGAAGAATCCAGGCCAGAGCATTAAGGGCGGCACTAAAGGCAAATGTGTCCAATGGATCGTCAGAAAAATGTGATATGAGCATCTGCGCCATGCAGTGGCGAATCTTGACGAAGCGGGAATCGTTGCGACTGGCAGCATCAGAGCAAAGCCGTATACTTCGGCGCTCGAAATCAGGGCAACCCTTTTTAAGGAAGGATGGATTAACGCGCAACAACATGATGGTGCTGTCCACGGCACGGGACAAAGTGGCGTGCCCGACGTTGGCATTGACCAGAAGAAGGTCATCCTCCTCCAACTCATACAGCATCCCGCCGGAACATACCTCCACGCGCCCGCTCAAAACGCACAGAATCTCGATTTCTTTATGCCAGTTGTAGTGGAAGGACCCCACGTGATACACATATTCCCGCAAGAAGGGGGTTCCATCCTCGTTTGTCAACGTATAATTCAGCTGCTCCATATCTGACCTCTGTTTATTAAGCAGGTACATAATTCAATGAGCCATATATAACACTATTATATCATGCTAAATGTGATAAGTCTATGTTTTTATTAGGTAGCAAATGAAGGGAAAACAAGCTGATTCAAGTATTAGTCAAGACTTGTCTTTGAAGGTCAGCAAGGACTATTAGTCAGAACAGCATTTAAAAACAATACAGCAGACAAGCAGCCCCGCGATCCAATCTCGCGGAGCTGCTTCTATGTCCGGCCTCATTCCTTCCCGGCCCTTTTCTTGAAAACGCCCTCAAGGTCAACGATAGCCTTCTTCAGCATCTCGTCCCGGACGTGAGTGTAGATGTTGGCAGTGGTCTGATAGTCGGTATGCCCGACAATCTTCATTGCGATCAGAGGATCGACGCCGCTTTCGTAGAGTACTCATCTTTGGTATCGCTTATTGGTCTCTACGGGGGTATTGCCACGTCGCCCCCACGTCGGCCCCTGTCGCGGGCTTTTGGTTGGGATGGCCACGTGGTCGGGCTGGATCAGAAAGCCTGCGACAGGGCGAACGTGGGGCTCACGTGGGCTGGAATACGCGACACCCCATCAAAGCTCCGCACGGTGCGGAACGATGAAGGGGTGTCGCGCCTGTCACCTAAAATGAGGGGTTCATCCTCTTTTCAAACCGAAACATGCCATCCGGGAACTGCTCATCATCTCCCGCGAGACGATAGAGAATTCCATTGACGGCGGCGAAGCATATCGTATTATGCAGGATGGCAACCCCGCAACTACAGGGTGTCGTAAGTATGTGATTTAACAGGACGATAACACTGTCACTATTCCCTGCCAATTGGAACAGAGTGAGTAAAACGCTTCTGCATGCTTACAACGATGTCTAACTTTTCTCCTTTTGTGTCCTATTTTTGTTG
>CADBVG010000002.1 GCA_902798105.1 uncultured Eubacteriales bacterium
GATTAAGCCTCAAACGGCCACTTAAGGGTGGCCGCTGACCCAACGCAAGGTGGCCGCTGGTGTAACGCATCTGCGGCCGCCGGCTAACGCAGAATGCACTTTATCTGTACCTATATCCCATAGGTTGTAAAATATATAAAGTGGGTGCAAAACAATACCCTATCACACGACACATCCTGAATCAAAATGCGTTCTTTTGTTTGGAAGGAGGCGATGATCATGGATGATGAAAAGATACTGGACTTATACTTTGCGCGGTCTGAAAATGCGATTTCGGAGACAGAATTGAAATATGGTCGTCAGGTATGGCGTGTTTCAAATGGTATTCTCAAGAACACCGCAGATGCCGATGAATGTACCAGTGATACATGGTTTCGGGCCTGGAATGCTATTCCCCCTGCGAGACCAAAAGCATTTTTAGCTTGGCTGATGCGAGTGGCTCGAAATCTGAGTTTAGATCGGTTGCGGCGAGCCAAAGCCTTGAAACGTGGAGCAACCGCATTGGCGTTGGATGAATTGCGGGAAGTTGCGCTCGCTTTGCCGGATACAACGGACGGCGCAATCATACGCGATACCCTCAATCAATTCCTCGAAGGGCAAAGCAAAACCAACAGAATCATATTTGTAAGACGATACTGGTTTATGGACAGCATGCGCACAATCGCAGAGCACACCGGAAAATCGGAAGCAGCCGTCAGGAGTACGCTAAAACGCATGAGGAAGGCATTGAAGAGCAATCTGGAAAAGGAGGGCGTCGCGTTGTGAACAGCTACAGCTTGATGAAAGCAATAGGAGATATTGATGATAAGTATGTCATGGAAGCATTGAATGACCGCGGTAAGGTAAAGCTTGGCGCAATCCGGAAGCTGATTCTGGTTGCTGTTCTGATCTTCCTGCTGGCCGCAACAGCACTTGCGGTTTATCACTCCCCACTGCTTTCAGTGCTGTTCAGCCGAACCGATGGAGAGCCAACAAAAGCAGCTGAGGAGCATCTTGTGCAGCCTGATGCCACGAGTCAGCCGAAACCACAGATGGCGGCATGCGATTTCCATATTGATGAATACTTATTGGATGGCGATCACTTATATCTGAGTTATTCATTGCAAAACCCTACGGAGGAGCCATTGATTTACGAAGTGAGTCTGCGTGAAAACGGCAGAGCGCTGGGGGGCAACGAAGAGAACCCGCCTGTGCTGGGAGGAACGCTCGACGACGTCTCTTTGCCCGCAACGATTCAGAAGCAACTGAAGCTCGACCTGGAAGAAACGGCAGGCGACACGCTGGACGCGACCTTGTCCATCTATGTCCTGCGACCGATGGCAGACATCATTCAAATGGATGAATCATCGCCCATCGGCACGCCGGTGATCGTATTTGACGCGCGGCGTAAACGCGTGGTGGATTATAGCAACGGATGGACTTATACCGCGTCAGACAACGGCTGGTTCAGCGATGAAAACTCGACAGGCAGCGGCGGCAACGTGGTTAGCAACCATGACGACCTATTTGCGTTGAAGGCGCAAATTGAAGCCTCTGACGATATTCGACTTTCACACTTTCAGGCGCTGGAAAAACTGGGTTATGTTCAGATCGTTGAGCGGCATAACATCCCTTTGAGATTTGAAAACGGCGCGGCACAGTCACGGGTTGATCCGGACCTATGCCTCGATGCCGGTATCGGCGAACTGGAAATCCATTCGTTGACCGTCGGAGCCGTTCAAACGCGGCTGACAGCAGTATTGCGTCCTTATGAGGCATGGAAGAGCTTTATGAACGATGATGAGCACATCGTGGAAGCGAGGGTTTATCTGAACGGGAGTTCGGAACCTGTCGCAGCAGGACGCGGCAACGCGCTCGTTGACTGGGGTTTCGATTTTGACGTAGCAGACCCCGACGTTTACCGGTTCGAACTCGAATGGATCAGCCAGGATACCCCCATCCGGGACATCCGTATCGAATTTGTAGATTATTATGAAGCACCGGGCAAGCATTTGGGAAGCGTGGAATGGAAAGTCGAATAATGTTGTTGTGATTGGCGGCCATGCGGGACAAGGGAATCCGTTCTCTTGTCCCATATTCACGCTTTGTGACGACCCGATGGAATAAAGATTTGCTTTTATGAACAATAGGCTGTATAATCATTGGTGTCTAACCATCACCGTCAGAACCAAGCGCGGCGCTTTTCCCTCGAGACGCTTAATTGTCAAAACTTCTCGTCCCCTCTGAAAGATAAGAAGAATCAGGAGTATGTGATTATGGCAAGGCTTGAGTTGAGCGGTATAACCGTAGCCTATGAGAAATTCACATTGTCAAATATCTCATTCTCTTGCAATGGCGGCGATATACTGGCCCTCATCGGCAGGAATGGGGCGGGGAAGACAACGACCATTGATTCCATAATGGGTTTGACACCCCTGCAATCTGGTGACATTCGATATAACGGGCAGCCGGTGACAAAGGTAAACGAGCATCAGTTTAAGGAAAAAGTAGGTTATGTCGGTGCATCACAGGAGTATTATCCTAACATTCGTGTCGGTACTTTTCTCCGCGTTGTCGCAGGATTCTATCCGCAATGGGATAAATCCATAATAGAACAGTATTTATCTTCATTCAGTATTGACCCCAGCAAAAAGCTTTCTCAGCTCTCAAGCGGAATGAAAGTGAAACTGTCGTTGGCGATCGCGCTTTCACATTCCGCGGAGATCTTTCTTCTGGATGAACCTACGGCGGGATTGGACCCCATTGTCCGGGAACAGGTGCTTGAGATCCTGGAGCGTCTGGCCAGAGAAAGAGATGCCTGTATTCTATTTTCGTCCCATATCACGCAGGATGTCGAGAAGATAGCCTCGCGCGTTCTCTTTCTGGTTGATGGGACAATCGCGCTGGATGCGGACATGAAAACCCTGGATGAGCGCTTTGTCAAGCTGCGTATGGATGATTCACACCTGCTCCTGAAGCAAATCAATCAAAAGGGCGTCATTCTCAACGACAGAACCATCATCCTGAAAAATGCGGATGCGACGCCTGAGATGCTCGGCCTATGCGAAAGAGCGCCATTGCTGATAGAAGATGTGTTGATCTTCCTGAATGGAGGTGTCCACAGTGTTCCAGCTGATTAAGAAGGACATACTGTTCAATTGGAAATGGGCGCTTCTGCTGGTTTTGGTGGCTGTCCTGATGCCGGTTTTGTTTTTCATAGACCGTGAAGAAACGCGCTACATTCTATGGGTGTATATCATCGGAAACGTGCTGGCCAATTCCCACTTTGTCTCCAAATCCTGCTATTTAGACGACAGCGCGCAGACGAGGCGGTTCCTGGCTTCTCTGCCTGTCAAGAAGACGCAGCTAATCATGGCAAAATACCTCTTGGGTTTGCTGTGCATGGCTGCTTCAATTAGCCTGACATCACTGTCATCTTTTGTATTGGGGCTGCACCCGAGCGTTCAGGGAGCGCTTATCGCTTTCCTCTATTTGCTATTGTACTATGCTGTCTTTCTGGGGGTATTCTTCCACTCCAACTACAGCAACGCGGAAAAGACAAACACCGCTCTGATGATGCTGACAATCATGTCCGTTTTTGTCAAGGACAGGTCCGGGCTGCGCCTTGACGAGATGTTAATCGAGCCGACGTATATGCTTGCAGGGCTGGGAATATGTATAATGATATTTGCAGCATCCGTGTTCTTTTCCATTCGTTCCTTCGACCGTTTTCAAGCAGGCAAAAGTAGATAAGCCTTTTAATAGACAACGCAGGTTAACACGCTTTCTAAATAGTCCAAGGAAAACGCCAAATCACCATTAGAAGCGAGTTTGCCAGCCACCCAAGTTATCATTCATATTTTCTTCTGATTTCTTTTGCTGTATATTCTAGTTCAGGATAGATATAATCTGCACCTATTCCTATACTCGATAAGTCCTTAAGGATCCGCTTTTTATTTTTCGCCTCAATGATTATGCTGCAAAAGGCATCTTGTATTATTGTTCTGCTCAGTTCTTTTAATCCTTCCGTCATTAAGAATCTATTGGTCATCTGATCCCAAGTTTTGTCAGGCCCAAACTCTTTATACGAATCATATACTCTCCGAAAATATGTATCTGAAAGTACCGATGTTTCTTCCAACCCTTTATTATCTTTGGGTTCTATTCTCATCGCTTCCTGAAGCTTCTTTTCATCAATCTTACCTCGGCCATATTGTTTAATTGCGTCATTAGTTCCAAGTTCATCTGCATGTTTCAGAACATAATAGTATCTATCACGCAGATTATTAGAAAAAACCATGAAAACACCTGCTTGGTTGGCAATCCTCTGATTCCAGTATTTAGGTCTCACTACTGTCGTTGTATCATAGACATAGCACTCCGCCATATACTTTTTCAAAGGCATCTTCTCATCACATAGATACTCGTCAACATTATAATTGTCATCAAAAGGTTTCTTGATAGCAGCAGAGCATATTGCGTTAACATATACAGATGAATCATTTTTCAGTTCTGTGCCATGGCAAAGAATACGCCCATTCTTCGACGGTTTCGACTCGCATGCAAAGTAAAGTGCCACAAGTGGGTTCAGTGAAAAATCGAGCAACCTGGTCGGCAACCCGTAATGCTGCATCTTTGCAAGAGTATCAAAATCTGTAAGACCACTAAACGCATCAGGACGACGGGTAAGAAAATCATTGATTAAATCCATTTCCATATCAGGGACTGATTTTTCAATCCTAGCCAATCCAGGAAGCAGATTATAGTTTTCATCAACCATACCCCGATAGATCACTGTTTCCCATTCTATGCCATCTTTGTACGCTGAAGAGATCATTGTAATTATTCGAATATAGTCAGACAGATTGCTTATACAAAATGTTGGATGTACATAATACTTCTCATCTTGTTTAACTATGTCAAAATCCCTTGCTACCCTTTTCTCGACCAATTGAGCAAATGTTATCCTATTCATTGTATTCTCCATATCATTAATACATCATTTGTCGTCAATCAAGGAATAATGCCCTCATATAATCCTGCAAGGTGTGCAACACCCTGATGATTTCAACCTGATCTCCCTCACATAGATAGAATATCCGGTAATTCTCACAGACCAGGAAACGATATTCCGTGTGGACGGAGAGTATCGCGTCCAGCGGCTTGCCGCGCTCCGGCATATCGCTGAGGTTCTCTATGCTGTCACGGAGCAGCTTGAGGATGCGCAGGGCGGCGTCGGGATTAGCCAGCTCATCGCTGATGTAATCGCGGATGCCGATCAAATCCCTTCGCGCCGCCGGGGAAACGATCACGTTTGCCATGCTTACACACCCAGCCCTTCGAAGGCTTCATCGATGGTCAGGCCGCCTTCCCTGCGCAGGGATTCCACGCCCCTGGAGAGCTCGGTAAGCAGGCGGATGGTCGCCAGCTGCTTTTCGTAGTCCGCGATGCTCTGGACGACATACCTGCCGCGGCCATTCTTGGTGAGGTACACCGGCGAGCCGTCGTCGCAATGGCCCAATACCTCGCCATAGTTTTTCAAATCGGATACCGGTATAATGCTCGGCATGAAGCTCATCTCCTCTCAATTCGATTGTCGTCGTCTTCCCTGCGGGAGCCGACGACCCGGGAAACGTTCCGTTTCCCTAATCAACATTATACCAGAATTTCACCCGGAATTCAACGGTAAATTTCACCCGTAATCAAATCCAACACAAGTTCCCAGATGAATCAAGACAGTTGTGAAAAAGCGTTTTGCAGGATGCAGGATTATTCCTGCAACTCGCTTTTTCCGTCCTATATCCCATTTTCAGAGCCGTTTGACACTCCATTTTGCCCGAAAAAGTACTCCGTGCAGATTTTGGTGCACATAATGGAGCAGATGCCATTGAAATCGTGTGTTATATAATAGGATAGTTTCCCAAAATTTGCCCCCAAATTTGGTATTTCATACCCGGAGTGTCATTGGTTCGAATCCGATCGCCGGTACCAGCGGAACCTGCAAGGTGTTTTATCTTGCAGGTTTTTTGTTTGAATTGCGCTGTGTATTATCGGCTCTTTGGAGTAGCCAGGGGAAGAAAGAATCTGGGTCCCGAATATCATTCAGCGTAATATCATCCGAAAGAGTCCCATTCGACGCGCCACCGGCCGACGAATGGGACTTATTTTGTTCGGCTGTAATTCTGTAGCCGAGAAAAAACACCTTGTTATGATGAGATGATATAATAAATATAAGGTTCAAAAAACAGACTTTAGTCTTTATTTCCATTGGACCGATGTCGGAAAAGGAGCGATTCAGCTCGCTCTACAGCGGCGTCCATCCCGTCCAGGCGAGGGGCAACCGTTGCGAGCCAGCCCCGCTGTTCCCCCTATTTTAGGCTCCTGTATCCATATTTAACAAACGACCCCAGTCTACTTAACATTCAATGATCGCACTGTCTCCAGCAGGTTCAGC
The DNA here is from genome assembly GCA_902798105.1 of uncultured Eubacteriales bacterium. Lineage (GTDB taxonomy): Bacteria > Bacillota > Clostridia > Christensenellales > Aristaeellaceae > UBA2862. Next base: position 6,434 of record CADBVG010000002.1, read on the forward strand.
ATATCCACGTTGAACCCCGTTTCCGTTCCTGCTTCCATCATCTTTATCAAGCCGTTTCTGGTTAAATGACTTTGGTCTGTTAATTCTGCTGTCGAAACAAATATTCTTGATAACCAGATTAACGCACATTATCATCATATTGCAGTTGGGTACGCCCAGTGGCCATCGAACATAACCCGCCTTTTTCAGGGCGGAATATCGACGGAACTATGCGAAATTATAGACAGTCGAAATAGCGATGCCGAAGGGCAAGAGCAAAACAGCATTCGAGTGGGACAAAAAAGGACTCTTCACGGAAACTTGGGGAATAGAGGAGGTCCCCCTCTCCGACCTATGGGCATCTCTCCCCCAAGGCTTTATTCGGCGCTTGGCTCGCCCCGCGAGGAGGGGCAAACGCCCGGTAAATGTCCAGTAGACTGTTTTCAGTGGTTCGAGCGCCCGGAAAACTCTCCAGTAGAGAGTTTTTAACGAGAACGGGTCAGCAGACCCCATCGACCGGGGCGGTAGGCCCCCGTGTGCTGGCAGCGTAGCCGTGACTGATACTACTCTCAGGTTAAAACAGCGAAAGCTGTGTAGCAGATTTTTCGTCCTGGCAAGGAAAGACTCCGCAGGCTTGCTGGCGGCAAGTCAAGGAGAAACTGAGAGGAGTATGAGAGGGAGCATTCCCAGAAAAAACGCGGAGGACCAAAAAAAGGCTGTCCCAATATGTGCGCCAGTCGAGAAATGCGAACCCGCAACGGCGGCAATGTGCCGCCGTTGCGGGTTCGCATTCCCGATGAAACGCCGTCTTGAGACAGCCTATAAATCAGGGATTATCGCCTGTTCAGTCGAGATTCATGGTTGCAAAAGCGGGATCACGCGCGCTTCTTCCCATGCACGAAATAGCACCGCTGCTGCAATCTCAGGTTTCACCCATGGTATTGCCCACAAGGCAAAACCAATTCATATATTAAACCACCTCGTGGTTTACCATGCCGCCGAACAGGGTCTTGAACAGTATCCTTATATCCAGCCCGAAGGACCAATTTTCAATGTACCAAATGTCGTGTTCGATGCGTTTGGGGATGCTGGTATCTCCCCGGTATCCATTCACCTGGGCCCAGCCGGTGATGCCCGGACGGACCTGGTTTTTCACCATATAAAGCGGTACCGTCTCGCGGAATCGCTCCACGAAGAAGGGAATCTCCGGCCGCGGCCCCACCAGGCTCATATCCCCCCGCAGCACGTTCCACAGCTGTGGCAGCTCGTCCAGGCTCAGCTTGCGCAGCAGCGCCCCGAAGGGCGTGCGACGGTCGTCCGCATCGGTAGACCAGGCCGTGTCCTGCCCGTCGTTCACCCGCATACTGCGGAACTTCAGCATTGTGAAGGGCTTCTTGTTGAGACCCACCCGCTCCTGCCTGAACAGCACCGGGCCCGGACTGGACAGCTTGATCGCGATGGCGATGACCAACAGCAGCGGGCTGAGCACAATCAGCGCCAGCGCGCTGACAATGATGTCAAAGGCCCGCTTCAGGCCCGCGTTGAAGGGCTCGTCCAGGGGCGTGGTGCGCAGCTGGATCAGTTTGATGGAGCCGATGTTGTCGATATTCGCACGGGTGGGAATCACGTCGTTGTAGAAGGGAATCACGCTGACCTTGGTGCCGCTCTTCTCGCACAGCTGTATGACCTGTACCGTCACGCCCAGCTCCTCGGGCTCCAAGGCCAGAATCACCTCGTCGATGCCCTCCCCGTGCAGCTGGGCCTCCAGCCATTCGACCCAGTCCTTTCCCCGGGGTGGAATGATGGCCGCCAGGTGTACGCCCAGTGACTTGTCCTTTTCCACCGCCTCGGCGTAACGCTTGGCCAGATGCCCGCCGCCCACCACCAGGTTATGCTTGAGGTTGTAGCCCTTTGAACGGTAGTAGCGCAGCGTGTAACGGACCACCAGGCGCTTGCCGATCATCGTAACGACGACGGTGATGTAGTAGATACCCAGCACGCCACGGGAGAATTCCTGCAAGCGGAACAGGTACAGCAACGCCGCCGCTGTGACCACCGCGATCAGGTTGCCCAGGGCGATGTTCCGAAGCTCAGTACTCAGCTTTTTGATGCGCGTGACCCGGTAGACCCGCAGCATTCCAAGCACGATGACCGTCCACACCGCGTATAGCGCAGCCACCATGGCGGTACCGTTGCGCAGGTTCGCCAGCGAAGCCATGTTCGGATTCTTCGTCACCACCCCCAGCCACAGCCAGGAAGCGAACACGTAGGACAGGAACACCAGCAGCGCGTCGGTGAGTATGTTCAGTCGGTTCAGTTGTTTTTGATTGCGTCGTATCATAGTTATTCAAAGCGCCCGCCCTAAATGAGGCCGCCGTCGACTGTCTGTGAGCCATCCCCGGCTGGTTCGTCGAAGTTGATGCGCTCCTGCTCAATCACCAGGGGACGGTTCATGACCCGCTGGTTGATGCTGAGGATATACTCGCCGATGATGCCCAGGAAGATGAGCTGCACCGCACCCAGGAAAAACATGCCAATGACGATGGGCGCCGTGCCGGCCACAAAGTTGTTCCAGTTGCACAGCTTCAGTATCAGGTAGACAAAGGCGATCACCAGGCTGACAATGGCGACCCCCGCCCCGATAAATGTGGCCATGCGCAGGCCGATCTTGGTGTAGGAGGTAAAGCTGAGCATCGCCGCGTCGTACAGCGAATACCAGTTGTTGTGGGTCTTGCCCGCCCGGCGCTGGGGCTGTTCGTAGGGAATCTCTTTGCGCTTGCCGCCCAGCTCCGCCACGATGCCGCGTATAAAGGGCGTCGGGTCCTTCAGGTTGCGCAGCACGTCGATAAAGCTGCGGTCATACAGGCCAAAGCCGGTGAAGTGCTCGATCTGCTCCACCGACGAATATCTCTTGATCAGCTTGTAATAAATGGTTCGCAGGCGATACATGATGTTGCTCTCCTGGCTGGAGGTCTTCACGCCATGCACGATCTGATACCCCTCTTCCCAGTATTTCAGGAAGGTGGGAATCATCTCCACGGGGTCCTGAAAGTCGGCGCAAATCGATATGACGCAGTCGCCCGTGGTCTGAAGCATACCGTAATACGGACTGTTGAACTGGCCAAAGTTCTTCACGTTGAAGATGGCCTTGATCTTTTTGTTCCGCGCGCAGATCTGCCGCAGCAGCGGCTGGGTATTGTCCGTGGAGCAGTTGTCAATGAAGAGGATTTCATAGTCGTACCAAGGCAGCGCTTCCATCTGCGCCACGAGCGCCTCGCTGATGGGCACCACATTCTCCTCTTCGTTATAACAGGGCACCATGATGCTGACTTTTTTCTTTGAATCCGTCATCGGCTCACCAGCCTTTGCCTGTATTGCGCCACGACCTGGCGAATGCCCACCTCAAAGGGCGTAGCGGGCGCGAAGCCCGTGTCCCGGGAGAGCCCGGATATGTCCGCCTCGAGGTGCATCACCTGGTTCGGCGGATAGGGAATCTCCCCCAGGCCCAACGGAAGAGTGGGATCCACCGCGTCCCGCAGCATTTCAAAGTATTCCCTGAGCGGCCGGGCTTTTCCATAGCCCACCGGGTAAATCGCGCCATCCCTGCCGTATTCGGCCATGCGGCACAGCGCCTCGCCCGCATCCTCGGCATAGATGTAGTCCCACAACTGCTCTCCCGCCGTCAGCGCGGGCTTTTCGCCCTTGAACAGCTTGTCCAGCAGTATGGAAATGACCGACAGCGGCCCGTCGTTGACCCCGTAGACGCTCAGCACCCGAGCCCATACGTGGCGCATGCCCAACCGATGACATACGGCGCGGGTCATCTGTCCCGCGCACAGCTTCGCCATGCCGTAGCCCGTGGTCGGCGCGCATGGCGTCGAAGCCGTCACCTTTCCCTCGAGCCGGCCATGCTCCGCTTGGCTTCCCACGCCCACGAACACCTCGCAACCCAACTGCTTCGCCGTTTGGGCCGCCTCTATCGCGCAGCGTATGTTTTGGGTTTGCAGCAGCATGTCGTCCCGCTCCGGGCCGATAGTTCCCGCCCATGCCAGGTGAAAGAAGGCATCCACCGGCTCGCCGATCCGCGTCGCCAGCTTCCCGATTTGCTTCATATCGCATTCAACGGCGTCAACTCCCTCGGGAAGGCGCTCGCGCCGGGGACTGTCGGGCCTGAACACGGCATACACCCTGACGCACCGCGCCAGCAACCGGTCGATCAGCGCCAGGCCGATCGTACCCAGCGACCCGTTGACTATTGCAGATCTGATTATCGGCCTTTCCCCCGTGGGCACGTCCGTTTCGACGCACCCCACAGGTTTTATGTCAGTCATTCTGCGCCTCCATCAGGGGAATGTACATCTGCCGCTCCAGTTCCTCCCGGGGCAGGAAGGGGGCCAGGTCCTCCAGCGGCGGGCTGACCAGCGTGCCATTGGGCAAGCGTTTGGTACTGCTCTTGGGCTCCCACACCTGGACCGTGTCGGTAAAGATCTCGGCGAATACCGGGCCATCCATCGCCAGCACCTTGTCCACCACCGCCTTCATCCCGGCGTTGCTGTGGGCGCTGAAGTAGGGATAGCCGAAGGCCTCCGCGATCTTCCTGAACTCCGGGAATGACAAATCGCCGCTCTCCGGGCCAATGCCCACAAAGTTCCTGTTAAACAGGTTCGTTTGGGTGATGCGGATGGAGTGGTAGCCGCTGTTGTTGATCAGGAAGAGCTTGATCGGCAGGCGATTGGTGATGATCGTCTGCAGTTCCTGCAAATTCATCATGATGCTGCCATCGCCCTCGAGACAGATCGTATCCCGGCGACCGCCCCCGATGCAGGTGCCAATGGCGGCGGGCAAGCCGTAGCCCATGCTGGCGATGGCGCTGTTGTTGGCCATACGGCTGCCCTTTTGGATCACATAAGCCTGGTTGCCCACCACGCAGCAGGCGCCGTTGGAAACCGCCGTCAGGCTGTTCTCTGGCAGGCTTTCGGAGAGATAGCGAATAAACGCATATACGTTGGCGCCCTCGCCGCTGTCCTCCCAGTGACGGGGCAGCACCACGGGATAATCCCGCTTCCAGCGCTGGCAGGCTTCGAGCCATTCCCCGCCCCGGAACACCGGCGCAACCGCCGCTTTGGCCAGCTTCCCCAGGAAATCCTTCGCGTCGGCCCAGACGGGCACATCCACGTGAAGCGTGGGCTTCTTCAGCTCGCCCTGGTCGATATCCACCATGATGACCTCCGCCGCCCGCGCCCAGGTCTTCCAGTTGTAGCCCACCTGGCGGATGGAGATGCGGGAGCCCACAGCCAGTATAAGGTCTGCGTTCTGAACCGCCCAGTTGCCGGGCCGGTCGCCCATGTTCCCGGAGCGCCCGCAATACAGCGGATGATCGTCTTCAATCAGGTCCACTGCGTTCCAATAGGTCACGATGGGAACATTCAGTTTTTCAAGCGCGGCCCGGAAGGCGTCGTAGCCGCCGGACAGCCGTATGCCGTAGCCTGCGATGAACACAGGCCGCTTCGCGCCGGCAATCCTCCCAAGGACCGCTTGTACGGTAGCTTCCTCCACGGGTGGAGGCAACATGGCGTCGTCCTCGGCGGAATCGTAACCGGACAGGTCGTCTGTCTCAATATAGCAACCCTGGTAATTGACCGGAATATCGATCCAAACCGGGCCGGGACGCCCCGTGGTGGCCAGGTGCCATGCCCGCTCCAGATGATAGCGAATGGTCATGGGGTCCTCGATCATCACCGCGTACTTGGTCATCGGCGTCACAGACTTCACGATGTCATATTCCTGATCCCCCATGGCCCGCAACACAGCCCCTGTCGCCTTCCCGGCAAAGCGGGCGGTGGTATCGTAGCGCACCTGGCCGCTGATGACGAACATCGGTATGGAATCCAGCCAGCCGCCTACTACGCCCGTCAGGGCATTGGTGCCGCCGGGGCCGGTGGTCACACAGACCGCGGCGATGCGGTTGTCCAGGCGGGCATACGCCTCCGCCGCCATGGCGCAGGCCTGTTCGTGGTGGTTGTAGGTGACCTTCAGGCCCGGGTTGTGCCCCAGCGCGTCGTTCAGGTGCATCGCGCCGCCACCCACCACGGAGAACACGTCTGTTACACCACGAGCCACCAGAAAATCAGCCACATAGTCTGCAAGGCGCTGTTTCATATCCTATTCCCCTTGTTGCGCATCTGAATGGATTTCATTTCCGTCACGCCTCCAGGGCTTCCCGGATGATCTTCGCCATATAGTCGATCTTATCATCGGTCATGCCCGGATACACGCCCACCCAGAAGGCATTGCGCATGATAAACTCGGTATTGTCGAGGCCGCCGGTCACCCGATAGGCATCGGTACCGCGAATCGAATCAAAGCAGGGGTGCCTGATCAGATTGCCGCTGAACAGCAGCCGGGTCTGCACGTTGTGATCCTCGATGTAGCGGGTCACCCGGTTGCGATCCAGCCCAGTTTCCGGCCGGACGCTGGCGATGAAGCCAAACCAGGAGGGCTCGCTGTACTCGGCGGGCTCCGGCAGGATCAGCCGGTCCTGGACGTCCTCCAAAGCGGCGCGCAGCCGGTCCCAGTTGTGGCGACGACGCTCTATGAACGACGGAAACTTTTTCAGCTGTTCCACGCCTATGGCGGCCTGCATGTCCGTGGCCTTCAGGTTGTAGCCGAAGTGGCTGTAGACATATTTGTGATCGTAGCCCCGGGGCAGCTGGCCGAACTGACCGTCAAATCGGTGGCCGCAGAGGTTATCGTAGCCGGAGGGGCACATGCAGTCCCGTCCCCAGTCCCTGAAGGACAGCATCAGCCGGTGCAGCAGGGGGTTGTTGGTATACACGCAGCCGCCCTCGCCCATGGTCATGTGATGGGGCGGATAGAAGCTGCTGGTGCCGATATCGCCCCACGCGCCGGTATAGCGGGTTTCGCCGTCGATGGTGTATTTCGTTCCCAAAGCATCGCAATTGTCCTCGATGAGCCAGAGGCTGTGGGCCTCGCAAAACGCCCTGACCGCCTTCAGGTCGAAGGGATTGCCAAGCGTATGGGCAATCATGACGGCCTTCGTCCTGTCCGACAGCGCCCCCTCCAGCCGCGTCACGTCGATGTTGTACTGGGGCACGGTCACGTCCACGAACACCGGCACCGCGCCGTGCAGCAGGATCGGGGTGACGGTAGTCGGGAAGCCGCAGGCCACGGTGATAACCTCGTCTCCCCGCCTGATCTGGCGTTCGCCCAGCTCCGGCGCGGTCAGGGTCATAAAGGCCAGCAGATTCGCGGAGGAGCCGCTGTTGACCAGATGGGCATATTTCACGCCGATCCAGGCGGCGAATGCCTTCTCAAATTGCTCGGAGAAGCGCCCAGTGGTCAGCCAGAAATCCAGCGCCGAATCCACCAGCGCACACATCTCCTTTTCATCATAGACCCGGCTGGCATAGGCGACCCGGTCTCCGGGAATAAAGGGTTTATCCTGCTGAGGCCGCTTGAAATCCGCATAGTATTCCGCAACCAGTGCTTTGATCTGTTCGCGGGCTTCCGCTTCGCTGTTCCAACGCATCAAATTATATCTCCTGTTTCAGAAATTCCGCAATCTCCCGGTCCATCTCCCCGGAAACGTCCCCGCCGTCCAGCCACACCCGCGTCCAGGCACAGGTCATCTCAACGGCCTTGTCGATGTGCCAGGTGGGCTTCCATCCAAATGCAGACTTGATCTTTGAACAATCCAGCTTCAGGAAGTTCGCCTCATGGGGGCCTTGCCGGTCCGCGAGATCGACCCGCTTCAGGCCCTTGCCCCAATGGGACACAAACAAATCCACCAGCTCGCCCGTGGTAACGCAGTCGCACTCGTCCGGGCCGACGTTGTACCAGTCCGCCAGGGACGGGTTCTCCCACTGGCGCCGGGCGATCATCAGGTAGGCCGCCACCGGCTCCAGCACGTGCTGGTACGGCCGGGTGGAGAAGGGATTGCGCACGACGATGTCCCGCCCCTGCATTGCGGCGCGCACGCAGTCCGGCACGATGCGGTCATGGGCGAAATCCCCGCCGCCGATCACGTTGCCGGCCCGGGCCGTGGAAATCGCCGGGGCACCGGGGCCGTTGAAGAAGCTGTTTCTGTAGCTGTGAGTGGCCAATTCCGAGCAGGACTTGGAGTTGGAATAGGGGTCATATCCGTCCAACATCTCGTCCTCACGGTAGCCCCAGGGCCACTCCCGGTTCAGGTAAACCTTGTCCGTGGTCACGTTCAAGAAGCTGCGCACGCAGCGCGTGTTGCGCGCGCACTCCAGCAGGTTCACCGTGCCCATTACATTGATCTCATAGGTGGCGCGGGGGTCCCTGTAGCTGTCCCGAACGATGGGCTGGGCCGCCATATGGATGACGATCTCCGGCTGCGCGGCTTCAAAGGCCGCCCGCAAGGCTTCATAATCCCGGATATCGCCGATCACGCTGGTCATGCGTCCCTCCAGCCCCGCCATTTCAAACAGGCTGGGCGAGGTAGGCGGCCGCAGAGCATAGCCCGTCAGAACCGCCCCGGCGTTGACCAGCATACGACTCATCCAGGCACCCTTGAAGCCGGTATGTCCGGTCAGGAACACCCGCTTGCCACGATAGAAACCCATATCCATCAGTCGTCCCACACCTTCCAGGGGGCCTTGCCGCTGTTCCAGAGGCGCTCCAGCGCGATCTTCTCACGCTGGGTGTCCATGCATTGCCAGTAGCCGGAGTGGGAATAACTCATCAGCTGTCCCTCGGCGGCCAGTTTCTCCAGCGGCCCCCGCTCAAATATCACGTCGTCGCCGCCCAGGTAATCGAAAACCTCCGGCTCGAGGACCATGAACCCGGCGTTGATGGGCGCGCCGTCGCTGATGCTCTTTTCTCGGAAGGACTGCACCGCGTTGTCGCTGCCGATGTCCAGTATGCCCTTCTGCTGCTGCAAGCGCACGGAGGTCAGCGTGGCCAGTTTGCCGTGGTTCCTGTGGAAGGCCACCAGCTTGCCGATGTCCACGTCACACACGCCGTCGCCATAGGTCAGCATGAAGGTCTCGTTGCCAATGTAGGGCTGTATACGCTTGATGCGCCCACCGGTCATGGTGTTCAGCCCGGTATCCACCACCGTCACCCGCCAGGGCTCCACATGCTGGTTGTGGACGATCATTCGGTTGCCCTGGGTGAAGTCAAAGGTGATGTCGCTGGTGTGCAGGAAGTAATCCGCAAACCACTCCTTGATCACATGCTGCATGTAGCCGGCGCATACGATGAAATCCGTATAGCCGAAGTGCCCGTAGCCCTTCATGATGTGCCACAGGATCGGCATGCCGCCGATCTCCACCATTGGCTTGGGCTTGTACTGCGATTCCTCGCTGATGCGCGTGCCGAAGCCGCCGGCCAGCAGAACGACTTTCATGGAATCTCGTCTCCTTTTCCTCATAACGCTTCGGCGCTGTTTGACGAAAGGTCAAAACACCCAAAGCTTGCTGACGACATAGTTCAAAAGTATCACGATGACCTGCGCCACCACCTTGACTGCCACGCTGTCAAAGCGCATCCACTTGACAAACACAAGCAGTATCGCTTCCTCTACCAACAGTGTAGCAATCCTGCCCGAGACAAATTTGCCTATCTCCTTGGTCACGGCTTCCCGGGTGGCCGCGTTGCTCTTAAATACCCATGTCCTGTTGGTGACATAGGCAAACGCCACCGCCAGTATCCACGAAAAGACATTGGCGATAAGGGCATCCATCCGTAATACCCTGACAAACAGCGCGTAGCTGGCAATGCTGACGACAAACGTCAATCCCCCGAAAAACAGATAGAGCAGCAATTCCTTGTGCGCTTTGTAAAAGGGCTCCAGCAAATTCAGCAAAGGCAGGCGCATCAGCCGGTCGAACACATCCTCACGCGGCAAATGACCTACGGCGCTTCTATCCTTGAACTGGCTCACCGGTTATTCCCCCATAGTTTCAATCGCTTCTCACCGGCAACCCGCTGCAGCTGCATCTCAAAGTCCTGCCGGTTCTTCTGAACCATCGTTTGCAGCATCAATCCCGCGAAAAAAGCGTGTACGGAGGACAGCATTGTAAACCCACATACGATCAGGGTCGGGAAATTGGGCACCAGTCCCGTCCGGAGATACTCCACCAGTACAGGAATAAAGAATACCAACGAAATCAGCGCCAATATCGTAGCGATAATCCCAAAGAAGCTCAGCGGCTTGTAATTTCTGTACAGCCGCGCGATGGTTCTGAGCACCCGCATGCCGTCGGAATAGGTGTTCAGCTTCGATTCGCTGCCGGCAGGGCGATCCCGATAGTTGATCACCACGTTTTCGACATACATGTTCTTGTCCACTGCGTGAATGCTCATTTCCGTCTCGATCTCAAATCCCTTTGAGAGCACCGGGAAGGTCTTGACAAACTCATAGCTGAAGGCGCGATAACCCGTCATGATGTCCTTGATGCCGTTCTTGAACAGTATGTTGATGCTCTTCCTGACGATCGAATTGCCAAAGTTGTGGAAGGGGCGCTTGTTCTCCTCAAAGTAAGTTGACGAAAGCCTGTCTCCCACGACCATGTCGACGTTTTTGTTCAACACGAGCTCCGCCATCTCCCGGGCGTTCTCGGCGGGGTAGGTGTCATCGCCATCCGTCATGATATAGCACTGGGCGTCTATATCGCGAAACATCCGGCGGATGACGTTCCCCTTGCCCTGCATATACTCATTGCGAACAATCGCCCCAGCCTTCTCCGCAAGCTCCGCGGTCCTGTCGGTGGAATTGTTGTTGTACACATAGATCGCCGCTTCGGGCAGCGCTCTCTTAAAATCCCCTACCACCTTCTCCACGGTCTTTTCCTCGTTGTAGCAGGGAATCAATACCGCGATCTTATCCATAGCGTCTCTCTTTCTTATGTTATATAATTATTGCCATCAACCATCTGATCCGTCCATGCCAGGATCTACGTCCGATTTCTCGTACAACACACGGTATACCTTGTAGTCGCCTTGTCGCGCCACTCTGTCAAAGCGAACGCTTTCAGTATTTAATTTCTGTAAATTATTCTCTGTCAAAATATAATCCACGCCCAATTTCGGCAGATCGTCCGGGTTCAGCTTCAAAACAAATTGGTCTGGCGCGATGCCATTTTCAAAGCACGTCTCTTCCCCCACCAGTTTCACACTTATGTGCGCATACCGGTTATATACATCCTCATACGCGCCGTCCCTGTCAATTTTTTTCCATAAATCCATGTGGGGATATACATTGGTACTATTGAGGGTCCTTGCGCCAACAACCATTATGGAATTGATTATAGGATACGAGTTTTCCACAAGCCAGCAGGCATCCTTCGATTCTTCCACAATCGGCTTTACAAGCCGTGTCACAGGATTGTCTGTGATTTCTGAAGAGCCAACCTGAACAGGGTTCACAAACAAGCCTCCGATTACAGTCACACTGGCCACACATACCCACAAGAGGTTCGCCATATACCGGTTATTCCCGATAAAAAACGCGGCCAGGGAAACGCTGAGAGTCAACGCAAATACTATCGCCAGCATTTCCGCCGTATAATAGACTCCAAGATAAACATGCGCGGCATAGGGAACCGCCACGCTTATGATAAGGGTCAGGAGTATTCCGTAACCCCATTTCACTGAATCCCTTGCAATGGCCATTTCCCGAAACAGCAGTAACATCTGTGCCATCATCAATATTGGCAGTGCGCGTCCGGCCATTGAAAAGCGCATCAGAGAGATGTTCAGCAGTGTTTCATTAAAGCCTGCAAAGCAATAGAGTCCCAGGAATACCGATACAATAACAAGCCCTGCGGACAATGCGTCTATCTTCCGTCTGCGCAGGGAATTAAACGCGAACAGAACAAGCCCCAACGGAAAGAAGCTAATGAAACTTGCCGCTTCACAGACATTTGAGTTCGGGATATCGCCTCTAAAGGCACTGAACAGTCCGACCGGGTAGGTGAAGAGGCTCCATATGGATATCGTATCCATTCCAACCCTTCTGCCCGGATACACCGTATTCATGACAAGCTTGATCGTGTCTTTGGATTTAAAGAACACATATCCCAATCCCAGTGCCATCAGCACAATCGTTTCAAGCAAAACCAGAGCGTCTTTTCCTGTCAGCCGCATGGTTTTTCTGTTCCGGATAACCGTCCATATCACAAGAGCAAGCATGACATAGGAAATGGGCACGAGCCAGGCCGGATAGAACGTCAGTATGTACGATATACCCAGCCACGCAACAATCACGCCATACCGCGCTCTCCTGCCATAATCGGACGTCTGCAGGTATTGGTTGAAAACCAGAACCGCCGAAAAGCCAAATACCAGCATCTCAACAAGCCCATTGATCGCAAACCACCATTGCACAAACGGCGCAAACGCAATCATGAGCGAAAGCATCAGAGACAACCCGCGTTTGTTGTCCAAGATCAGCATGCCCAGGTCGAAGCTTATCAAAACCAATGCCACAAGGCGCGCCATCCAAAAAAAGGCCAGCCCCGCCTCTGCGCCCAATAACAAGTAGCCCCAGTGGAACGGTCTGAAGATCGCGGCGATGTCCAATACCGGTTGGCCATAGACAATAAACGCATCCAAACCAGCCCCTATGACCGGGGAAAAATAATTGAATCCCGAAGCGGCCTGCGCAAAGGCCATGGGCGTATTCAGCCCCCATTCATCGCTGCGTATCGGCCGTGACCGGCCAAAAAAAACACCATTCGAGCTTCCACCGAGGTAGTCAGCCCAAATATGGACCGACGAACCGCTCACTTTCAGCGCCACCATGACGATAACGAATACGGCCCCGATCACATATCTCCACTTGTAGACAAAATCGGCAATACGGTTTCCGGATCTGCGGCAGATGCGTAACGTCATAAATGAAATGACGATCAAGCCAAGAAAAGCAATCAGATGATGTCCGTTCAATACAGGCAAAACAGCCGCCAGACCATCGGCATATTCCACGACGCCCATGGATCTCCAGACCACCAGGAACAACGTCGTATATGCCGATACAAGCAGAGCAATGAGCAGATCAAGAAGCAACCGGCTCGTCCTGCTTTGCGAGGTATTGGTTACCATCGCCTTCATTCCCCCCTTCATCCGCGTCCGACATGCACAGCAACGGATTCACGCCTTCGGAACATACCGCACAGTACGGCGGCAGTTTGACCCTTTGGGTTTATTGGATAGCCCTCAGATACCGCCCCACCGCGTCCTTCCAGTCCGGCAGCGGTATGAACCCGTTCTCTGTCAGCTTTTTCTTGTCCAGGCGGCTGTTGAAGGGGCGGGCGGCCTTGGACAGGCCGTATTCGGCGGTGGTCACCGGGGTGACGGTCACGTTCATGCCGGCCTGGCGGAAGATCTCTTTCGCGAAATCGGCCCAGCTGATGTAGCCGCCCTCGTTGGTGGCGTGGTAATAGCCGTACTTTTCCGTTTCGATCATGTCCACCAGCAGGCGGGCCAGGTCGAGGGTATAGGTGGGCGTGCCAATCTGGTCGTTGACCACCCGCAGGTTGTCGTGGGTCTGGCCCACCTTCAGCATCGTCTTGATGAAGTTGTTGCCATTCAGGCCGAACACCCAGGCGATGCGCACGATGAAGAACTTCTCCACCAGTTTCTTCACCGCCAGCTCGCCGCCCAGCTTGCTCTCGCCGTACACGTTCAGCGGCGCGTAATCGGGGCAGTCCGGCTGCCAGGGATCGGTGCCCTGGCCGTTGAACACGTAGTCCGTGCTGATATACATCATCTTGCAACCCAGCGCCCTGCAAACCTCGGCGATGTGGCGGGTGCCGTCCACGTTGATGGCCCGCACCCTGGGGCGGTTCGCCTCGTCCTCGGCGGCGTCCACCGCCGTCCAGGCCGCGCAGTGGATCACCGCGTCCGGCTTCACGTCGTTCAGCACGCGGCTGACCGACGCGGCGTCGGTGATGTCCATCTGCACATAGGGCATGGCGCACACCGCACTGCCGTCCTGTATGCCGCTGTAGGCCGGGGCGATATCGCTGCCCACGCCCGCGTGGCCCCGCTTTGCCAGCTCGTTCATCACATCGTGGCCCAGCTGGCCGCCGACGCCCGTCACAAATATCTTCATAGCTTACCTCTTATCGTTCAATTCCAAGTTTCAAGGGACTCCCCTGCTAAGGGAGCAGGGTGAGCATCACCGATTCCCGTACATCTTCTCGTAGTAGTTCTGGTACTCGCCGCTGATGATGGTCTCCCACCACTGGCGGTTGTCCAGGTACCACTGGATGGTCTTCTTGATGCCGTCGGCAAACTTCGTCTCCGGCAGCCAGCCCAGCTCGTTGTGGATTTTGGTAGGATCGATGGCGTAGCGCATGTCGTGGCCCTTGCGGTCGGTAACGAAGGTGATCAGGCTCTCGGGCTTGCCCAGCTCCTTGCAGATCAGCTTCACGATGTCGATGTTGCGCATCTCATTGTGGCCGCCCACGTTGTACACCTCGCCCACGGTGCCCTTGTGGATAATCAGGTCGATAGCCCGGCAGTGGTCCTCCACGTACAGCCAGTCGCGCACGTTTTTGCCTTCGCCGTACACCGGCAGCGGCTTGTCGTTCAGCGCGTTGGCGATCATCAGCGGGATCAGCTTCTCCGGGAAGTGGTAGGGGCCATAGTTGTTGGAGCAGCGGCTGATGGTCACCGGCAGGCCAAAGGTGCGGTGGTAGGCCAGCACCAGCAGGTCCGCGCCCGCCTTGCTGCTGGAATAGGGACTGGAGGTGTGGATGGGTGTCTCCTCGGTGAAGAACAGGTCGGGCCGGTCCAGGGGCAGGTCACCGTAGACCTCGTCGGTGGACACCTGGTGGTAGCGGGTGATGCCATACTTGCGGCAAGCGTCCATCAGGACGCTGGTGCCGATGATGTTGGTTTGCAGGAAGATACCCGGATCCTCGATGGAGCGGTCCACGTGGCTCTCCGCGGCGAAGTTCACCACGATGTCCGGATGTTCCTCCTCGAACAGTTTATATACGCCCTCCCGGTCGCAAATGTCCAGCTTCACGAAGCGGAAGTTGGGGTTGTCCATCACGGGGGCCAGCGTGGAGAGGTTGCCCGCGTAGGTCAGCTTGTCCAGGCAGACGATCCGGTAATCCGGATACTGCTTCAGCATGTGGAAAATGAAGTTGGAGCCAATAAAGCCGGCGCCGCCGGTGACGATGATGGTCATGTGTATAGCCTCCTCTTATTGGAAAAATCAACTTTGTAATTATAACGGATCAAACATCGGTGAATCGAGCGAGAGATTGGGGCTGAAGTACGGGTCGCCCGCTTCCAAAACGTCGCTCCACTTTTCCCTGAAATGGCCGACTTCCCGCTTGAAGCGTTCAAGCTTTTCGCCCGTTTCGTAGCCGCGGGACGCTGATTCGTAGTGGTACACCTCAACAAAGGGGGTGAATATGTTCAGGTACCCCTGCGCCCTGAGCTTCAGGCAGAAGTCAACGTCGTTGTAGGCCACCGCGAAATTCTCGTCAAGGCCACCTACCTCGTCGTATTTGCGCCTTTGTATCATCAGGCAGGCAGCTGTAACGGCTGAAAAATCCTGAGCATAGCACAAGCGGCCCATATATCCGATATGATCGTGATTCGCACCGTAGTAGGCATGGGCCGCAATGCGGTCGTCACCCATCTTGATCACAACGCCGGCGTGCTGAATCCTCCCATCTGGGAAATACAGCTTCGCGCCAACAGCGCCAACGTCGTCGCGCTGAGCGTACATCATCAGGTTTTCCAGCCAGTCGGGGGTGATGATCTCGGTATCGTTGTTCAGCAGTACGATGTATTCCCCGTCACATTGACGGACTGCCCAGTTGTTGATCTTCGAATAATTGAACGGGCCCGCATAGCGCAGCACGCGAATATTCCCGAGCCGTTCAAGCCGTTCATAATATTCGAATATACTATCCGTCTCACTGTTGTTTTCAACGACGACGATTTCATAATTCCGGTAGGTGGATTTTTCGACGATGGAGCGAATGCATCGCTCCAGGTCCTCGATGTGATCCTTGTTGGGAATGACAATGCTCACCTTCGCCTGGTCCCGAAGGGGGTATATGATCCGGAAAATCGTCGGAAACGCCCGTGTGCTCTCTATAACCGTGTCCACATGCTGATAATCCCAAAGGAAATCATGCACGGCGCGCTTGGCCGCGTCCACGGCATACTGCTTGGCGCCGATGTCCTGGGATACGGACTGCGGATGCGAGCGCCACCAATACAGTACCTTGGGAATGTGAACCACCTTGTTGGCCGCATGGGTCAGCCGGAGGATGATATCGTGATCCTGGCTGCCGTCATAATCGCTCCTGAAGCCACCAACTTCCTTCAGCAGCTGTGCCGAAAAGGCTGAAAAGTGACAGATATAGTTGTTGGCCAGCAGATTGTCCGGCGCGTAATCCGGCTTGTAGTGTACCGTAATGAATTTGTTCCGATCTGGCGACGCAAAGGTCACCTCGTCTGTATAGATATAATCAGCATCCTGTTCGCAGATTGCCTTCATCATCTCATACAATGCCGAGGGATGCAGCAGATCGTCATGGTCAAACAGCGCAATATAGTTCCCCGTCGCCATCTCGATGCAGGCGTTTGTATTCCCGGAAATGCCGAGGTTCTTTTCCAGCCTGCGATAGCGAATGCGGCTATCCTTCCTGGCAAGCGAGCGGCAGATTTTCCCAACGAACGCGTGAGCTTCATCGCTGCCATCCGCCAGGCAGAGCTCCCATTTTCCATAGGTCTGTTCCTGGACGGAATTGATCATCTCATGGAGAAAATCCTCCGGTGTATTGTAGAGCGGAACCAGTATGCTGAAGGTAATGTCCTTTGGGAAGACTTCACTACGCTGCCTGGCCATTTCCGCCTCGGACGGCCATGCATGGGCTCTCAACGCCTTCTGCTTCGCCTCAAGATAGTTCCTGCGGTTTTTCAAAGCGTAACCGGGGCCGTGGCGCATCGTGTCCTTTGCGGTTCGGGCATACAGATACAAGGTTTCGTTATTCCTGACAAGCCGCTTCAGCCTATCCATCAGCACCCTTGCCGGCTTGGTGATACGCCAGAAGAAAGCGGTGGAAATTGTCTGGTAGTCCAAGGTCAGCTTTTGGATCTGGGCATTCTGATTGCCGATATGGACATCCTTATCATGGATGATACCATCCTTCGCCGCGACGAGCGCCTGCATATCCCGGTTGGCCTCTTCCAGAGAGCCGATATATACATCCTTGTCACGGATGATGCCATCCTTCGCCGCGACGAGCGCCTGCATATCCCGAATGGTCTTTTCCTGCGAACCGATGTGAACATCCTTGTCGTGGATGATGTTCCTTTTAGCCGCGACATCCGCGCCCATGGCCTGCATTTCCCGCTCCATGTCCCCGATAAACCGGTTCTGCTTCCTGTAGCGTTCCGAATAAATGTATTTTCGACCCTCACCGTGGACATATTGCTGGAAATGATCATCCATCTTCCAATAGAGCGCACACTCACGTTCAGAGAAGCCGAACCAGCTGAGCATCTCCTCCAGGCTTGTCCCGTTCAGCATTTCGTGGACCTGAGTCACATACAGGTACAGCAAAATCCTATATTTGATATAGGCAAAGGGCACGGGAAAATGACAGACCCATTCGCAATCAATGCAGTACGTGCCGGTGTCGTTTTCAACGAAATTCGTCAGCAGCGAATCGATGTTGGCAGGATTCAGTGCGGGTACTTCGCCAGGCTCCGCTTCACCAAAGATGGCTTTAAACTCGTCAGTCATCTTGAATGAAACAAAATACCTCTCCTGTATGGACAGCACCGTCGCCAGCGCTTCATTCACCCGCGCGACAAAGCGGGCCTTGTCAAAATCCTGTGCTTCGATTCGCTCCGCCAGCGTCTGGCCCTCGATGCAGGTAAATCTCAGTTCCCCTTCCACCTTCTCAGGCGGCACGACCTTGATCGTCCGATAATAATCCTGGAGAACGATGCTGTTTTTACAGATATTCTCCAGGTGATTTTCGGCTGCAGCCTCTGCCGCGCGTTTGCGGACAAAGACACCGTTCGCGTCCTCGCAAAACTCCGTCGTGATGCGAAAATCAGGTCTGCGCGCCGAGTTGTATTTGGCGTACAGTACCTTGCAAGTCTGATGAGCCATTATCGCGTGCCTCCTTCGCAGAGCACAAGGTAGGAATTGGCGAACATTTCAAATTTACCCTCCCGGATCAACTCATTCATGACCTTTCCCTCGTCAAAGAAGGAGTAGCGTTCCCTGTCGTAATTGGGGGTGTTGCTTCCAAAGGGATACACCTTTGGAAGGTGGTATTGGGAGTATATTTCCGTGGGAAGCTTGTAATCCGGCAGTGGATAGTAGAACTCCAGGCCGGTGAAGCCCGCCTCACGCAGCAGGGCCTCCAGGCCCTCCTTGGAGAAGGTGCGAACGCGCTCGACCCCCGGATAGCCCATGATGCCGTCCATCAGGTTGCCCGTATGGTCCTCACGCGCTCCTGCCCAGTACTTGATGCCATACTTGTTCTCGATCGCGACGATCAGCCTGCCGCCGGGCTTCAGGTAGCTCTTCGCCTTCTTCAGCATGTCCACGAAGGGGGATTCGCTGTTGATGTAGTAGATCGAGTACTCGAGCACGCCGATCAGCGTGACATAATCGAACTTTTCCTCAATTTGGATATCCTCGAAATTGCCGACCATGATCTCCAGGTTGTCAAAATCCCGGTTGCGCGTGGCGTTGATCGTGGACCTGCGCTTGGACAGGTCGATCGCAACCACCCGATCACACTTTTTGCAGAACAGGCCGGTGATGCCGCCGCAGCCGGCGCCGATCTCCAACAGCGATTTCCCCTCGCCAAAGTCATACCACTCCAGCAGGTTTTCGCGAATCGGAGAGAGGTGATACAGCAGCGCCCACTCGTTTTCCCGGGCCAGCACGTCCTCATAGGAATCGTTCTGACGGACGATTTGCAGCAGGGTATCCTCGATATCGCCATCGCTGTACTGGTCTGTCCCCTTGTAGTACTGATAATTCAGTGTGACCTTGCCGATGCTTTCGACGTTCTGATCGGTCATCGTCATCTTCCTCCTATGGCGTAATCAATCCGGGTCTGCATGTCAAAGAACCCCACCATCATCTTCCCGGAAGCCACGCGAATCAGGCACACATCATACAAGCGGTGATATACTTCAAAATTGCCGTCGTTGAAGCCTGTGCAGCCCAGGCAGAGCAGGTATTCGCCGCCCTTGAGGTTCATCTGCTGGGTGAAGGAAATGACGCGGATATCCCCATCCTTCACATCCCCGGTATTATAGTCCTCATACATCGTATTCGTGCCGCAGATATCCGTGCCCTGCTTGTCCCGCAGGGTCAGCGCGAACACGGGCTCGCTGAGACTTTGATGGAACTGCACCTTCATACGAACGGTATAGGCCTCGTTTGCGCCGAGCACATTCGTGATGCGGCCCTTTTGATCCATCACGCAATAATCCAGTATCGTCGCCGCGCCGTTGCCGTAAGTTGAACACTTCGGGTTTTCCTCCATGTGCCTGCGCCACAGCTGATCATCCGAAATGACTGCAGCCGGCACACCGGACGCAGCGTCTGTTCCCGACGCCTTTTGTACTTCGTCGGCGGTATCGGGCTCTTCCAGCCCCACCATGACCTTCTTATAGAGGTCGATCATGTCTTTCGGGGCGCCCTCCGCGAGCTTGCGCCCCTTGTCCAGCAACACGACCCTGTCGCAATACTTCTGGATGCTGCCCAGGTCATGGCTTACAAACAGGATCGTTCGCCCCTGCCTTTTGAATTCCTCGAATTTATGGTAGCACTTCACCTGGAAGAAGGCATCGCCCACGGACAGCGCCTCGTCGACGATCAGTATCTCGGGGTCGATGTTGATGGCCACGGCAAACGCCAGGCGCACGAACATGCCGCTGGAATAGGTCTTCACCGGCTGATACACGAAATCGCCGATATCGGCAAAAGCCAGTATATCGTTCAGCTTTTTGTCGATTTCCTCCCGTGAAAAGCCGATCATGGTGCCGTTCAGGTATACGTTTTCAATACCCGTGTATTCCATGTTGAACCCGGCACCCAATTCCAGCAATGCGGATATGCGCCCGTTTACGGTTATATTTCCCTCCGTGGGGTTCAATACGCCGGTGATGATCTTGAGTATGGTGGATTTTCCTGCACCGTTGACACCGATGATACCGACGGTCTCTCCCCGGCCAACCGAGAAACTGACATCCTGAAGGGCGTAATGCTCCTTATAATATACCTTGCGGGTCAGGGAAAAGGCTTCCTTTATTCTGTCCCTGGGCTTTTCATACAAACGATAGACCTTGCTGACATGGTCCACCTGAATCGTCGTCTCTCCCATCGCCATCTCTCAACTCCTACAGCACATCGGCAAAATGTTTTTTCAGTCGCTTGAAAATAAGCAGTCCCAGGACCATGACCCCCAGCGCGACCGCCCAGAAATAGATCGTGAGCCTCGGGGTTTCCCAGAACCAGTGCTTGTTGATCAGCGCGTTCCTGTAGCCGCTTACGATATAATACATGGGGTTCAGCTTCAGTATGGTCTTCAGTATCCCATCGGATATGGCGGTTTCGATGTTCCACATGATGGGCGTCACCCAGATCAGAATTTGAAGCAATATATTGATGATTTCCGAAAGGTCTCTGAAAAAACCTACGATTGACGCTGTTATATAGCTCAAGCCCAGTACGAGGACGAATGTGGCAAAGGAATAGTAGACGACCTGCAGGGAATAGAGATCGGGCGCATATCCATAAGCCCAGAATATGGCCAGTGTCAGTACCACAAAGAAGATGTGTACATATATGGATGCTACAACCTTGACAACCGGCAATATGCTGATTTTAAAGACGACCTTCTTGACCAGGTAGCTGTAGCTGATCAGGCTGCCGGTGCCATTCGGCCAGGCATCGGAAAAGTAAAACCAGGGCACAAGACCGGAAATCAGAAACAGCACAAAGGGCACCTCCACGCCGCCCATTGCCTGCCTGCCGGCGCGCAGGCCCTTCTCAAAGACAAACCAATACACAAATACAGTGATTACCGGCTGGACAAACGCCCAAAAAACGCCCATCATCGATCCGGCGTAGCGGGTCTTGAAGTCGTTCTTGGAGAGGCTAAAAATCAACTGACGATTGTGCCACAGGTCTGCGATCATGTTGAAAATCGACTTAATCCTGCGAATCATACGATCAACTCCACTGTTGCTAATGCATAGCTGCCGCATGGCATACGGCTGCACATGAAATCAGATTTCACCGTATACGAAATTGCAGTCGCTGTCATCCAGCAGCGGCGAAGTGGTGTCCTTCTGGCTGAGCAGCGACTCGACGACCTCGCCCCATTCCACGCCGATACTCGGATCGTTGAAGCGGATGCCCCGGTCGCATTCCCTGCTGTATAGGTTGTCCACCTTGTAGCAGAATTCCACGTCATCCGTCAGCGTCCTGAAGCCGTGGCCAAACCCCCGGGGAATCATCAGCATCCGCTTGTTTTCCGCCGACAGCTCCACGGAAATCCACTGCCTGTAGGTGGGACTTCCCTTTCGAAGGTCCACGGCCACATCCAGCACCGCACCCCGGGTCACGCGCACCAGCTTGGCCTGGGCCATCGGCGCGTTCTGGAAGTGAATGCCTCTCAATATGCCCTTCTGGGACGAAAAGGACTGGTTGTCCTGCACGAAGTTATAGTGCAGGCCCATTTCCTCAAAGTTCCGGGTGGACCATGTTTCCATGAAATAGCCGCGCTGGTCGCCGAACACCTGGGGTTCGATGATATACACGCCAGGCAGCTTTGTCTCTATCTTCTTCATCAGTAGCGCACCCTTCCTTCCGCAACCGCCTTCAGATGATCACCGTAGGGGCTCTTCCCATAGCGCTGGGCGGATTCCATCAGCTTTTGCTTTGTGATCCAGCCGTTCCTGTAGGCAATCTCCTCCGGCGCGGAGATTTTGATGCTCTGCCGCTGCTCGATCATGCGCACGAAATCCGCCGCCTCCACCAGGGAATCCATCGTGCCGGTATCCAGCCAGGCGAAGCCGCGGCCCAGCAGCTGAACGTCCAGCAAACCCTGCTTCAGGTACATGTCGTTCAGCGTGGTAATCTCCAGTTCGCCACGGGCGCTTGGCGCCACCTGGCGGGCCATTCCAGATACGCCCTTGGGATAGAAGTACAGTCCCGTGATGGCATAATTGCTCTTGGGCCGTGCCGGCTTCTCCTCCACCGAAACGACCTTCCCTGCCTCGTCGAATTCCACGATGCCGAAGCGCTCCGGGTCGTTGACATAGTAGCCGAACACCGTCGCCCGGCCATCTTTTTCAGCGTCTGCCGTGGCAGCCCGCAGGATCTTACTGAAGCCGTTGCCATAGAAGATGTTGTCGCCCAGTACCATCGCGCAGGCGTCGTCGCCTATGAAATCCTCGCCCAGAAGGAACGCCTGAGCCAGCCCATCCGGCGAAGGCTGCACCACGTAGCTCAAATTCAGGCCAAACTGGCAGCCATCGCCCAACAGATGCTCGAAACGGGGCGTGTCCTCCGGTGTGGAGATGATCAGTATCTCCCGAATGCCCGCCAGCATCAGCGTGGAAAGGGGATAGTAGATCATCGGCTTGTCATAGACCGGCAGTAACTGCTTCGACGTCACCATGGTCAACGGGTATAGCCGCGTGCCGGCGCCGCCGGCGAGTACGATGCCCTTCATACCATCATCTCTCCTGTTTCATCTTTCTTTCGCAATGTCCGATCAAATCGCAACGCAACCGGAAACGTTGGCCGAGCTCATAATCAAAAGCTCCGCCTCGCGCTCAATGTTGTTCAACCGGGAGGCATGTTTCTCCTCCACCATCACGACAGCATCCGCCTCGGAAGCGCCGGCAATCGCCGCATTGTTGGTCAGGAAGTCCCCTTCGGCCTCCACTCGGACAGCGTCCTCAAGCCTCGATTGCAGCTTCTGGCTGAGATTATTGAGCTTGTCCCCCGAAACCGTGCCAGTCAACAGCACCCGCTTGCCGTTGTGGCGCTCCCGGAGGATCGCGACGATCTCCTCAACGACCGCGTCGTCGCTGCTCGCATGCTTGAATTCCCATTTCTCAAACAGCTTGTCCAGGCCTTTGCCGGGATGGCGGGCGCGGGATTTCGCAAACTCGCCGTAGACGGGCAGGCAGTAGTGCTCGGACAGCTCGCTGCCGCTGTGCAGCAAACCGCTCATGATGTACTTCACCGCATAGATGGCCGTCAGCAGGAACGCCCCGATGATGAAGCCGATCGCCGCGAACTTCTTGATGCCCACGGGCTTCTTGGGCTCTTTCTTGTCCTCCAGCTCGTTCAGCGTCTCCCTCTGCTCCTTGAGGGAAGTCTGCCAATCGAGGATCTGCTTGTTGATCTCGTCCTGTCTGGCCGACAGGTTGTCGTCGATTCGGGAGCGCACGTCCTCGTCTATCAGGGTCAGGGTATGGGCCTCCACTGCCTGGGCCTTGGGCGCGCACACGGTGTTCAGGCGGTTGTCGAAGTAGTCCAGCTGCCGGTTGACATCCTCCTCGCTGCCGGCGATAACCGAGATGGTGATGGTATTCGAGGCCGCGTCGCTTCCGACGCTCACCAGCTCGTCGATGTATTCCCGCTTGCTTGTGCCCAGCAGCGCCTCCATCTCCGCGGGATCCAGGCCGCTCTTCAGCGTGGCGGTGTAGGCCGCGGCCACGCGGTCCGCCGGGTCCTCCTGGACGCTCTCCGGCAGCGCGTCCAGCACCGCCTGGTCCACCTTGATGTAATAGCACCTGTAGGCGTACCATTCGTTCTGGGCGTCCAGGTTCATGTAGACGGATTCGTCCAGGTAGGCGTTCTTCTCCTTGATCAGGTTCGTGAAGGTCTTGACATTGTTGCGGGCGTTCCGAAGGGAATCCTGGAATTCCTGCAAATCGACCTCCCACTGCTTCTCAGCCTTCGTCAGCTTGCCGGCCCTGTGAGTCGTCTCAAGGGTGATGAACTGATAGGTGCCCAGCAGGATCGCGCCGATCAGCGCCGCCACCAGTATGCTCCGCCAGCGGTACAGCAGATGGAAGAACAAATCCCTGAGGTCGATTACCTGCTCGTATTCCCTGTTGATTTTCATGCCATATCCTCCATTTTATATACTGCTATTACGCATCTGTGTAAAACGTCAGCCTTGCCTATGTTTTACGATGCCCTGTGTTCGCGTTATGGCCGCATCCACAAGGCCCGATAGTCCATAGCCCTTTACCTTTGTGACCATGCGCTTCAGCACATTCCAAACTTTCATAAAGCCCAGCCAACGACACTTGACGGTCCCCGTCGTATCCAACCGCGTCGGATCCGGCAGCGCTGCCTCCAGTTCTTCGGCGCTTCTTTGCAGGCTCATGTATTCCCCGGCACAGAGTATCGCCTTCCTGCGGCAATCCTCACGCCTGTCTGAATCTTCAATCAGGTCGCTCAGCGCTTTGATCCAACTCTCGGACGTGTTTTCACAAAGTACCGCACAATTATCAAAGGCCTTGAGCCGCACATAGGGCTGCACATCTGAAAACACCCCCGCAACCCCTGCCGCGGCGTATTCGCTGAACTTGTTGTAGTGTTTGCAGGCGTGAAAGGGGGTATCCGGCATCGGCGCCAGTCCGATATCCCACTGCAAGGTATTCAACGTCCGCCGGTAGTCATCGTAGGAATCAATATAGGGAATGCACCGCGCGCCCAGGCGTTCGGCAAATCCCGGCTTTGCGCCCAAAAACTCAAAGGCAACAGCACCACCATACCTGTCCCTGGTCTGTATCAGCGCGTCCCTGAGGACATTCTCTATGTCGCCGATCCGGTCAATCGAGCCCGCGAAGCCGATCTTCACCGGCCCGCCGGGCTCCCGCGGGCGGTACGCCACCGGATCGATGGTGGGCTCCTCGACCTGTATCGCCCGCTTGCCCGAAGCGTACTTCTCCAGCAGCAGCGGGGATGGCGAGATGACGGCGTCGCTGAGGTCGATCATGCCCCGGATATAGGCCTGTATCTGCCTTTGGCCATAATACCTGGCGCTACTGACCTGGGACGGAATGTTCAACAGGTCGTCATCCAGAATATAGGCGATGTATCTCCCCGCCCCGCGGGCCATTTGAGCCAACTGATATTCGTACCAGCTGTCCAGCCTGCCCAGCAGCACGATATCCGCCCAATTGATATCCTGGACCCGGAGCTTCAACTCCTGAACCGCGCGGTATTCCAGCCTGCCCCGGGTCGCCAGGTATTCCATCTGGCAGTGGCCGCACAGCCGCACCGACGGGGTCAATGCCCGGTATATCAACAGAACCCGGCGCTTTCCCGCGTTTCTATCCCGCCCGGTCATTTCCTTGGCCCTTTCATTCCCATTGTCCGCGACAATCAGCCCAGCAGGGCCATGCCGGCCTTCCGCTTCACGCCGTGTATCAGCCCGAGGTGCCGCCAATAGAAGGCCAGGCCGCTCCTGGGCTTCTCAAATTGGACCAGGAACCGCTCGTCCTGGGGCCCAAGCTCATCCCGATAGGCCAGACGAAACGCCCGGGCCTGCGCCTTTTTCCCCAAAATCGAGTGGCGCACGCTGCCAATTGCGCCCAGGCGGTCCAGCGCGTACGCCGCGCTTCCGACATTCTTCGCGCCGACAGCGTTTTCACCGTGCTGGCGATAGACGCCCAGCGGCTCGTCGATGTAGATAATCTTTCCAAACCGGGCCGCCACAACGGCGAGCCACCAGTCGTGCATGATGATTCCGGGGGTATCTCCCCTGCCCCCTGCCAGACGGACCAGCGCCTTGTTGACGCCCATCGCGCCGCCGGTGACCACGTTCTGCATCAGCAGGCTTCGATAGTCGAAATGGCTGAAGTACTGGCCCTGATAGCGCATCAGCGATGGCGCGAGCGGCTTCAGTTCGGCATCGGTGGGGGTCTGGTCGCTGAATACCAGCACCGGCATATCCCTCCCCCATTCCGTTTCCGCGTCTTCGAGGGCCTTCCGCGTCTTGAGCACCTTGTCGGGATACCACACGTCATCCTGATCGCAGAACAGCATATAATCCGCGTCACACCGGGCCATCAAGTAAAAGAAATGATCCCGGGCATTGCCGAAGCGCCTGCCGGAGTGGTAACGCGCAATCCGGTCCGGGTACCGGCGAACGTAGTCGTCGATAATCGCCCCGGAGCCGTCCGTGGACCCGTCGTCGGAAATCGTCAGGCGCCACCGCCCGTCGCTCTGGCACAGTATGGAATCCAGCTGCTCCGGGAGGAAGGCCTCGCCGTTGTAGACGGCCATCAGGATCTCCAGCGTCCTGTCGCTCCTATTCATCACTCCTGCTCCGCGCCCCCGCTTCCCGCCTGCCCCGACGCTTGCCGGCCCGGTTCCCCAGCAGCCGGGCCCCGCAGTCCAGCCAAAAAGACACCAGTTGGCCTGGGTTTCTCTGACGAACCAACTCTGCGGAGACATGGCGCACCAGCCTGAGACCCTCGCCCGTTTCGCCGGTCTGGGCGAAGCGATCGCTGTAGCGCACCAGGAACTCCCCGATCAGCCGGTTGCGGAGATACTCCTGCTTCAGCGTATGGTTGTGGGAATGCCATACCCTCGCCTCGGCGCTGTAGGCCAGCCAATACCCCGCGTTCAGCAGGTCGGCGGCAATCAACATGTCCTCGTTGGTCGAAATCGGATGCTCGAAGCCGCCCACCGCGTCGTAAGCCTTGCGGCGATAGGCCGCGCATACATCGGACAGCAGGTACCCCCGAACACCAAGCCTGGGCAGGTCCGCGCTGCTCCAAACGATGCTCTCGTCCGGGTAGCGAAACGCCCGCACAGCCTTCTCACAGGCCCGGGCATCGTTGCGGGCCACCTGCCTGCCGCAGACCGCGGCCACGCGCTCATCCCCGAAGGGCGCCAGCAGCGCCGCCGCCCAGTGCGCGTCCGTCGGCAGGGCGTCCTGGGTGAGCAGTATCACAAAAGGCGTGTCGCTTGCGCGAATGGCCATGTCTCGGGTACCGCCGTGATCGAAGGTTCTCCGCTTCACGGACATCACCCGCACCCCCGGCATGGACGCAGCCAACTCTGCCGTGCCGTCATCGGAGTCGGAATCGATGACGATGATCGCATCGGGAGGCGCGCTCTGGTCCAGGATGGCCTGCACCTGCCGCCGCAGCGTAGCCGCGGCGTTCAGCGTCGGGATGATCGCCGTATAGCGCCGCGCCGACCCTTGTCCAAGGGTACAGCCCCGCCGTTTCGAATCAGATGCGTATTCAGCTTTCCCGCGTTCAGGTCTCTCAGTCACGTTTTTAATAAGCATAACGGGACCGAACAGGCATGGTTCCGCCCTCCGGCACCCCGGCAATTTTTTTCTGTCGCTATGTTCACACGCCCTCCCCGCCACTGATGCCCAGCGTTCGCTTTGAGCGCATGTCTGAGTCCTTGCCCCCGTCAATCCTATTGTTGACGAAGGCAGTCAGGGGTGACGAAGGTCGAATTGCATAATCCGCCTATTATCACCGATACCTAACTATAGTAATAATAGCACAGCACAATTGCGATGTCTACTGTGAACCATTAAAATTCAAACACATTTTGCCTTGAAATCATATTCATTTCTTATTGTCTGAGGGGGCTTTTTCGGCCATTTCAGGCCCGCCTCTTCGACAAATTTTGGCCAGACTATGGACATCCGACGTTGCTTCAGTTATTATAGAATCATCAAACACATCCTAAGGAGGAACACCATGTCAGACAACATCATCGATTTCAGCAAGCGCCGGCGGGAGCACATGCAGAGCCAACCGGTCAGCGAGGTCTCCATGGAGACGCTGCTGCAGGGGCTCACTTCCGTACCCCGGAACGACCTGATGGCCAGCGTATCCCAGTCGATCCAGGAGAAGATCACCCGGCTGCTGATCCTGACCGACATCGCCTCGAAGACCTCGGACCTGCTCACCGCCTACGGCTTTGATCCCAACAATTTCTACTTGGATGACGCGTCTCTGGACCGCTACCTGTCCGGTATCATGGACGAAGGCGCGAAGGCGCTCTGGAACGGTCCCTTCTTCGACTGGGATGCCGACGACAGCCGCAACTCCACCGTGCGCGTGGTCACCACCATCCGCACCATCGAGGAAGACAGCAACGACGTCTCCATCCAGCTTGCCATGGAACTGTTCAAGCTGGGGGAAAACGACAAGGCCTGGTCCCGCTTCAGCGACGGTGAATGGATTGAGGACGGCCCGCCCGCCGACATTTTTGACGAACTGTACCTGGCGGATTCCGATGAGGCTGATGAACCCTGGGACGGGCCCCAGGACGAGGAAGACTGGGAGGACGACGACAACCCGAGAAGCATTTACATGTATGACTTCAGCAACGCGGCGATGAAGGCGCTGACCCTGGCCGGCATCGACACCGTGGACCCGCTGAAGGCCATGAGCGACGAACAGCTGGCCGCCATCCCCGGCCTGAGCGAGAAGGATGCGAAGCGCATCCGAAAGGTGCTTTCCTACGAGGACGAGGATATCTGCGAATGAGCAGCCTTCACAGCGGGCTCTGGAATCGCTTCAGATTCCGGGCCCGCTGCCCGTTTCCCGCCTCCACCTCATTTTCTTCACCGCATTGTGCGCCCATTGTCCGCAATTATCCGTTGACACCCACGCCCGTTTGGGATAAAATGAAATATAATAGGGTAGTTATAAATTACCACAATCAATAGAAAACGATTTCCACAATCCCATCACGAAACCGAGGCGATCCCATGGCAATACCGGCAACCAACACCGAAAAGAAGCCGAAAAAGGGCGGCTACCTCCGCCTGGGCGACCTGCTGATCTCGGCGGGTCTGATCACTGAAGAGCAGCTCCAGGAGGGCCTTCAGCTGCAAAAGGGCACGGGCAAGCGCCTGGGCACCGTTTTGCTGGAAAACGGCTTCATTACCGAGAGTGAATTGATCGAAGCCCTGCAGATGCAGCTGGGCATCGAATTCATCGACCTGAGCAAGGTCAACATCCCCACCGAGCTGGTACAGATGGTGCCCAAGAACATCGCCAAGCAGTATCAGGTGGTGCCCGTGCGCCTCAACCGCGATGAATTGTACATCGCCATGAGCGACCCGCTGAACTTCTACGCCATCGAGGAGGTCCGCAAGGCCGCCCGCCGCAAGGTGGTACCCATGGTGGCCATGTCCTCGGCGGTGGAGCGGGCCATACAGGTGCTCTACGGCAACGAGGGCGCCGCCAAGGCCATCGAGGAGATGAAGCGCGAGGCCGCCATCAGCGGCGAGACCACCGCCTCGGTTGACAGCGCCTTCTCCGGAAGCTCCGTCAGCGAGGATTCCGTCAGCCAGGCCCCGGCCATCCGCCTGGTGAACGCCATCATTGAGCGCGCCATCACCGAGCGGGCCAGCGACATCCACATGGAGCCCCGTGAGACCGAGTTTTCGGTGCGCATGCGCATCGACGGACTGCTGCGCGACATACTGACCGTCCCCCGGGAGCTGCAGGCCGCCGTCACCAGCCGCGTGAAGGTCATGAGCGGCCTGGACATCACCGAGCGCCGCGTGCCGCAGGACGGCCGCTTCAACGTGAAGATGCGGGACAAGGACATCGACCTGCGTATTTCCACACTGCCCACCGTGTATGGCGAAAAGATCGTGGCCCGCCTGCTGGACAAGTCCGGCATGCGCCTCAGCCGCGACAGCATCGGCCTCGTGGGTGACGACATGGAGAAATACAAAAAGCTCATCCGCATCAAGAACGGCGTCATACTGATCGTGGGCCCCACCGGCAGCGGTAAATCCACCACCATGTACACCATGATCGGCGATCTGAACCAGCGGGACGTGAACCTGGTCACGCTGGAGGACCCCGTGGAATACAACATCGACGGCGTCAACCAGGTGCAGATCAACGAAAAGGTGGGCATGACCTTCGCCAGCGGCCTGCGCTCCATACTGCGCCAGGACCCGGACATCATCGCCGTGGGCGAGATCCGCGACGGTGAGACGGCGGACATCGCCATGCGCTCGGCCATCACCGGCCACGTGGTGCTGTCCACCCTGCACACCAGCGACGCCCTGGGCACCGTGGAGCGCCTGATCGACATGGGCGTGGAGCCCTACCTGGTGGCCAGCGCGCTGAAGGGCGTGTTCAGCCAGCGCCTGGTGCGCCGCATCTGCCCCAACTGCTCCCAGCCCTACAACCCCTCTGAGGAGGAACAGAACGAGCTGGGCCTGCCCTATGACCCCAACCGGGTGTTCTATCGCGGCAAGGGCTGCCCCGAGTGCTTCGACACCGGCTATCGCGGCCGGACCGCCGTGTTTGAAATCTTCCCCCTCACCATCCAGGTGCGCCGCCTGATCGCCAAGGGCGCGGGCCGCGAGGCGCTGGAGGCCCTGCTGAAGGACCCCTCCATCGGCTTCGTCTCCCTGCGCGAAAACGCCATCCGCCTCGTGGAGGAGGGCAAGACCACCGGCGATGAGGTGCTGCGCGTGATCTATGAGGACATCTGATAACAGGAGGAACAGAAACATGCCTATGACCATCGAACAACTCGTCGTGAAGGCGCGACAGGACGGCGCGTCGGACATTCACCTGATCCTGAACCTGCCGCCCAAGTACCGCAAGGACGGCCAGCTGGAGAACATGGACGACACCCCGCTGACCCTGTCCGACTGCGTGGCCTATGCCCGGGAGCTGGCGGGCACGCCGGAGGCCTACGACGATTACCTGCGCACCGGCGAGCTGGACGCCGCCAACACCTACGCCGGCAACCGCTGCCGTATCCACATCTTCCGCCAGCAGGGCGCGCCGTCGGTGGCGCTGCGCCTGCTGTCCGACCGCATCCCCAAGCTGGACACCCTGGGCCTGCCCCCGGCGGCGCTGAAGCTGCCGGACCTGCACAAGGGCATCGTGCTGGTCACCGGCGAGACCGGCAGCGGCAAGTCCACCTCCCTGGCCGCGCTGCTGGACTTCATCAACCACACCCGCAAGGCCCACATCGTGACCCTTGAGGACCCGGTGGAGTACATCTACACCCCCGACAAGTGCGCCATCAACCAGCGCGAGGTGGGCAAGGACACCATGTCCTTCGCCGCCGGCCTGCGCGCCTCCCTGCGCGAGGACCCCAACGTGATACTGATCGGCGAGATGCGCGACCGCGAGACCATCGAAACCGCCATCACCGCCGCCGAGACCGGCCACCTGGTGTTCGGCACGCTGCACACCGGCAGCGCTTCCGACGCCGTGGACCGCATCGTGCAGGTATTCCCCGAGGGCATGCAGACCCAGATCCGCCTGCAGCTGTCCATGTGCCTGCAAGCCGTGCTGACCCAGCAGCTGATCCCCAAGAAGGGCGGCGGCCGGGCGCTGGCCGTGGAAATGATGGTGGTCAACGACGCCATACGCAACCTGATCCGCAACGGCAACACCCCCCAGATCGCCAATACCATCGCCACCAGCGCCGCCATCGGCGGCCAGACCATGGACCAGGCCCTGGTGCGCCTGGTGCGCGGCGGCCAGATTTCCAAGGACAACGCCCTGCGCTTCGCCCACGAGACGGAGTACGTGCGCAAGAACGCATAGACATGACACAAACATGACCGCTCAGCCCGCGGCGAAGGAAATGTAGCGGCAGCCCCATGGCCGCCGCTGCGCACCCCGGTAACGTACAGGACCGAACGGTAATGAAGGAGGCATTATGCCCACCTATAAATACACCGCCGTTTCCCAGGACGGCAAGAAGGTTTCAGGCGTCATCGAGGCCTTCAACGAGCTGGACGCCGCGGCAAAGATCAAGGAGAACTATTCCATCGTCTCCCAGCTCAGCGAGGTCAAAACCGGCGGCAAGCTGTCCCAGTTCATGAGCCTGGACGTCGGCGGCAACAAGCTCAACGACAAGGCCTTCACGCTGATGTGCAGCCAGTTTTCGGTCATACTGCGGGCCGGCATTCCCATCTCCCGCACCGTGGAGCTGATCGCCGACAAGATGACCGACAAGCCGCTCAAGCGCGTACTGGAGCAGGTGGCCAAGGACGTGGAGGGCGGCCGATCGCTGGCCACGGCCTTCACCGAGCGGGGGCGCAAGCTGTTTCCCGTCACCTTCATCGAGACCGTGCGCGCCGGCGAGGAATCCGGCTCCCTGGACACGGCCTTCGATTCCATCAGCAAGCACTACGCCAAGCAGAGCAAGATGAAGGGCAAGGTGCGCGGCGCGCTGATCTACCCGATCTTCGTGCTGATCGTAGCCATCATCGTGGTCATCGTGCTGATGGTCAAGGTGGTGCCCACCTTCACGGCCATCTTTGCCGAGCAGGGCTCCGAACTGCCCATCCCCACCCAGATCCTGATCGGCATGTCAGACTTCTTCCGAAATAACATACTGGTCATCCTGGGGGTTTTCGCCGCCGTCGGCCTGAGCTACAAGCTCTACGGCAACACCGAGGCCGGTCGCGTGAACCTGGCCAAGCTGCAGCTGAAGCTGCCGGTGCTGGGCAACATCGCCAACCTGAACGCCGCCAGCCAGTTCGCCAACACCATGACGATGATGCTGCAGGCCGGCCTGCCGATGACCAAGTCCATATCCATCACCTCCCGCGTGATGGACAACTACTTCATCAGCCAGGAGGTCGGCAAGATCTCCTCCCGCCTGGAGGAGGGCCACACCCTGGGCCACTGCCTGCGGGAAGCCGACTGCCTGCCGGCCATACTGGTGGACATGGCCGCCGTGGGTGAGGAATCCGGCGAATTGGCCAACACCCTGGGCATGACCGCCGAATACTACGATAACGAGCTGGAGCAGGCCACCGCCGACGCCCTGGCCAAGCTGGAGCCCGCAATACTGGTGTTCCTGGCCGGCTTTGCCGGGTTCATCGTCATCGCCATCTACATGGCCATGTTTGGCATGTACGCCGGGATGTAATGCAACGAGAGGCGACCCGTATGAAGCTACGTTCAAACCGCGGCGGTGTCAACCGCGTGATCGCGGTACTGCTGGCGGCCATCGCCGTGATGCTGGTGGTCGTACTGCTGCCCGCCTGGGACGACCTGCGCCTGCTGTCGCAGCGGCTTTCCTGCGAGCAGGCCATGAAGTCCGCCAAGGACGGCCTGATCATCGAATACCTGGGCCGCTTCAAGGAGGGCTCGGTCCAGGACGCCATGAACACGCTGGACCAGGTGATGATCGCCCGCCCCAACATCTGCCCCGCCGGAGGCGAGGTATACCTGATCAAGAACGCCGACGGCATCTACGAGCCCCTGTGCGGCCTGCACGACAGGGACAAGCGGCAGCGGGTGCGGCTGAACGCCTCCCGGGCGCTGGAGCTGCTGCGGGAAGCGCGGCGCCGCACCCTGCGCATCAGCAAGGGCGTGGAGCCCGACGCCGTGGACATCACGCTCAACAGCCTGCCGCTGTCCTGCGTGCGGGTGGACAAGGTGCAAAAGCTGCGCCGGGGCACGGGCACCACCGACGGCTTCGACGGCGTGGTGGCCTTCTACGGGCTGGCCGGCGAGGGCAGCTTTCCCGCCGAGGACGTGGAGGAGGGCGACATCTTCTACTTCGTCTACGCCGACGAAAACCACTGCGCCATCTGGAAGGCCGACGACGGCTGGTCCGGCGACGCCTACTGGCAGCAGTAAACGCACAAACAAAAATCCGCCGCCACACCGACCAACCCGGTCATCCCTACTGCCGTTTCCCCGCCCTTCACTGATTTATCCGTAATATTTCTGTAATATGCCATAATATTTTCTACATATCCGTCTTGACAGCAGGGCGGATTTGCATTATAGTTAAGGTTGAACCATAAGCTGAGGTAAGAAGAAGTCGAGGGGGGCGCAAAATGTCGATTTATGAATACCGTCCCCTGCTGATCTTCTGCGTGGTCATGGCCGCCTGCTTCGGCGCGGTGGCGGGTTCGTTCTTGAACTGCGTCGCCTGGCGCATCGTCCACGGCGAACCCTTCATCAAGGGCCGCAGCCACTGCCCCCACTGCCATCATGTGCTGGGGCCGCTGGAGCTGGTGCCGGTGTTCAGCTGGCTGATCCAGCGGGGCCGCTGCAAAAGCTGCGGCACGAAAATCTCCGTCCGCTACCCGCTGACCGAGCTCATCTTCGCCCTGGCGACGGTGCTGTGCCTGCTGCGCTTCGACCTGACGGTGCTGTGCCTGCGCAACTGGGTGTTCCTGGGGTGCCTGTTCCTGCTGACGCTGACGGACCTGGACGCCATGATCATCCCCGACGGCTGCCACATCGTGGCGCTGCTGGCGTGGCTGGCGGCGCTGCCCTTCGTGGGCATGGGCCGGGGCGAGATCATCACCCACCTCATCGCCGGCGTGGCGATGGGCGGCGGGCTGCTGCTGGTCTCCCTGGCCATGGACAAAATCATGGGCCGGGACACCATGGGCGGCGGCGATATCAAGCTGATGGCCGTGGTGGGGCTGTACCTGGGCCCCATCGGCGCGCTGTTCGCGCTGGTGCTGGCCTGCGTGGTCGGGCTGCTGTTCCACGCGCTGCGGCGCGGCGAAGAGGCCCGCGCCTTCCCCTTCGGCCCCTCCATCGCCGTGGCCACGGCGGTCATGCTGCTGTTTGGCGCGCCGCTGGTGGCGTGGTACCGGGGACTGCTGATGTAATATGTGACAAACAAACCTGATGTAGCGGCGGCGACTGCGCCGCCACATGCCATCGGCAAAAATGGCGGCCCGGGGGCCGCCGCTACAGGAGGATAACCCATGGCAAAGACGATACTGGGCATCGACATCGGCCACGACCAGCTGAAGCTGGCGCTGGTCAAGGGCAAGCGCGTGTTGCGGGTAGCCACTGCCGACATGCCCGAAAACCTGATGCGGGAAAGCCGAATCACCTCCCGCGAGTCGATGGCCGAGCTGCTGCGCACCGTGATGAAGCAAAACAAGCTCCGGGCGAACCACGCGGCCTTCGTGCTGCCCAACGAGGTGGTATTCATCAAAAACGTGGAAATCCCGCCGATGACGGTGGACCAGCTGGAATACAACCTCCCCTTTGAATTCAACGACTACATCACCGGCGAGCGCAAGGAATACGTGTTTGACTACGCCGTGGTGTCGGACTCCAGCCAACAGGCCGCCGGGGCCGAAGCCGTAGCCCCGGAGGGCGAGGAAGGGGCCGAGGCCCCCGAGCCCACCATGGAGCTGCTGGCCGTGGGCGCGCACCGCTCGCTGCTGGAGGACGCCCAGGAGACCCTGCGCAAGGCCGGCCTGCGGCTGGTGCGCAGCGCCCCGGCGCTGTGCAGCTACATCGAACTGATCCGCGCCCAAAATGAGTTCCTGTCCGGCTTCGGCGATGAATACGGCATACTGGACCTGGGCAACCAGTCCATCCGCATGTATATGTTCAAGCGGGACCGGCACGTGGCCACCCGCGTGCTGGAGGTGGGCATGAGTCGGCTGGACGACGTGCTGGCCGACGCCTACGGCGTGGACACCCACCTGGCCCACACCTACCTGATGAGCAATTACGACAACTGCCAGGACCGGGAGGAATGCCACACCGCCTACGAAAGCATCGCGGTTGAGCTGATGCGGGCCATGAACTTCTACCGCTTCAGCAACCCCAACAGCGTGCTTTCCGACCTGTGGCTGTGCGGCGGCGGCGCGGTGATCAAGCCCCTGGCCGACGTAATCGGCGACATGCTGGATTTGCAGCTGCACCCCGCCACCGAGCTGGTGCCCGGGGGCGACGCCATAGAGTCGTGCAACAGCTTTGTTCAGGCCATCGGCATTGCGATGAGCTGATTTCGGAGGGATAAACGTGGCAGCAAAGAAGGCCAAGCCAAACCAGGGCAAGGGCAAAAGCCTGTTGAAGGGCAAGATGCCCACCAAGCGCTCCATAAACCTGGTTTTGGTAGATGAAAACAAAATCAATCCGCTGACGGCCATACTTGGCGTTCTGCTGATCGTGGTGCTGGCGGGGGTTTTCAGCAAGTACATGGTCATCGACCGGCTGAACGCCATGTCCCGGGCCCAGGCCCAGGTCGCCACGCTCCAGCGGGACCTGGACAGCGCCATGGACGCCCTGGACAACATCGGCGACATCGGCGAAACCTACGCCCACTACACCCTGGAGGGCATGACCGCCGCGGAGCTGAACCTGGTGGACCGCACACTGGTGCTGGCCCTGGTGGACAGCATACTGCCGGTGGTGGAGCCCGGCCCCACCGAGGATGAAATCGCCGCGATCCTCAAGAGCATGTTCCGCGACGCCCCCGTCACCGACAACGACGGCCTGGTGGACGCCCGCCAGCGGGAGCGGCTGGACATGCTGGAGCAGCTGGTGCCCGTGCCGGAGTACATCGTCAACCGGTGGAGCCTGACCGACAACCTGCTCACCATAGAGGTCAACGGCCAGACCCTGGAGCGGCTGAACGAGCTGCGCCAGCAGGTCGAGCGCAGCCCCATCGTGGACAACTGCGCCATCGTCACCGCCAACCGGGACGTCCGCAGGACCAACCAGGAGGGCGTCTGGGCCCGGTTCATCGTGTACCTGCAAAAGCCGGACGGCGAGATCACCGTCGAGGAGGTCGCCGGCGAGGGCAGCGGCAACAAGCTGCTGGAGGACATGAAGAAGGTCACTCAGTTTGTCGGAGGGGAGGCGAGCACCGGTGAAGATAATGAGCCGTGATTTCACCCGCACCGAAAAGATACTGATCGCGGTGCTGACGCTGATCCTGCTGGGCCTGTTCTACTACCAGTTCGTGGAAAAGACCGTGCGCCAGTCCATCACCAACGCCCAGTCCGAGGCCCAGATGCTGCAAACGGAGCTGGACGCCGCCCAGGCGCGGCTGGCCGCAGCCCAGGGCATCAAGAA
This sequence comes from uncultured Eubacteriales bacterium, assembly GCA_902798105.1. Taxonomy (GTDB): domain Bacteria; phylum Bacillota; class Clostridia; order Christensenellales; family Aristaeellaceae; genus UBA2862. Next base: position 43,274 of record CADBVG010000002.1, read on the forward strand.
CAGCATGGACGCGCTGGAGGCCTCGGGGCAGAAATCGTGGATGGGCAGCTACAACAACAGCAAGGCCGAGGTGGCCTTCCTGAACACCATACTGGCCGACACGCTGCAATACTCGGTGACCTTTTCCAACGTCACCCGCGCCGGCGACCAGATCCGCCGCAGCTTCACCCTGGAATACCGCACCGACAGCTATGCCTCCGCCCATGAGATCATGGCCCGGCTGTGCCAGAGCCACGACCGGTGCATCGTCAGCGACGCCAGCTGCGCCATGGAGAACGACGGCACTGTGGTGGTGCGGCAGGCCGCCACCTTCTACGAGACCATGGTGGGCGGCACCCCCGACGCCGGCCTCCCCGCCGACAGCGCCGCGGCGAACAGCTAAATTACAGGCAAAGAGGTGGACCTTGTGTCAGATGTCAGGTATTCCTTGGAAGGAATGGGATTTATTTGGGATTCTACCAAAAAATGCCATAAACAAACAAAAACATGGCATAAGCTTTGAAACCGCTGCCCATGTTTTTCTGGATAACCTGCGCCTTGATTTCCCGGATCGTACACACAGCACGCCTTTTGAAAATAGGTACTTTACGATTGGACTTGTTCATAATATAATTACTGTAGTCTATTGTGAGCGAGGCGACGAAGAAGACCCGGATTTTCGCTTGATATCCGCACGTCCTGCTTCACCAGGTGAACGACGCGCTTACGACAACGCTTCTTATGGCAGAAGGCCACGAATCGATCCATGATGGAGGTGGAATACATGGTGCAACGGAAAGAATTGTGCGTTCAGCTTAGCAAAGAACAGATCAAGGAAATAGAGGCATCATCACAGATGCCCATTGTAGAGGATGAAGATTGCCCTGAAATTGACCCGCAAAAGACACCGGAATTGTGGGCCGAAATGATGGATGCCTTGGCAAAGCGCAATCGAAAGATGGCACAACGCATGGCTTAAAGGCCAGAAATCACCCCCTTGAGGGAAGAGTTGTATTCAAAAGAATTTTTGTAAAACTATTGCAAAAACCACGCATCTGTGTTACAATGTAAGAGTGAACCCGTGCCAATATATGGCACACCCCCAACCCGCTTTCCCGGCTGTTCCCGGCAGCCAGAAAGATACATATCCGGCTCACGCGGCAACCGGCCGTGAGCCGCGTGAGTTCCAACAATCTACATGTAGAAAGGATGACTTGAATTGAAGAAGAACAACAATAAGGGCTTTACCCTGGCCGAGCTGCTGATCGTCGTCGCGATCATCGCCGTCCTCGTCGCCGTCGCCATCCCGGTGTTCACCACCCAGCTGGAGAAGAGCCGCGAGTCCACTGATATCGCCAACGTGCGTTCTGCGTACGCTGCTATGGTTGCTGAATACATCACTACCGGCAATGACCAGTCCATGTCGGTCACCGCTAAGCAGGCTCAGACTGGCTGGCAGGGCACTTCCGGTGTCCTCATGACTCAGATTGATGGCAAGGAAGGCTCTGTCGCCATACCGGATACCGTCACCAGTGGTAAGACATGGCTCGTTAAGATCGAGGGATCCGGTAAAGATGTTGCCTCGGTTACAATCACCGCAAACTAATTAGCATGTAGGCCATCTCCGGGAAGGTGGCATATAAGAAGATTCCTGCAAAACAGGAATGGGCTCCGTCCTTGTATGCGGGACGGGGCCTTTCTTTTTTCCAGTAACATCACATCAACTAACAGCAAGGATGATTCGATGAAGAAGCGAGCAAGAAAACCACAAGCAGAAGTTAAGACACAGAAACAGCGCCCTTGGTTGTATGTCTGCCTCTCCTTTGCAATCCCTTTCTTTGTGATAGTTATAGGTGTCATTGGCCTGCGTATCATGCCCTTTGGGGACAAGCACAACCTCGCCATCTCTGACGGCAGATATTACCTGAACACCGTTGCTTTTTTACAGCGTCTGTTGAGAGGCGAGGAGAACTTCTTCTATTCGCTAAACAATGGCATCGGCGGTAACGAGTGGAGCCTTTTGGCCTGGGGCGGCTTCAACCCGGTGTTACTGCTGTGCCTGTTCGCCAAACTGGAGACATTGCCTGCCTGGTTTGCCTGGATCAGCATCGTAAACATGGCGGCTTGCGGCCTGACCATGTACATATTGCTCGCTGGAGTCTATGGCCACAAATCCTCCCACCTGATCTTCTCCACCAGCTACGCCATGATCGGCTTTAGCGTGGTCAACTGCTATCAAACGCTGTTTTTCATTGGCCCGCAAACGCTGCCACTGGTGATATTGGGCCTCGTGTGGCTGTGCAGGGGAAAATCGCCCCTGCTGTACATACTCTCGCTTGCCTACTGTAGCTTCTTCAATTTCTACTTCGGCTTCATGCTCTGCGTGGCCTCCGTGGTATTCTTCCTTGCCAAGCTGTATACCGACAACGCCCTTGCGGGAAAGCGCGGGCGGCTGTTCGGCAAGTGGGCCGTCTCTTCCATCGTCGCCGGTCTGTTGGCCGCGCCGATGTGGCTGCCGGCGCTGAAGGCCTATTCCGGCGGCGGTCGAATGAATCAGACCACGCTGGAAAACTACACCTTCACCGAAAAAGCGCCATTCATACAGATATTTTCAAAACTGTACTCCGGCGCGAACAATATCTATGAACTGGTGGATGGCCTTCCCAACATATTCTGCGGCATTTTGGCGGTTGCGCTGGTGATACTGTTCTTTATGAACCGGCAGATTTCCAAGCGCAAAAAGACCGCGGCGGGTGTGGTATTGGGTTTTTATCTGTTGACCTTCTATCTTCCCGTATTTTCCAACATCATGCACGGCTTTACCGTGACCAACTGGTTCCCCTATCGCTATTCCTTTGTGTTCTCTTTCTGGCTGCTGTACATTGCAGCGGAACAGTTTGAATATATTGATGTCACAACCTTCGGGGATTTGAAGCGTTGCGGCGTGGTACTCCTTGTGGCCACCATACTTGTTTTCAGCACGAAATACGAATTCATCAGCGGCGGCGCGGTGGTGCTGGACCTGGCGCTGCTGGGCCTGATGGCGCTGGGATTTTGGCTGTACAAGACCAAGCCCGAGCACACCCCCCGGCGGGTACTCGTAATGTTCCTGCTGCTGGTGGTATGCGGCAATTTATATGCCAACTACGTGCTCTCGATCAAGGGTATGCAGGAATGGGAACTGGATTTGGATCAATACCGAGAAAACACCATGACCAACGGAGCGCTCATTGATGCGCTGAACCATGCGGAAGATGGCTTCTTCCGCATGGAGAAGGAAATATCTGACAGCGTCAGCGTTGGCGCGGACCCCTATCTGTACAACTACAACGGCGTCAGCCACTCCGGCCCCGGCGAACGCTGGTTTGTTCATCGCGGACTGAATCGCCTGGGTCTAAACCGATTCGACATGCGACACTGGTATTCCAAAGGCATTCCCGCCGCCACCGACGCATTGCTTGGATTGAAATACGTGATTGCGGAAAACGATCTGGCAAAAATCAAGGGCTATGAGCAGCTCGTTACGCTGGCGGACAAGAGCATTTATGAAAGCGACAACTTCCTTTCCCCCGCCATACTCGCCGACGCCATCGCATGCAGCATTGAACCGGGCGAGAATCTGTTCGACAACATGAACGACATATGGAAGGCCATGACCGGCGGCACAGCGGACATCTTCACCCATCAGCCGGACGTGACCTATCACATGCACAGCGACTTCACTGAACAGACTATCACCAGCACCGAGCTGGCCGAGAGCGCGGCCCTTACCGCCTCCAATGCGGAAAAGGACGAGGGTGGCGAAACGGAGGCTGAACCCACCACCTACATCGAATATACCTTGACTGCGCCCTCGGACGGGCCGCTGTACTACTTCGATACCTCTATCCCTGATTCTACCGTCGGTCTATCCGAACCCGCCATCCACCTCTGCGGCGTCTACAAGGCGGGCGAAACCGTGACCGGCAAGATACCGTTGCAGGCTAACATCGGCTCTGGCGACCTGTTGCGGGGCTACTGCGCAAACCTGGTCTTTGCCACCGAGAACCTGAACGTGCTGGTCGATTACGCCAGGCAGCTCAACGCCCGGGATTGCAGCTTCAACGTCATCCAGGACAACCACCTCACCGGCGAATTCAACGCCGATGCCAACCAGCGCATACTCTTCACCCTCCCCTGGGACGAGGGCTGGACCTGCACCATCGACGGGCAGAAGGTTCCCATTGACAAAACGTGGGATTTGTTCATGTCCGTTGAAGCACCCGAGGGTAATCACATCTACGAAATGCGGTTCACCCCCGCATGGCTGAACTACGGCCTGTACCTCAGCGCCGCGGCGCTGGTCGGGCTGGTGGCGCTGATGATCGCGCACCTGCGGGGCAGGCGCAAGGGCAAGCCCGCATGACCGACCTATGACACCGGGAGGAAAGCACCCATGAAACACCACAATTCCGGCCGCGCCTCGGGCCTGGCGCTGGTTTTGATTCTCATCGTCGCGCTGGTCATCGCCTGGCTGGCGGTGACGCAGCTGGGCTTCCTGCGAAGGACGGAGAAGGGCCTCTCCGGCCCCCAGTCCACCGACGTCGTGCAACAGGCCCGTAAGTCACCGGGGACGGTTCTTGTTGACTCCTCCTTTCTCATGCGCTATAATACAGCCATTCATATCAATCGTCGGAGGGAACATGCAATGCCTAGGCAAGCCAGAAAATTGAGTGAATTTGGATACATGCACTTGATTATTCGAGGAATCGGGAAGCAAATCATGTTTGAAGAAAAAGCGGATTATGAACGGTTCCTTTCGGTACTTGAAAGGGTTTGCGGAGAAACGGAAGTCAGGCTTTGCGCCTACTGTCTGATGGAGAACCATGTCCATCTGCTTGTCAATGACCAGAAGAAAAGCACACCGCTGTTTATGAAAAAGCTGGGGATCAGCTATGCTCAATATTTCAACAGAAAGTATCGACGAAACGGGCATCTGCTCCAAGACCGGTATTTGAGCGAACCCGTTGAAGATGATGCATACCTGCTGACGGTTTTTCGATATATACTGAATAACCCGAAAAAAGCGGGAATATGCGACGCACGCAGCTATCCCTGGAACAGCTACGCACAATATGATCTCCCCTCCCCCTTCATGGACCTTTCGCTGATACGCAGCTTGCTTGGAGAACAGGCGATGTATGAGGCATTCATTGACGCACCCAACGACGACCTGTGCCTGGAATGCGACAGGCCGGAGCACGATGACAGTTGGGCGCTGGACGTATTGCGCAAATCCCTGGGTGTGGACAGCGGAACTGCCCTGCTGAGCTATGATAGAAAGAAGAGAAACGATGCGTTGCGCAAGTTAAAGACCAAGGGGCTGACCATTCGCCAAATTGAACGGTTAACGGGAATCAACAGAAACATTGTGCAAAAGGCGTGAAGGCGTCAAAATGGAGTCATTCAGAACCGTCCCCGGTGACTCGTGTGCATCCATCGGTGTGCGACACTTCTATGACGGTTCCTGCGCTATAATGCCGCTGTAAGCAAGAGAACAAACGCGACAAACACGCCGCGTCATACAAGTCTTTTCGTATCTGTTCAGTCAGGTAAAATCTGATTTGTCGAGCTGTTGACGAAGGCCCCAAAAGTAGCCTTCCCCCGGTGGGGAAGGTGGATTTCGGTGAAAACGCTTGCGTTTTTGCCGAAAGACGGATGAGGTCTTCGACGCT
>CADBVG010000003.1:0-22205 GCA_902798105.1 uncultured Eubacteriales bacterium
GGCATGTCTGGCGGTGCCATTTCCGCCATGCACATCCTGCAAATTCCTTGACTTGCCGCCAGCAAGCCTGCGAAATTTGCAGGCGCGCATGACGGAAAAATTCACTCGCCAGCCAACCACCCTTATTATGCGGTATTTCCTTAGATTGAAATTGGTATAAGATGACATGGTCACCGTTTTCATCCTGAGCGAAGCGTAGCCGAGTCGAAGAATCTGTCTCTATGAATCAACCCCCGGAGCATGAACGCATCCGGGGGTTTTATGATAATTGTGAGCGGCGTCTGTAAGCCGAGTTCTGTATTGGACGATCATCTGTCTGGGCCTGCAGTTGCCAGCAGGCTCAAGCGATTACCCGGAAGCGCGACGGGCCGCCGCTAGTCGGGACCCCGTGGGATCGCCGCCCATGCTTCCCTATCAATCTTGCACCAAGTGGGGTTTACAGCGCGGACAAGTCGCCAAGCCGCGGGTGAGCTCTTACCTCGCCTTTCCATCCTTGCGTCCCCCAAAGGGGAGCGAACCCGCCCGAAGGTGAGCCCGCCTTTACGCGGTATATCTCTGTTGCACTTTCCTTGAAGTCGCCTTCACCGGCAGTTAACCGGCACCCTGCCCTGTGGTGCTCGGACTTTCCTCATGCGCCTTGGCGCATGCGACCGTCTGGCGCCCTCACAATTATTCCACAATGATCAGCGTCCTGTAGTGGCGGCGCGGGTGCCGCCGCTGCGTATGCTCTTATTCTCCCGCGTCGTAAAGTATGCGGCCGCAGTTGTCGCACTCCACGATCCTGTCGCCGCTGCGGATGTCCAGCAGTGTGGCGCTGGGCAGCGACATGAAGCAGCCGCTGCACTGGTTGTTGATCAGCTTCGCCATCGGAGGCGTACAGTGCTGTTTGATGCTGCGATACTTGGCCAGCAGCTTCGGATCGACCTTCTTGGCCTCCTGCTCCGTCTTGGCGCGCATGGTCTGCAGCTTGGCGGTGTCCTCCTTGAACTCCTTGTCGTAGACCTCCTTGAGCTGGTCAAACTCCAGCTTTGTCTTGGCCGCGCGAACGCGAATCTCCTTCTGCTGTCGGTCCTTGGTGTCTGCGTCCTTGCGCATCTTGGAGAGCTCCTGCTCATAGCGGGAGAGCGTGTCAAGCAGCTTGCGCACCGCCTCGGACTGCTTCTGCACGTCCTCGGGGGTAGCGGGCGGATTGTTTTCCAGCTCCTCGGCCAGCGACGCGAGAACCTTTTCAAGGCGCTCCGCTTCGTCCTGCACGGCTTCGAACCGGTCCTGCATGACGGCCACGTCGTTTTCCAGCTTCTTCATGTTCGCCTGCTGGTCCCGCAGGAAATCCCGCTGCTTCAGCAGCTTCTGGCGATTTGCCGACTGGCGCATCTTCGCCTCGAAGCCGTCCGCGTCCATGTCCACCTGCATGAATTGCCACAGGGTATCCAACTGCATACCTTTTCCCTCCATAATTCAGAAAAACACTTCAGATTCGCTCTGTAGAACGCATATACCATATTGTACCGCATCGGCGGCGTTTTGTAAACCTCTGCAAAGTAATGAAATTGCGGGATATTCTGTTGCGGCATGCCCCGCTTCGATGACGCAGAGCCCGTTATCCGCCGCGTCCAGCCCCTTATGGTAGGCCATCTCGCCGGTCAGGTAGACATCCGCGCCCGCTTCAAGGGCCTGCCTGGCGAAGTCTTCACCCGCGCCGCCCAATACGGCAACGCGCTGAATCCTGCGCATAAGGTCACCATAGCAGCGCGCCGGGCCGCGAAGGGCGGTCCTGACAGCATCGCAAAACAAACCGAATTCAGTCTGTTTTACCGTTCCCAGGCGCATACCATTCTCCAGGACGGCCACGTTTTCAAGCCCCAACACCGCAGCCAGCGCGTCGTTGACGCCGGGATGGGCGTTGTCAAAATTGGTATGGGCGGCGATCATGGCGATGCCAGAACGCACCAACGCGCACAGCAATCGACCCTCCGCGTCCGTCTCCCGCAGATTCTTCCGGCCCCGGAACAGTATCGGATGATGGGTCACGATCAGCTGGCAGCCCCGGCGTCGGGCTTCTTCGACAACGTCCAACCGCAGATCCAGGGCGCACAGCACGCGCTCCACAGGGCTATCCGGATGGCCAGCCAGCAGACCCACGTTGTCCCATTCCTCTGCCAGCTCAAAGGGCGCGATGCCATTCACCAATTCCAGCACCTGTGCTACCGTTGCAGACATGCGCAGACCTCCTCCCAAATCGCGATCTCCTGCTCCAACGGACCCTGTTGCGATTTATCTTCCGACGTCGCGGCACCCGCAAGGGCCTTCTTCGCCACCCGCAGCCGGAAGGTCGCGTAGGGCTTCAATTCCCCGGGCAGCCGTGCCAGCAGCACCGGGCCGACGATCAATTCTTTCAGACTGTAGTCGGCTTTACCCGGCACCGCTTGGATGATGACGTAGCACCTGCGGCCGTCCTGGACCACGCGCTCGTCGGTGATGGCGTAGCCCAACCGGCACAACGCCTGCCTGAGCTGCGGCGCGGCCACATTGGGCTGGAGCACCAGCTTCGCCCCATGCAACCGTTCGGGACTGGCTTGCAGTATCTGCGCCATGGTCGCCCCGCCCATTCCCGCGATGACGATGGCGTCGGGCTTCCCCTCCATGGCCGCCAGCCCGTCCCCCACCGTGAACCGAACCCGGTCGGTAAGTCCCAACCCATAGATCAGCCTGCGCGCCTTCTCCAGGGAGGGCTCGGAAATATCGGTGAGTTCCATTTGCCGACACTGGTCGGTTTGTAGCAAAGACGCGCCGAGCCTGCCGTGATCGCAGCCGATGTCGGCGCAGCATTCGCATTTACCGACCAGGCGGGCGATCATCGACAGGCGCGGATCGAGGGCAATCTCTCCTCTGCGGCCCATCAGTCGATGGAATCCTTCAGCTTGCGGGAGCGGCTTGGGTGGCGCAGCTTGCGCAGGGCCTTCGCCTCGATCTGGCGAATGCGCTCGCGGGTGACCTTGAACTCCTTGCCCACCTCTTCCAGCGTGCGGGCGCGGCCATCCTCCAAACCGAAGCGCAGCTTCAGCACCATTTCCTCCCGGGGCGTCAGCGTGGACAGCACGCTCATCAGCTGCTCCTTGAGCATGGTGAAAGCGGCGGCCTCCGCCGGGGCGGGGGCGTCGTCGTCGGGGATGAAGTCGCCCAGGTGGCTGTCCTCCTCCTCGCCGATGGGGGTCTCCAGCGACACCGGCTCCTGGGCAATCTTGATGATCTCCCGCACCTTGTCTTCGGGAATGCCCATCTCGGCAGCGATCTCCTCGGGCAGAGGTTCACGGCCGTATTCCTGCAACAGCTGGCGCGACACGCGGATCAGCTTGTTGATGGTCTCCACCATGTGCACGGGGATGCGGATGGTGCGGGCCTGGTCGGCGATGGCCCGGGTGATGGCCTGGCGAATCCACCAGGTGGCGTAGGTGGAGAACTTGTAGCCCTTGCGGTAATCGAACTTCTCCACCGCCTTGATCAAGCCCAGGTTGCCCTCCTGGATCAGGTCCAGGAACAGCATGCCGCGGCCCACATAACGCTTGGCGATGGACACCACCAGGCGCAGGTTGGATTCGCAGAGGCGGTGCTTGGCCTCCTCGTCGCCCTCCTCCATGCGCTTGGCGAGCTCAATCTCCTCGTCCGCCGTCAAAAGCGGCACCTTGCCGATCTCCTTCAGGTACATGCGCACCGGATCGTCGATGGAGATGCCCTCGGGCACGGAGATGTCGATCTCCTCTTCCTCGGTTTCGCCGATCAGCTCGGCCTCGGGAATGGCGTCCTCCTTGATGACCTCTATGTTCAGGCCGGACAGCGTGTCCAGTATGCGATCAAACTGCTCGGGGCTGAGCTCCACGTCCCCCAGCATCTCAACGATTTCTTTATAGGTCAGTACACCCTTCGACTTGCCGGTCTCTATCAGCTCGCGCACCCGCGCGGCCATTACTTCCTGATTTTCGGTTGTCTTACTCAATCCGGGCCACTCCTTTCGACCGGTCAATCCTCGTTATCCTTCATGGAAGCCATTATACGACGGTACATCTCGGCCTTTTGTTCCGCGGTTGCCGAGTTGATCTGCTGTCTGATCTGTTCCGATCGTTGGCTGTCCCTGTCTTGCTGTATCGTGCGCAGACACTCCTCCGCCTCCTCCAGGGCCTTTTCCCGATCGGTCGGCAGGGGCGCATAGTTGAGCGCCTGCATAATTTTCTGACGCGCGGCATCGTCGTCGACGCCTTCCACATAGGCGCTGGCCGGCTTGCCCGACAGCAGCCACTGGGCCAGCGCGCAATGGTCGGCATCGGTGAAATCCCCGGGCTTCAGCAAATCCCCGGGTATCAGCCCCGCGGCGAGCATGGAAATCAGTTCACGCTCCGCCTTTTCGACGCCGGTCGCCGCCTTTTCCACGGCAACGCGCTGTCGTGGCGCTTGCCGGGGCGTCGCCTGGGAGGTGGCGCCAATCTGCCTGAGCAGTATCTCGCGGTCGTACCCCGTCTCGTTCACCAGCCTGCGCAGGTGGTTTTCCATTTCGATGGGGCTGTTTACGTTTTTCAGAATCCCGCAACAGCGCAGCGCGTACTGCGTCATACCCTCCTGCTCGGATAGGTTCAGGCCATCCTTTGCCCGGATCATGCGATAGCTGGTTGAATCGTGCCTGGGCAGCGCTTCGAAGCCGCTGAGCCCATTGGCCTTGATATAATCGTCCGGATCCATCCCTCCGGGATAGTCAATCACCCTGGTGGGGATGTTCTGCCCGTCCAGAATATCCAGGGCGCGCAGCGCAGCCTTTTGGCCGGCGGCATCGCCGTCATAACTGATCCACACCTCTGGGGCGTAGCGCTTCATCAGCCGCGCCTGTTCCTCGGTCAGCGCGGTACCCAGCGTGGCCACCACACCCTGTACACCGTACTTGCGCAGGGAGACGGTGTCCATGTACCCCTCCACCAGCACCAAATGCCCCACTGAGCGCTCCTTCCTGGCGAAGTTCAGCCCGTAGAGGTTCTGGCGCTTGTTGAAGACCGGCGTCTCCGCCGTATTCAGGTACTTGGGCTGGGCGTCGCCCATGGCACGCCCGCCAAAGCCCAGCACGCGACCCTGGGCGTTGATGATAGGAAACATCACCCGCCCACGGAACATGTCGAAGTAGCGGTCGTCCCGCCGCACCACTAGCCCCGCCTTTTCCAGCAGCGCCGCCTCAAAGCCCATGGCCTCCAAATGACTTAAAAGGCCGTCCCAGCCCTTGGGTGAGGCTCCAAGGCCGAAGCGGCGGATGTCCGAATCGTTCAGTCCGCGACCGTAGAGGTAATTCAGCGCCTCGGCGCCCTCCTGGGTCCATAGCAAATCGTGGTAATATCGGGCAGCGGCCCGGTTGGCCTCGTACATGCGCTCCCGCTCATCGCGGTTGACGGCGGCCTGTCCGGACGGGGCGCTTCGCTCGGGAAGCGCCATGTGGGCGCGATCCGCCAGCAGGCGCACCGCATCCATGAATTCCATCCGTTCCATGTCCATCACAAAGTTGATGACCGTGCCGCCCTTGTGGCAGCCGAAGCAGTAATACATCTGCGCTTCGCTGTCCACGCTGAACGAGGGCGTCTTTTCGTTGTGGAACGGGCAGCATCCCCAAAACCTGCGGCCCTTTTGTTTGAGGGGGACGTATTCGGAGACCACTTCCTCCAGGCTGACGCGGGATCTCAGCTCCTCCAGCCAGGCATCCGATAACCTTCCGTTCATAACACGCCCCTCAGGTTGATAATACACATTGGCCGACCATTTTGAAGATGACAGTAGATAATAATTCGCCGGCAAAATCATTTTTCCTGCTTGTGTCGCCGATATTAATATATACAACATCTGTACGAAAAAACCCTTTTTTTCATGTATTTTTAATATACATCTGTGGTTTTGCGCACATCACAGGCACCCCGATTCCCGGCGCGCATAGTATACAGCAAAAGCGACAGGCAACGCCGAAGAGACCGCATACCGGATCTCTCCCCGGCGGATTTATTCGTTTTTAAACACGCTCGGAGGTTATCGCATGGGAATCATCGTTTCCAAATTCGGCGGCAGCTCCACCGCCAATGCACAAAGCCTGAAACGTATCGACTGTCTTGTCCGCGCCTCTCCCGCCCGGCGCTGTGTGGTGCTGTCCGCCCCCGGCATCGATGAATCGCACTCTGAAAAGGTGACGGCGATGCTGGAGCGCTGTTGGAACACCCGAAAGAACCCGGCCGCCCTCGCTCACGCGGTCTCGGCAGTGATGAATCGCTTCCGCGATCTTTGCGCCGGCCTGGCCATCTCAGACATGACCGACCTGGTAGAACGTACAGTATACGACGCGGTGGCCATCTCACTGCCCCACACCCTCAGTCGGGGCGAATACCTTTGCGCGCTGGCGTTTTCCAAATATGCCCGCCTGCCCATGGCAGACGCCGCCGGACTGATCGCCTTCAATACCGACGGGACGCTGGATGAAGACCGCACACGGCGCAATCTGGGGCGGCTGGCGAAGTCCGATACGCCCGTCGTGGTACCGGGATTCTACGGGGCTGCCCCCGACGGCAGCATCCGCATACTGCCCCGGAACGGCTCGGACATCACCGGCGCACTGGCCGCCGCGGGCATGGACGCGGACCTCTATGAGAACTGGAGCGATGTGCCCGGTGTGATGACGGCGGACCCGGCCCTGGTGCCAAACGCGCGGCTTATTCCCCACATCGGCTACCGTCAGATGCGGGCGCTGGCCCGGGCCGGGGCCCGTGTGCTGCATCCGGCATGCCTGGACCCGGTGGCCATGGCGGGCATTCCAACCCGACTGCGCAACACCATGGACCCCGACAGCTTCGGTACGCTGATCGACGAGCGCTGCGAGGTCACCGTGCGCTGCGTCGCAGGACAGCCAAACGCTTTCCTGCCTGACAGAAGGCAGGCATGCCGGATCACGGTATTCGCCGTACCGTTTGATCGCGTGCTCGATGCCGCCGGGCCGATGGCCCCGCTGGGAACCATTGCCAAAAAGGAGCAGACCGTGGTCTATTTTTCGCAGGAGAGGTATGCGGAGGCGCTAAGGTACCTGCATCGGGTGTTGATTGAAGAAGCAGGTTAAGGAAATACCGCACAATACGGCGGCGCATCTGGCGGTGCCTTTTCCGACATCTGCCGCTTGCAGATTTCTCGATTTACCTCCGGGGGTCTGCCGACCCGTTCTCGCTGAAAACAGTCCACAGGACTGTTTTCCGGGCGCTCGAACCCAGTAAACCCTGTCGAAAAATTCACTCGCCAGCTGACCACCTTAATTGCGCGGTATTTCCTTAAGTGTCTTCCCATCTTAAAAAATCCCGCCAACCTTCAACAGTTGGCGGGGCGCGTCGATCTTTTGCTTACCTCAGGCTCTCCATCTCCGCAATGCGGGCGTTGAGCTTTTCCAGCAGCTTTTTGTTGGTCTCCAACTTCTCCTTCTCGGCCTCCACCAGGTGGGCGGGCGCCTTGCTGACGAAACCGGGGTTGGCCAGCATGTTGGTGGCCCGGGCGATCTCGCCCGTCAGGCCCTTCAGGTCCTTGGCCAGGCGCTTCAGCTCCTTCTCCACGTCCACCAGCTCGCCCAGGGGGATGAACAGCTCGCAGGGCTCGGTGACCACGGAGGCGGATTTCTCCGGGTTGGGTGCGGCGGCGTCGATCAGCTCAATGCCGCTGGCGCTGGCCAGTCGCTTGAAGTAGCCCTCGGCGCTGACCAGGGCGTCCCTCCAGCCGTCATGGGGCTTGAGGATCAGGGTGGCCCTGCGGCCGGGCTGCACGTTCATTTCTGCCCGCAGGTTACGCACGGCGCGGATGACTTCCATGATCCCCTCCATGCGCGCGGCCTCCTCGGCAAAGTCGTACTCCGGCTTCACCTCGGGCCACTTGGCGCTGATCAGCATGCCGTCCACATTGGGCAGGTAGGAGTAGACCTCCTCGGTGATGAAGGGCATGTACGGGTGCAGCAGCTTCAGCATGCCGGTGAGCACGTAGAGCAGCACCTCCTGGGTGGTCTCCTTGGTGTCGCCTTCCTCGGCGTAGAGCCCCTGCTTGGCAGCCTCGATGTACCAGTCGCAGAAGGTGCTCCACACGAAGTCGTACAATTTGGTGGCGGCCAGGCCCAGGTCATAGTTCTCCAGGTTGTCGGTGATGCCCCGCACGGTCTCCTGGTAGCGGGTCAGTATCCACTTGTCCACCAGGGACAGCTTGCCCACGTCGATGCCCTTCGGTTCGAAGCCCTGGAGGTTCATCAGCACGAAGCGGCTGGCGTTCCAGATCTTGTTGGCGAAGTTGCGGAAGGACTCGATCTTCTCTTCGCTCATGCGTATGTCGCTGCCGGGGGCAACGCCCATCACCAGCGAGAAGCGCAGGGCGTCCGCGCCGAACTTGTCAATGACCTCGATGGGATCGATGCCGTTGCCCAGCGACTTGGACATCTTGCGGCCTTGGGCGTCGCGTACCAGGCCGTGCATCAGCGCCACCTCGAAGGGGCTCTGGCCGGTGTGCTCGATGCCGGAGAATACCATGCGGGCCAGCCAGAAGAAGATGATGTCATAGCCGCAGGACAGCACGGTATTCGGGTAGAAATATTTGAAGTCGTCGGTCTGCTCGGGCCAACCCAGCGTGGAGAAGGGCCACAGCGCCGAGGAGAACCAGGTGTCCAGCACGTCCTCGTCCTGGTGCACGGGCTTGCCGCACTTCGGGCAGGTGGTGATATCCTCCCGTGTGACAAATGTCTCGGCGCAGTCGTCGCAGTAGAAGGCGGGAATGCGGTGGCCCCACCACAGCTGGCGGCTGATGCACCAGTCGCGGGTATTTTCCATCCAATGCAGGTAGGTCTTCTCAAAGCGCTCGGGAATGAAGCGCAGCTTCTTGTCGTATACCACCTGGCAGGCGGGCTCGGCCAGGGGCTTCATCTTCACAAACCACTGCTTGGAGACCATGGGCTCCACCACGGTGTGGCAGCGGTAGCATGTGCCCACCTCGTGGTTCAGGGGCTCGATGGCTTTCAAAAGGCCCAGGGCCTTCAGGTCCTCCACGATGGCCTTGCGGGCGTCCAGGGTGGTCATGCCGGCATACTTGCCGCAGTCCAGCACGGTGGGCTCGTCCACGGAGGCGCGGCCGCTGGCGATCAGTTCGGCGTTCTCGGCGGCCTCCTTCGCCCCGGTCATATGGCCGTCGTAGGTGAACACACGCACCATGGGCAGGCTGTGCCGCTTGCCCACCTCGAAGTCGTTGGGGTCGTGGGCGGGGGTGATCTTCACCACGCCGGTGCCCTTCTCCATGTCGGCGTGCTCGTCGCAGACAATGGGGATTTCCTTGTTGACCAGCGGCAGCGTCACATGGCAACCGTGCAGGTGGGCGTAGCGGGGATCCTCAGGGTTGATGGCCACCGCGGTATCGCCCAGCATGGTCTCCGGGCGTGTGGTGGCCAGCTCCAGCAGCTCGCCGGTCTCCTTCACCGGATACAGGATATGCCAGAAGTTGCCGTCCTTGGCCTCGTATTCCACCTCGGCGTCGGACAGGGAGGTCTGGCAGCAGGGGCACCAGTTGATCATGCGGCTGCCCTGGTAGATCAGGCCCTTTTCGTACAGGCGCACAAAGGTCTCCCGCACGGCGCGGGAAAGGCCCTCGTCCATGGTGAAGCGTTCGCGGCTCCAGTCGCAGGACACGCCCAGCTTGCGCAGCTGGCGGACGATCCTGCCGCCGTACTCCTTCTTCCACTCCCAGGTGCGTTCCAGAAACTTTTCCCGGCCGATCTGGTTTTTGGTCAGGCCCTCCTTGCGCAGGGCGTCCACCACCTTCACCTCGGTGGCGATGGCGGCGTGATCGGTGCCCGGCACCCACAGGGTCGGGTCGCCCTTCATGCGGTGATAGCGGATCAGCACGTCCTGGGGCATTTCGTCCAGGGCGTGGCCAATGTGCAGCTGGCCGGTGATATTCGGCGGCGGCATGACGATCACAAAGGGCTTGCGGTCGGGATCGATCACCGGCTTGAAGGCCCCGGAATGCTCCCACATGTCATAGATGCGGCTCTCCACCTGGTTGGGCTGGAACACCTTTTCCATGTTAAATTCCTGCTGTTTTTCCATTTCTATACGCTCCTAACATTGTATTGCTGTATTGACTGTGTTCTGGCAGCGCGGGCGCCGCCGCTACAGATCGAAATTAAGGAAATACCGCGCAATTAAGGTGGTCAGCTGGCGAGTGAATTTTTCGACAGATGCAATTGCAGATTTCGAAGGTTTACTGGCGGTAAATCGAGAAATAAACACCATCGCCGCGCCGATGCCGCAGAGCAGCACGCCGCCCAGGCGAATAAAGGGCGCGATCTGTTTATCCCTTGTGAGCCTGCCGCCAAGCAGCGATACCAGCAGTCCGACGATCATCACAGCGATTCCCACGATGTTAACCGCCTTCAACTGTGGCCGCTGCAGGCCGCTTTGCAGGCCGAACACTCCCAGCAGCGCCGCGATGGCGACCACCACCAGCGCGCCGCGAAGCCACATGCGCGGGCTGTCCCCGCCGCGATCCTCGCCGCGTCCTGACATGGCAATCCCTCCCCCGTTCATCAGCGGTATAAAAAAGCGGAGCAATGCCCATCAAAGGGCGGATTGCTCCGCGGTACCACCTTTATTCACCAGCATAAATACACCGGCCTCTGTGCGCAATAAGGGGCGCGCCCCGCCGGGCTACTCTGCGTCTGTGCGTCTGTTCGCCCGACCGCCTCCAAAGCGACCTTCGTTTCGCAGGGTTCCGGGCGGCCTTTCAGCCAGCGAACCGCCCTCTCTTGGGAAATGCGGAAACTACTCCTCTTTTTCATCGGCAGGGGTATTATAGCATAAGTTATACCATTAGTCAATTTGCCGCGAATGGAGAACCGATTTTTTAACGCTGAGAGGCGATGATCGGGCAACTTCTGATTTATTGAGCACCAGCTCGATAAATCAGAAGTTATTTAAGGAAATACCGCATAATAAGGGTGGTTGGCTGGCAAGTGAATTTTCCGTCAGGCGCGCCTGAAATTTCGCAGGCTTGCTGGCGGCAAGTCAAGGAATTTGCAAGATGTGCATGGCGGAAATGGCACCGCCAGACATGCCGCCCGTTTGTGCGGTATTTCCTTAATACCCGTCGAATTGGTTCCTTGGGTCGTTGCTCTTGCGGGGCCTGTCCTCATCCTCCAGGAACTCGATCTCCAGCCTCTGGAAGGGCACCTCCTCCATGAAGTGCTCCGGCAGGAATTGGGTGCGACGGAATTCCTCGAATTCCCGGTAGTGCTTGTTCAGCCACAGCGGCCTCGGGATGTCGAATTCATGGCACAGCTCGGTCAGCGCCTCCTCGGCCTCTGCCCAAGTGCATTCAGTGGTGGCCTGTTTTTCGATTCGATGCTTGCGGATGATCCTGGCCCACAGTCTCGGCATTGGTATTCCCCCATTGTCTGTATGATGGAGACATTATAGCGCAAACCCGCCGTGCTTGCAAGGGTTCAGTCTGCCAGCGGTTGGAAATCCACCGGCCCCCCGTCCTTCGTCAGTTCGAAGTGGATGTGCCAGCCTCGCTCCGCCTCGCAGGCGGCAGACTGGCCCACCGAGCCGATGACCTGGCCCTGCTTCACCGCGTCGCCCTCCTGCGCCATCTCCAGGGTATTCAGGCAGGCGTAGGTGGAACGGAAGCCATCGTCGTGCTCGATCACGATGACATTCCCCCACAGGCGGTCGCTGTATATCTCAGATACCACGCCATCCCGACAGGCGTACACCGCCTCCCCGGGGGAACCGGCGATGTCCAGCCCGGGATGGGTCTGCCACTGGCCCAGGGTTTCCGACCACACCGGCACGTCCGGGGAATACCCCGCCACGACCTCCCCTTCCAGCGGCCACGTCCAAACCACCGGCTCCGGCGTCGATGCCCGAACGGGCGCGAGGGTCGGCAATTGTACTGACATCGCCGCCCGGGGCGTTTCCGCCTGTACGCCGGCGCTGGATTCGCCCTTTATCCGCCAGGCGTGAGAGCCCAGCCCCAGCAGCGCCAGCAGCAGGGCGAGACTGGCGTAATAGACCACCCGCATCCGCTTCTCCCTTGAACGCACGACGCCGCACGCGACAGTGGCCAGCCTGTTCCACCCTCCGGCGATCCGGCGACCGGCATCCGTCAAACTTTTCTTTATAAAGTCCATGATATGAACAACCCCCTCACAAACCCTATTATCGGGCGTGAGGGGGCAAATATACATATTCAGGAAATTTTCCTATCGCCTGCGGCGCTTTTTGGCGTCGCGCCTGCGCTGGGCGCTCATGCGGCGCATGTACTCCAGGCGCTTGGCCTCGTAGATCTTCTTGCGCTGGCGGTCCTTGCGCGCGCCGCGGACGATGCCCGCCACCACCAGCAGTATGATCAGCAGGATCAGCACCGCGGCCAGCAGTACCACCAGCGGGTTCTCGAAGTAACGCAGCGCCGGGATGATGTCGGTCAGCTCTATCCTGGGCGGCTGCTCCTCGATGGTCCTGTCGGCCACCAGCAGGGCCGTAATCTCCTTGCCGGACTGGTCCAGGTATTTCAGCCTTCCGATGATTTCGCCCTTGGAGATGGGCGCGACCATGTCCGAGGTGACGGTCAGCTCACAGCGGGTGACGAAGTCGTTGATGGCCTCGTCCATGGCCGCTTCATTGTCGTTTTCCACCATGCGCACGTAGTCCGGGTCGCTGATCTGGGCGATCTTCAGGTTCAGCATACCCTCGTAGGGGTCGCTGGCGATGGCGTTGGAGACGCGCAACGTGGCGATCTTGCTGCCGGCGAAGTTGAACATCTGCTCCATCGTATAGCCAGTGTAGCGGGTAAAGCCGTAGTTGAACATCCTGATGGTGTCCACCCACTTGTCCACCGAACCCATGCTGTGCAGGTCCACAGTCACCAGCCGCACGCCGTCGCGCTCCGCCGCGCCCACGAAGCATTGGCCCGCCATGCTGTGGTAGCCGGTCTTGATGCCGATGCAATCGGGGTAATAGTAGGTGTTGTCACTCTTGAGCAGCGAATTGGTGTTGACCACCCGCTGCTCCATGGCCTTGTTGCCCCGCTGGAGGTTCATGACGTAGTTTGGCGCCGAGGTGATCCGCCGGAAGGCGTCCAGCTTGACGCCTTCGCTGGCGATGCGGGCCAGGTCCAGGGCTGTGGAATAGTGCTGCGGATCGTGGTAGCCATGGGGGTTGGCGAAGTGGGTGTCCTCGCAGCCCAGCTCCTTCGCCCGCCGGTTCATCTTTTCGACAAAGGCGTCCACATTGCCGCTCACCAGCACCGCGATGGCGTTCGCGCCGTCGTTGCCCGACGTGAGCATGAAGCCGTACAGCAGGTCCCGGAACGTCATCATATCGCCCGGGAACACGGGAATCAGCGAACTGTCCGCCGGGATCTGGGCTGCGGCCTGGGGTATGACGATGGTGGTATCCATGGCGATGCCACTCTCCAGGGCCAACAGCAGCGTCATCACCTTCGTTGTGGAGGCGGGATACATCCGCGCCCGGGCGTTTTTAGAAAACAGCACATCGCCGCTGGTGGCGTCCACCAGTACGGCCGAATCGGCATAAAGGTGTCCCTCCCGCAGCATTTGCGGCACTTTTGTATTGTAATCAGCGGGCGTTTCCGCCAGTGCCCCACCGCACAGCAGCGCGATGGCCATGGCCAGCAGAAGCGCAATCCACCTGGGGCGTCGTTGCATGGATTTACCTCTCAAACGAAATCAATTATACAGATTATACCACTTATCGCCGTTTTTGTACAGCGCCGCGCCTGTCCTGCGCCTGTGGCCTGCGCTGCACCTCGGACCGTCGGGTCAAGGGCCTTCTCCGCCGACGCCTGCGCCGCTTCGACCGCTTCAGCGCGGCCACCACCGCGATGGCCGAGGCCGACAGCACCAGCAGAAGCACCACGAATACGACCAGCCCGGAACCCCTGTGGGGGGCTGGCTGGGATGCATCGGCGTCAGGCGCGGGTTCCCGGGGCGCTTCGGTGGGAACCGGCGCGGGCGTCGGCGTGGGCTCGGGCTTGACAGCGACGGAGCGCGCCGCCGTCAGCGTTCCCTTCAACGTCGTGCCGTCCACCGCGCAGGTCAGGTTTCCCATCACGTCGCCTTCTTCGATGGGCGCGATAAAATCCCGTGCCCATTCCACTGTGACCAGCCGATCCACGGCGGCATTCAGCGAAGCCTCGCTTCCGGCGACGACGGGCACAGTGGCTTCCTCTCCCCCGCCTATGGAGAGGTTCAGCGTGAGGCTGCCGCCCTGGCTGTCATCCGGGTCGGCGTCCTCCACCTGAATCTGCCCATAATGCCGCTTCCAGGCCGCATCGATCAGCGCGCCTTCCGTCACCCGCTCGTACCGGGTAAAGCCGTACTCGAAGAGTCGGGCGGCGTCGTACCACTTGGACATCTCCTCCGCGCACTTCAGCACAACGCAGATCACCTTCATGCCGTCGCGCTCGGCGGAACCCACAAAGCACCAGCCAGCCTTGTTGTGGTGACCGGTCTTGATGCCGGTACAGTCGGGGTAGTAATACTTTTCGCCGCTTTGGAGCAAAGTATTTCTTGAGATGATCTCCTGCTCCACAGCCTTGCCGTCCCTCTGGATATGCATGGTCCACCTCGGCGCGGCGACAATTTTGCGGAAGTCCGGGTTTTGCATCGCCTCCAGCGAGATCAGGGCCAGGTCCTGAGCGGTGGTGTAGTGCTCGGCGTTGTGATAACCGTGGGCATTGACGTAGTGGGTGCCCTCGCAGCCGATCTCCCCGGCGCGGCGGTTCATGTGCGCTACGAAGGCTTCGATGCTGCCGTCCACCAGCACCGCCACGGCGTTGGCGCCGTCGTTTCCGGAGGAGAGCATGAAGCCGTACAGCAAATCGGCGAAGCTCACCACGTCCCCCGGCTTCACCGGCACCACCGAGCTGCCCTCGGGCACGTCGCCGGCCTCGGCAGGGATGGTAACCTGGTCCTCCAGGCCGATGCCGCTC
Source organism: uncultured Eubacteriales bacterium (assembly GCA_902798105.1). Classification (GTDB taxonomy): domain Bacteria; phylum Bacillota; class Clostridia; order Christensenellales; family Aristaeellaceae; genus UBA2862. The sequence continues at coordinate 15,031 of CADBVG010000003.1, forward strand.
TCCAGGGCCAACAGCAGCGTCATGATCTTCGTGGTACTGGCCGGGTACATCCGAATCTTTGAATCCTTGGAAAACAGCACCTCGCCGGTATCCTGGTCCACCAGCAGCGCCGATTCGGCGAAAAGGTGGGCCGCCTCCAGGTTCTGGGGCTGGTTCATGTCATATTCCGCCCTGACCGGTCCGGCCGCGGCGCAGCAGAGCCACACCGACAGCGCAACCGCCAGGAAACGCTTGACGAATCGCATTCAGCAATACTCCTCAAACCGCGACCGGTGTTACGCCGCCCGCGGAAAAAACATCAATAACAGACAGTTGCCGACTGTACTATCTTATCACTAACGAGCGTATTTGTACAGCGGCGCATGAAAAATCTAACATTTAAAAAAAACAACTTGAATTAATGACAGGAATCGTTTATAATAATAACAAATTGATGAATTTGTGATGTCATACTACGCGATTTCGGTGTAATATTGGCATCAAAGGAGGATAAACCATGCCCAAGCGGATTCTGATCGTCGATGACGAGCCCCTGATTGTAAAAGGATTGAAATATTCTCTCGAACAGGACAGCTATGAGACGGATTCTGCCGCGGACGGTGAGGAGGCGTTGAACAAATTCTTCGCCAACCACTATGACCTCGTCCTCCTGGACGTGATGCTGCCCAAGATCGACGGCATTGAAGTCTGCCAGCGTATTCGTGAGCGCAGCAACGTCCCAATTATCATGCTCACGGCCAAGGGCGACGACATGGACAAAATCCTCGGTTTGGAATACGGCGCGGACGACTACATGACCAAGCCCTTCAACATTTTGGAGGTCAAGGCACGCATTCGCACCATCTTCCGCCGCACCACGATGATGCAGCGGGAAAACGGGCAGAAGCTGATCACAGTACGGGACATGCAGCTGAACGTAAACAACCGTTCCGTCACCGTCAGCGGCCGCGAGGTCAACCTGACGGCCAAGGAATTCGACCTGCTGCACCTGTTTGTCACCAACCGGGGCCGGGTCTTCTCCCGTGAAAACCTGCTGGAGACGATTTGGAAATACGATTACCTGGGCGATCTGCGCACCGTGGACGTGCATATCCGCCGCCTGCGCGAGAAGATCGAAAAGGTGCCCAGCCAGCCAGAATACATCTTCACCAAGTGGGGAGTTGGCTACTATTTCACTGACAAGGATTAAAGCTTTCATACATTCCATACGCTGGAAGATTACCATCGCCTACCTGCTGATCATCGTCGTGGCGTTCTGCGTCATCGGCTTTTCGCTGATTCAGCTGGTAGGCGAATATCTGTTTAACCAGCGCACGCGGGACGACCAGCGCATCGCGGAAAGCCTCTCGGAGGAATTCGGCGGTCTTTTGTCTTCCTCGGATGTGCTGGGCATGTACGAGGCCGCACTTCAAACCGCCCGGTCCGAACAGGGCCGGGTGCTGGTGCTGGACCGGCTGTGTACCGTGCAGGTGGACACCAGCTCCCAGCTGAACGGCCAACGCTTCATCACCTCGGAGATCAACAACGTGCTGGGCGGGGCCGACGGCGACTACGGCTTTTACGACGTGGGCAGCACCAGCGCCTACTGGCTGCGGGCGGCGATGAACGCCTTCTCCGGCGTCAACGCCATGACCGGCCTGTACGCCAGGGGTATCCGCAGCGCCTCGGGCAACCTGCTGGGCGTGCTGGTGTACATCTCACAGGTGCAGGAGATCTATGAAAACCTGCGGGATATGCAACTGAAAATGCTGGCCTGGATGGCCATCGTCGCGCTGGCGGTGCTGGTGGTCAACGCCCTGATGCTGCGCACCATCACCCGCCCCATCGGCGAACTGAACGAAGGCATTGCCCGCATGAGCCAGGGCGACCTCTCCGCCCGGGTGAACGTGCGGGGCAGGAACGAATTCGCCAACCTGGCCAAGGCCTTCAACTCGATGTCCGAGCGGCTGGAGCAGCTGGACAAATCCAGGAGCCAGTTCGTCTCCAACGCCTCCCACGAGCTCAAGACCCCGCTGAGCACCATCAAGATACTGATCGAAACCCTGCTTTACCAGGACCCTATGGACCCTGACATGGCCAAGGAATTCATGACCGACGTCAACAAGGAGATCGACCGCCTGAACCGCATCGTCAGCGACCTTTTGACGCTGGTGAATATCGACAGCGGCATCAAAATGAACCTGGAGAACCTGGACATCGCTGCGCTGCTCCAGGAGCAGGCGAAGCGTCTGGCGCCCCTGGCCCGGGAGAACGGCATCGAACTGGACTGCGCCGCCAAGGAGGCGATGGAGGTCAACGGCGACGCGCTGAAGCTGCAACAGGTGGTGTACAACATCATCGACAACGCCATCAAGTATACGCCCCGGGGCGGCGAGGTCCATTGCACGCTGACACGTCAGGGCAAGAAGGCCGTCATCCGCGTCAGCGACACCGGCGTGGGCATTCCCGAGGAGGACCTGCCCCACATCTTCGACCGCTTCTACCGCGTGGACAAGGCGCGTTCACGGGAGACCGGCGGCACCGGCCTGGGCCTTTCCATCGTGAAGCAGTTCGTGCTGCTGCACGGTGGCAACATCGAGGCCACGAGCAAGGTCGGCGAAGGCACCACCTTCACCATCGAGCTGCCGCTGGCCGCCAAAAGGCAGGAGGTGTAACGGAATGCGCAGAATGCTGTTGATGGGTGTGTCGCTTGTCCTCGTCGCCGCGATGCTGGGCGGTTGTGCGCTGACCAATCGCAGGCAGGAAGCCGTGACGGAGATTCGCCTGCCGGAACCCACGGAGGAGCCGGAGAACATGATCCTCGGCGAGAAGCTGTCTGCCGCTCCTACTGAAGTGACGCTGTATTTCGCCACGCAGGATGGCACCGGCTTCTCAGCCGTTTCCCGCATGATCTCAAGGGATGTCGGCCAAAGCCTGCCCCAAGCCGCGGTGGCCACGCTGCTGGACAGCGGCGCGGAGCGCAGCATACAGTCCATGGCCGACACGCGGATGCTGGGCTGTGAATACGCCTGCGGCACCGCTACGGTCAACCTGTCCATTGACGCCCGCAACGTCCAGAACCCCCAGGAGCTGTTGGCGCTGCAAACCTCTATCAGCAATACCCTGCTGGGCATCCATGGCATCAGCGGGGTAAACGTACTGATCGGCAATGTCAGCGAAGGGCACTGCCAGCTGCCCCTGGGCGTGCAGACCGAACCGGTCACCAGCGTCGCGGCGGCCTATGCCCAGCTCCAGGCGGAGCGCGACCGTTTTTTCCAGACGGAGCCATCCGGGCAGGCCGATCCCATCGTCCGCTCCGCGCTGCTGTACTTCCCCTCCGACACGGGCAACTGGCTGATTCCCGAGCTTCGCAGTATATCCATCGGCCCGGAGGGTTTTGTTACAGCGCTGTTTGACGCCCTCAAGGCCGGACCCAGCCAGCTGGCCTGCGCCACCACCTCCATCCCGGAGGGCGTGGAGCTGCTCAGCGACAACCCGGCCATACAAACCCTCTCCAGCGGCGAGCGGGTGCTGGACCTGAACTTCGCCTCGACCCTCGTCACCTACATGGCGCTCTCCGGCCTGGAGGTCTGGAAGCTGACCGGCTCCATCGCCATGACCATGTGCTCCTTCCTGCCCGACCTGGACGCCGTGCGCGTGATGGTCAACGGCGAGCCGATTACCATATGCGAGCGGGGCGACGCCATAATGACATTCGAGAATGGCATGATCCACCGCCATGATTTCACCGACTGCGTGGGCAGCACCGTCAGCCTTTACCTGGTGAACAGCGAGGGCATGCTACAGCCGACCCAGCGGGCCGTCTCGATGCGCAGCGCCCTCTCCCCCCGCAGCCTGCTCTGCGAATTGATCGCCTCCGCCGGGGAAGACGGCGGCCTGCGCTTCCCCATCCCCGAGGGCATACAGCCTGTGGACATACTGGGCGTGCAGACCACGGGCGGCGTGGCGCGAGTCAACCTGTCCGGCACCTTCTACCGCTGCTGCCAGATTTTGAATGCCCGCGAGGAACGCAGCATGATCTACGCGATGGTCAACACGCTTTGCCAGCTGGACGGCATCCGCGGCGTGCGCTTTTACGTGGAGGGTCGCGCCGCGGAGACCATGGCCGGCGGCATCTACCTGAAGAGCGTGCTGCTGCCCAACCCGGGAATTGTGATTCAGCGGCAGTAATTCTACAAGTTATGCTCAGTCGCATACAAATTCTGATTTGTCGGGGAGATGCGTCAGCCCAAAGCCTTCCCCCATGGGGAAGGTGGCGCGTAGCGCCGGATGAGGTCCCCTTACGATGCGCCTCGCGCCTCTGCTGAAAAATGCGTTGTACCATCGTCGTGACGAAACAATGCAAGCATTTTTCGTCAAATCCACCTTCCCCACCGGGGGAAGGCCACTTTTGGGGCCTTCGTCAACAGCTCGATAAATCAGAATTCTCCTGTCTGTATATCTCCCCTACAGCACTATCTGCACATCCCTCTCCCGCAGCCAGCTGTTCACCTGCCACAGGTAGCCCAGCAGCTGTGGACCGGCCATCAGCTGGCCAAACCAGGGCGTATCTACGGGATTCAGGGCGCTCTGGGCCAATTTTTTGAACTTCTTCCGATCAACCAGTTCAAATATGGGCGCGTCTTCATCCTCCGCAAGCCGCAGCGCCATGCCGCGAATGATGCCGCTGAACTCCGGGCTGCACGTCTTGGGATAGGGGCTCTTTGTGCGCCGCAGCAGCTTTTCCGGCAACAGGTCGGCCACCGCCTCCCGGAACAGGCCCTTCTCCTGCCCACCCATGAACTTCATATCCCATGGCACGTTGTAGACATACTGCACCAACCGCTCGTCGCACAGCGGCGTCAACACCTCCAGGCCCGCGCCCTCGCACATCCGAAGCGCCCGCTCCTGCAGATTGGGCATGAAGAATTCAAAGCACAGCCTCTGCAGCGTCCGAAGCCGGCGCTCGTCGGGTTCGAAGTCCGCGCCGGGGTCTGCCATGGCCCTGCGCGTTGAAAACACGTCCGCCACGTATTCCCGAAGTTTCAATCGCTCACGAAGCTCCGGCAACAGCAAGCCCTCCCGCAATTCCAGCGAGCCCGACCAGGGGAAGCCCTCCAGCGGCCCCTTGCCCTTGAACCACGGATAGCCGCCGAACACCTCGTCGCCGCACTCACCGGACACCACGCAGCCGTCAAAGCGGGCAATCTGCTCGGCAAACAGCATCAGCGAGGTGTCGATGTCCGCCATGCCGGGAAAGCCCCGCAGGGATACCGCCTTATCCAGCCCTGCGGCCAGCGCCCGCTGGGTCAGCGTCACCGTGCGGTGCTGGGTGCCGAAGGCGCGCACCGCCGCCATCACATAGGGCGCGTCCATCTCCGGCCGAAAGGCGTTGGCGCGGAAATCCCGGGCGTTGTCCTGATAGTCCACGGAAAAGCTGCGCATCGGCGATACGCTGCCCTTCAACAACGCTGTCAGCGCCGTGGAATCCAGCCCGCCGGAGAGCATCACTGCGGGATTCAGCCCTGCCGCCTCCGCGGCGCACTGTTCCAACAGCGCACGGGTAAGTTGGATGGTGGCTGGCACATCCTCGCTGTGGGGCACATCCTCAATGCGCCAGTAGCGTCTAATGTCAACGGCGTCGCCCCGGGCGACCAGCGCGCAGCCCGGCTCCAGGGCCATCAAATCCCTGTACGGCGTCTTGCCCGGACTGCGGGCTGGGCCGAGCCCGAACAGCTCCCGAAGGCCGTCGGCGTCCACCGACGGGTCCACCTTCGCCGCCTTCAGCAGCGCGTCGGGATGGTCCGAAAAGACCAGGCTGTCGCCATGCCTGGCATAGAACACCGGCTTCTCCCCCATCCGGTCCCGGCTCAGTACCAGCGCGTCGGATTCCCCGTCCATCACGCAGCTGGCCACCGGGCCATTTATATGGGATGGGAATTCCTCTCCCCAACGCTCATAGGCACTGAGCACCAGCTCCGCCGCGGTCGCTTCCTCCGAACATCCCAGCGCCGACGCCAGAGCCTTCCCGTCGCGCAACCTGCCCCAGGCCAGGGCCAGCCGCTTTCCCCGGGAAAAGCACCCCCGGCCGCACAGCATCATCCGGCCCACGGTAATACAGGGCGCGTCAAATATACCGCTATTGGAACGAGAATAATCCGAATGGTAAACGCCTAAATAGTTCATTCCACCACTCCTTCACACATCATGAGTCAGTTTATGGCGAAGCGTGGCGCATCATGCCCCTGTGAAAGGCGCACAACATGGGCGCAACAAACATGTGTTATCATAGTTTTCAACAACGAACGGGGAGATAGGACGATGGAAAACCAGGCGACAGGCAAACGGCTGAATAAATACATCGCTGACAGCGGCTACTGCTCCCGGCGGGAGGCTGACCGGCTGATTTCGGAGGGCCGCGTGCAGCTGGACGGGCGCATGGGAGCGCTGGGCGACCGGGTGCTGCCGGGCATGAATGTGTCGGTGGACGGCAAGCCCCTGTCCGGCGAAGGCGAGAAGGTCTACCTGCTGCTGAACAAGCCCCGGGGCATCGTCTGCACCGCCGACCCCCGGGAGCCGATGAACGTGGTGGACTACCTGGGCTACCCCCGGCGCGTCTTTCCCGTGGGACGACTCGACAAGGACAGCGAGGGGCTTCTGCTGCTGACCAGCGACGGCGGAATCGTCAACCGAATCCTGCGTGCCGCGGGCGGACACGAGAAGGAATACGAGGTGCAGATTGACCGGCCCGTGACGCCTGAATTCGTGCAGCGGATGTCCCAGGGCGTGCCGATCCTGGACACCGTCACGCTGCCCTGCCGGGTGCGCCGCACAGGCGAGCGCAACTTCAACATCATACTGGTGCAGGGGCTGAACCGCCAGATTCGCCGCATGTGCGAGGCCCTGGGCGCAAACGTCACCCACCTGCGGCGCATTCGAATCATGAACCTGCGGCTGGGCAGGCTACAGCCGGGCCAGTGGCGGGAACTGACGAATGAGGAATTGGCGGGGCTGATGGAAAGGCTATAACGCAAAAAACAAGGGACGATTTCAAAAGCATAAATAAAAGGCAATTGGTAACTGTTCAGTCCATGCCACAAATTCTGATTTGTCGCTCCGCGACAAATCAGAATTCAGGTTTTAGGTTTTAGGTTGTAGGTGTTAGGGAAGGTAGAAATCCTTGCGGATTTCTTTTG
>CADBVG010000003.1:22210-64952 GCA_902798105.1 uncultured Eubacteriales bacterium
TCCCTTAAATCAAACAAATCCGTCAGGATTTGGTCCACCCCCTAAAACCTAACCCCTAAAACCTAATCCCTCAATTCTGATTTATCGAGCCCTGCTCGATAAATCAGAATTTGCCTGGGACTGAACAGTTACAATATATGAAGCAAATGCAATTGCAGGGGCGGCGATGCGCCGCCCCTACGTATTATGCTGGGTTATTCATTTTGAAAAAGGCACTTGATTATCCGCACCTGCTTTATTCGTACAGCGGGAAGCGCTTGCACAGGTCGTCAACGCGCTCAATGATCTCAGATCGCTTATTCTCGAAATCGTTCGCCGCCATCGCCAGCAGCTCGCCCACTTCCCGAGCCTCCGCCTTCCGGAAGCCCCTTGCGGTAATCGCGGGGGTACCCACGCGGATGCCGGAGGTCTCGCTGGCGTTGCGGGGATCGCCGGGAATCTTGTTCTTGTTTACAGTGATGTGCACCGAATCCAGCCGCTCCTCCAGCTCGCGGCCGCTGAATTCGGCCTCCTTCAGGTCAATCAGCATCAGGTGGTTGTCAGTGCCGCCGGTGACCAGCTTCATGCCGTTCTCCAGCAGCGCGTCCGCCATGGTCCTGGCGTTGACAATGATCTGGCGCTGATAATCCCTGAATTCCGGCTTCAGCGCCTCGCCCAGCACGACGGCCTTGGCGGCGATGACGTGCATCAGCGGGCCGCCCTGGGTGCCGGGGAATATGGCGCTGTTGATCTTCTTGGCAATGTCGGCGTCATTGGTCAGGATCATGCCGCCCCGGGGACCGCGCAGCGTCTTGTGGTTGGTGGTGGTCACCACGTCGGCGTAGGGAATCGGGCTGGGATGCTCGCCCGCGGCCACGAGGCCCGCGATGTGGGCGATGTCCACCATGAAGTAGGCCCCGACCTCCCTGGCGATCTCGCTGAACTTTTTAAAGTCGATGACCCGGGGATAGGCGGAAGCGCCGGCGATGATCATCTTTGGGCGATGCTCCAGGGCCAGGTCGCGCACCTGGTCATAGTCGATCAGACCGGTAACCGGGTCGCAGCCGTAGGACACGCTGTTGTAGATCTTGCCGGAGAAGCTGGCCTTCGCGCCGTGGGTCAGGTGGCCGCCGCAGCTCAGGTCCATGCCCATCACGGTATCGCCGGGCTGGCACAGCGCCAGGTATACCGCCGAATTGGCCTGGGAGCCGCTGTGAGGCTGCACGTTGGCATATTCCACGCCGAACAGCTGCTTGGCGCGCTCGATGCAGATGTTTTCCACCTCATCCACGTATTCGCAGCCGCCGTAATAGCGATGCCCCGGATAGCCCTCGGCGTACTTGTTCGTCAACACCGAGCCCATGGCGGCCATGACCGGCTCGGTCACGATGTTCTCCGACGCGATCAGCTCCAGATTGCGGCGCTGGCGCTCCAACTCCTTCAACATGATCCCGCCGATTTCCGGGTCGTACTGGCGAATGAATTCCATGCTCTCCTGTACCATGCTACTGCCTCCATGCCATAAAAAATCCGACCGGTTCAGACAACCGGCCGCGCAGATTCCCCCCATGCCATGCACGGGAAAAAATGAACGCTCTGTCCTTTTGCCTGAGAGATTCACCCGACACCCCTGTGCCCGGCTTTCACCTTCGGCCCCCGCAGCGCGGGCGTCTCCAGAGTGCCGTCCGCTCACAGTCCTCATTCCCCGGGGAACGCCTGAGAGTGTCTCTCCTTCGGCGGGACCATGTCCGCTCTCCTGCAAGCATCAAACGGCTTCTATTCAATTGCCTGTATTATAGCACCTGCCGGCGCATGAGTCAATGAAGATCAGGTAAAACAGCCCCGGCCGCGCTTGCGGGGCACCGCCAAATCATGTATTATATCAAAGGTACCACCGACAAACAAGAAGGGAAAAAGACGACATGGCCAAGCTTTACTTCCGATATGGCGCGATGGGGTCCTCCAAGACCGCCAACGCCATCATGGTGCAATACAACTACCAGGAGCGGGGGCAGAACGCCCTGATGCTCAAGCCCCGGCTGGACAACCGGGACGGCGACCGCACGGTGGGCTCGCGCTCGGGGCTGAACGCCCCCTGCCGCTATGTGGAGGAACTGGATAGCATCGACCTGACCACCTGTGACTGCGTGATCGTGGACGAGGCCCAATTCCTCACCAAGGCCCAGGTGCAACGCCTGGTGGACATCGTGGACGACCTGGGCATACCCGTCATCTGCTACGGCCTGCGGGCGGACTTCCAGGGCAACCTGTTCGAGGGCAGCCACTGGCTGATGGCCTGGGCCGATTCCATCGAGGAGATCAAGACCGTCTGCTGGTGCGGACGTAAGGCCATCATGAACGCCCGGGTGGCGAACGGCGTGGTGGTGAAGTCCGGCGAGCAGATCGTGCTGGGCGGCAACGAAAGCTATGTGGCGCTGTGCCGCAGGCACTGGTCAAGGGGTGAGCTGGCCCCAATGGAGATTCGCCGGATCTCCACCGGCAAGGAAACCTACATGCCGCTGCTGCTGGAGGCCGACCCCAGCCGGGAGATGATCGAAGGATACCTGGACGCGGGCGAGCTGTACGCGCTGATGGTAAACGGACAGACCTGCGCCGTGGCTGTCGTTGCCAAGCGGGAGGACGGCGCATGGGAAATCAAAAACCTGGCCGTCGCCCCACAGACGCGTGGCAAGGGCTACGGCGTGCGGTTGCTCGGACACCTGTTCAAGGTACTCTCCGCCCGGTGTGACCGGCTGTACGTGGGCACCAGCGAGGGCAACGCGCCCTTTTACGAGAAGTATGGCTTTGCCAGGGACGGCGTGATCGAGGGGTTCTTTGAGAAACACTATCCCGAGCCGGTCATCGAAAACGGCAAGACGCTGAAGGATATGATCGTCATGGTGAAGAAGCTGTAAGGAAATACCGCGCAATTAAGGTGGTCAGCTGGCGAGTGATTTTTTCGTCAGGCGCTCTTGCAGATTTTGAAGGTTTACTGGCGGTAAATCAAAAAATGGCGGAAAAGGCACCGCCAGATGTGCCGCCGTATTGTGCGGTAGTTCCGTAACACAAATCACCAAATCTGTGGTATATTGTAGCGGCGGCGCCTGCGCCGCCATCGGTCATCCGACGTGAGCGGAGAACCATGGCAGCGCAGGTACCGCCGCTATATTTACCGCACTGTAAAAGGGTGCCCTACGCCGTTTCAATTCTCACTTTCCCTCCAGAACGCCTCCAAACCCTTCTTCAACTCGCTCAGCTTCTTCACGTCCCGCACGTCCCAGTGGGGCGGCATCAGCAGGCGGTACTTCTCCTGGCGGTAGCGCATGTCCATCAGCAGCACCACGCCCCGGTCCGTCTCGGTGCGGATCACCCGGCCCGCGGCCTGGAGCACCCGCCGAAGGCCGGGATAGACGTAGGCCGCGTCATGGCCGCCGCCGTCGCCGTCGTCCAGCTGCTCCTGCAGCAGCTCTCGCTCGAAGCTGATCTGGGGTATGCCCGTGGAGACGATGGCCGCGCCGGACAGCCGATCGTCGGGCAGGTCCACGCCCTCGGCGAACACGCCGCCCAGCACCACGAAGCCCACCAGGCTCGCTGTGGGCGCGGGCTGGAAGCGCTCGATGAACTCCAGCCGCGCCTTCTCCCCCATCCCCGACTGCTGGCAAATGACCTCGTCATAGGGCCAGAGCATCCGGTAGCGTCGAAACGCCTGGGTCATGTAAGCATAGGAAGGAAAGCAGGCCAAATAGTTTCCCGGCTTCGCCCCGGCCATCGCGTGGATGACCTGGCATACGGCGCTGAGCGTGCGCTCCCGGTCCTTCATACCCACGGCCACGGGCATCCGGGCCACGTACAGGTTTTCCGGCGGGAACGGGGATTCCAGCCGCAGGGACGTGTCCGCCTCGCCGTCCGCGCCCAGCATAGACGCGTAGTATTCCATCGGCGCGAGGGTGGCGGAGAACAGCGCGCTGCCGCCAACCCTCGAGAGGGTCTTGCGCAGGTGATTGGACGGATCGAAGCACCACAGCCGCACGGACAGGTACTTCTCCCCCGGCAGGATCAGCGCACGATAGGCGTCCTCGTCGAACAGCTTCGACACCCGCACAAACCACTGCACGTCGTAAATGAAGTCCACCAGCTCCGGCTCCACCGGTTCCAGCTCCATGGCGATCTCAGCAAACCGCTTTGCCGCCCCGACGATGGTCTCGGGCAGGTCGGAGCTGTACTCCTGCTCCGCGTCGGCGTCCTGCAGCGCTGCCAGCAATTCCCCCAGCAGCCCCGCCATCGGGCTGTCCGGACCCTCGAACTGAACCACCAGGTCGCGCACGAAGCCCCCTTTCTCCCCGGACAGCTCCGCCGAAAGCATGTCCCGGGCCCGGTCGGCCAGGTTGTGGGCCTCATCCACCAACAGCCCCGCCCGGGACTTGCCGTCGAAATAGCGCTTCAGCCGCACCTTCGGATCGAATACGTAATTGTAGTCACAGATGACCACGTCGGCGTTCTCAGAGATGTCCAGGGACAGCTCGAAGGGGCACAGCTCGTGCTCCCGGGCCAGGTCGGCGATGGCTTCGGCATCCAGACGCTGCAATGAAAGGGCCTCCCGCAGGGCATCCCGCCGCCGGTCGTAGTAGCCCGCCGCCAGCTGGCAGCCCATGCAGTCCGCCTTGCCCATCGGGCAGACCTTTTCCTTGGCGGTGATGGTCACGCTGCGCAACGCCAGCCCCCCGGCGCGCATCAGCTGGAGGGCGTCCTCAGCAGCCCTGCGGCCGGTGGTGCGGGCGGTGAGGTAGAATATCGCCGTCACATGGCCCTTGCCCAGCGCCTTAAGCGCCCCGAACAGCGCCGCGGCGGTCTTGCCGATGCCGGTGGGCGCTTCGATCAGGGCGTTGGCGTGGTCCCGCATGGCGGTATACACCGCCGCGGCCATGTCCCGCTGGCCCTCCCGGTAGCTCTCAAAGGGAAATGCCAGGGCATCCAGCGTGGGCCGGGAGCGATCCTTCCAGTCGTCCACCGCGGCGATCCAACGCAGGTAGGGCACGGCATAGGCCATCAGCCGCTCCTCCAACTCCCAGGCGTTGTAATCCTCGCTGAATTCCCGCTTTTTGCCGTCCATGCGGGCATAGGTCAGGTGAACCTCCGCCTGGTCGATTCCCCGGTTCAGGCAGAACAGCGCCGCGTAGATCTCCCCCTGGGCCCAGTGGGCGGGCCAGTCGTACTTGAGTATGTTGGATGGATTCTTAGCGGTGGTCTTGATCTCCAGCACCCGCACGACCTCCCGGTCGATATAAACCCCGTCTGCCCTGCCGTGGATCCGCAGTATGTGGCCGTCGATGGGAATGTCCCTGGACACGGCGACCTCGCTGTCCCAGCTGGGCGGCAGCAACTCCTGCAGCGCCTGGTGGCCTCGCACGCCCTCGCGCATGCGGGCTGCCACTCGGCGAGCCGGTATCAGGTCGCCCTTTTCAAAGGCGAATTCCGCCAGCGTTCGCACACTGACCGAATGTATTTTTTGCACAGTCTTCTCCCTTTCCCTTGACATAACGGTCACATCATGTTACATTAAGATTGTCTGGGGCGATTATACTGACATAGATACCCCGTGTACCAGTATAATTCACACAGGCAGCTTTTGCAAGCGCTTTCCGATGCCGACAGGCGGGTGGAAACGCGCAAAAAAGAAGGAGGATGTGAACATGACTTTATATCCACTTTTGATGGCGCCCACTTTCCGACACGGCGAAGAGACCCCCTGGGGTGGTCACATGCTGCGCGACACGCTGATGAAGGACGCGCCCGACGGCGCCACCGGCGAGAGCCTTGAGATCTCGGCCCTGCCGGGACACGAGAGCATGGTGGCCAACGGCGTACATGCCGGTAAGCCCCTCTCCCGCATGATCGAGCTGTGGGGCGACGCCCTGACGGGCCATACCGGCGGGGAATTCCCGCTGCTGCTGAAGCTGCTGGACACGCTGATGCCCCTGTCGGTACAGGTGCACCCAGACGACGCCTATGCAGCGAAGCATGAAAACAAGAGCGGCAAGAGCGAGGCCTGGATCATACTCAACGCCGAGCCTGGCGCGCGAATCGTCTACGGCGTGGACACCCAGGGCGAGCCGCTGGAAAAGGTGGTGGCCGAGGGCCGGATCGAGGATTGCCTGCGCTGGAAAAACGTGCGCCCAGGCGACGTGTACTACATCCCCGAGGGCATGGTCCATGCCGTTGGCGAGGGCATACTGTGCTACGAAATCGGGCAGTCTACCGATATCAACTACCGCCTGTGGGACTGGGGCCGGGTTTTCGCCGACGGCAAACCCCGCGAACTCCAGGTGGAGAAGGCCCTGGACGTGTGCCGTTCTGACCTGCATCTGGAGAAAAACGAGGGCACCACGGTGCTGTGCAGGGGCGGCAGCCGCACCTATTACATCTGCGACAGTCACTTCGAGCTGTGCCGCCTGAACCTGTCCGGCAATATGCCCCTGGAAAGCGGCAGGATGCTGTTCCTGACCCCGATGGGCCCCTGCACCCTGCGCTGGGGCGACGATGAAATGACGCTTGACGCCTTTGACAGCGTGCTGGTACCCGCAGGCCTGGAGGGCGTGGTGCTGGAGGGCGACACCAAGGTGCTGGTGTCCTGCCTGCCCGACCGGGAGAAGCTGATCGCCGAGCTGGGCTACCGCGCCGAGAACGTGGCGGGGTTGGTACAATAGAGCGCGCGTTGGCAGCTGGCTGCCGCCGCTTCAAAACCACCATGACGCCAATGATAACCGCTTTACAACAAGGAGCGTGACAGTCCGTAATGGACGAAAACGGCACATTGATACTCGCCCTGATTGCCCTCGTGGCCATGTCCGCCTTCTTCTCCGCCTCGGAAACGGCCTACACCAGCCTGAACCGGGCGCGGCTGAAGGCCATGGCCAACGGGGGCAACCGGCGTGCCGCGAAGGTACTGGCCCTGGCCGATGATTACGACAGGCTGCTTTCCGGCATACTGGTGGGCAACAACATCGTGAATATTCTTTCCGCGTCTCTGGCGACGGTGCTGTTTGTGCGCCTCCTCGGCGGCGCGGGCGTGTCTGTTTCCACGGCGGTGATGACGGTGGTCGTGCTGATGTTCGGTGAGATCGCCCCCAAGACCATCGCCAAGGACCGTCCTGAACAGGTGGCGCTGGCGGTCTACCCGCTGCTCAGCGCCATATTGTTCTTGCTGACCCCCATTGTGTTCCTGACCACCTGCTGGCAGAAGCTGATCTACAGGATCATTCCGCCCTCGAAGGACCGGGGCCTCAACGAGGAGGAGCTGATCACCATCGTTGAGGAAGCCGAGAACGAAGGCGAGATCGACAAGCACGAGGGCGAGCTGATCCGCTCGGCCATTGAATTCAACGACATGACCGCCGAGGACATACTCACCCCCCGGGTGGATATCGTCTCTGCGGAGCTGCACGACACCCCCGAAGTCATCGCCAAGATTTTCCAAGAGAGCGGGTGCTCCAGGATTCCCGTATACGAAGACAACATCGACAACATCGTGGGCATACTCCACGAGAAGGACTTCTACCGCCTGAGGGACAAGTCCCCCCTCAGGGACATGATGACAAAGCCACTGTGCGTGGTGCCATCTACCCAGCTGGCCGTGCTGCTGAAGCTGTTGCAGCGAACGAAGAACCACATGGCCGTCGTGGTGGACGAGTACGGCGGCGTGGTGGGCATCGTCACGATGGAGGACATACTGGAAGAGCTGGTGGGCGAAATCTGGGACGAACACGACGAAGTGGTAGAGGATATCATCCAGCTATCTGAGGACGAATGGCGGGTCAACGGCAGCGCAAGCCTGGATGATTTGCGCCAGTGCCTGCCCATCGGAAATGAATTTGAATCCGTCACTGTGAACGGGTGGGTATTGGAAGTGCTGGGCCACCTGCCCCAGCAGGGGGATACCTTCGATTACAACCACCTGCACGTCACCGTGGAGCGGGTCGCCCGACGCCGGGTGGAGCAGGTCAGGATCAAAAGGGCCAAACCGGCAGAGGAGTAATTGCCATGAAGGAACAGCTTTACCAGCAAATCGAGGCCTCCAGGGTGCCGCTGACCGCGAAGCAGCTCTCGGAGGAAACCCAATGTCCCCTGGAAACGATTCAAACGGCGCTGAACGAACTGGCCGGCGAGGGTCGCATCGCGTCCACCCGCAAGGGCGGCTGGGCTGTTCCTGAGACCATCGGCCTGGCCGCGGCGCGAGTGGCCTTTCAGCGCAACGGCACGCCGATGGCCCATCCTGTGAACGGCGGGGCAGCACTGAAAATCGAATACAGCGACGCGAAGCGCTGCATGCCCGACGACCTGGCGCTGGTGCGCCCACTGGGCGACCATTGCCAGCTGAACACCATACTACGCCGGGGCAAGGACCGCTTAGCCGCCTATGTGCGCATCGAGCGCAAGCAAACCAAGACCATTGGCAAGCGGAACGCCGAAGTCAAGACGGTGGCCTCCGCCATCCCCTGCGACGTGCGCATCCCCTATGATGTGGTGCTGACCGGCGACCTGGACGCGCTGGAGAACGACCAAATTGCCCTGCTGAGCATCGACCGATATCCCCAGGCCAACCACCCGATCTACGCCAGCGTGCTGCGGGTGCTGGGCGACGAGGAGAGCCTGCCTGCACTGATGCGGGCCGTTGCCGAGGACCAGGGCTTTGCCACGGAGCCCATCCCCGCCGTGGTGGAAGCGTCCGAGGCCATGCCCGACGCGGTGTGCCCGGAGGATATCACGGGCCGGGAGGACCTGCGGGACCTGCTCACCTTCACCATCGACGGGTCTACCGCCAAGGACTTCGACGACGCCGTATCCATCGAGCAGACCCGGAAGGGCTGGCGCCTGGGCGTGCACATCGCCGACGTCAGCCATTACGTGCGCCCCGGCACCGCCATCGACAAGGACGCGCTGGAGCGGGGCACATCGTTGTACCTGCCCGGGCTGACCGTGCCGATGCTGCCTGAGTGCCTGTCCAACAACCTTTGTTCGTTGATGCCCGACGTGGACCGGCTGGCCCTGAGCCTGTTCATGGACATTGAAAACGGCAAGGTTGTGGATCACCGGCTGGTGGAATCGGTCATACACTCCCACGCGCGCCTGACCTACGAGGCCGCGAACCGGCTGTTTGAGGGCGGCGAGACGGACATATCCCCGGAGGTGGGCGAAGCGCTCAATCAGATGCGCATGCTCTCCCATGTGCTGCGGGGACGGAGGGTCGCCCGCGGGGCCATCGACTTCGAGATCGACGAGCCGGAATTCGTGATGGACGAGACCGGCCAGCCCGAGGAAGTACTGCTCCAGCCCCGGGGCGAAGCGGAGCGCATCATCGAGGACTTCATGCTGGCCGCCAACGAAACCGTGGCTGCGCTGGCGAAAAACACGGAGCTGCCCTTCGTATACCGCGTCCACGAGGACCCCGATCCGGAAAAGCTGATGGCGCTGGAATCGCTGCTGGGCAGCCTGGACCTGTACACCCACATCGGCCCCACGCCCCACCCTGGCGTGCTCCAGGGCGTGCTGGAGCAGGTGAAGGATCACCCTGCCCGGGATGTGATTCGCCACAACCTGCTGCGGGCGCTAAAAAAAGCCCGCTATTGCGATCGGCCCTTGGGCCATTACGCCATGGCCCTGGAGGATTACTGTCACTTCACCTCACCCATACGGCGCTACCCCGACCTGACCGTGCACCGCATGCTGAAGCTGTTGACGGAGGGGCGCATGGAAGAAGCCGCCCGCTGGCAGTGGCGCATGGCGGACATCGCCGCGGACTGCTCCCTGCGGGAGAGCGCGGCAGTGAGCGCCGAGCGCCAGGCGGACGGCATCATGATGGCGGCCTGGATGGCGCGGCACATCGGGGAGGAATTCGACGGCACGGTTTCCTCGGTCACCGGCTGGGGGCTCTACGTGGCCCTGTCCAATGGCGCGGAGGGGCTGGTGCACATCTCTCAGTTGGACGATTTCTTTGAGTACGACAAGGACCGGGGCCGCCTCATCGGCACGGCCACCGGCACCATCTTCTGCCTGGGCGACCGGGTCCGGGTGCGGGCGGCGCAAGCCAACGTGTCTCTGGGAGAGATCAACTTCGACCTGCTGCCGCCGATGGAGGAAGCGGCGGTCACTGAATCCGAATGATCTCGTCCCCCACCACATCGATCTGTGTCTCGTAAAACGCGCGCATGGCGCGCACCATATAGCCAAGGTCTTGCACGCCTGCGGATTCGTTCGCGGCGTGCATGCTCAATTGTGCCAGGCCGATGTCCACCGCGATCATCGACGCGTGGGTATTGGCGATGTTGCCCAGGGTGGAACCGCCGGGAATGTCCGAGCGATTGGCAAAGCGCTGTACGGGTACGCCCGCGCCCTGGCAGATCGCTTCAAACACCGCCTGGGAGATGCCGTCGCTGGTATACTTCTGGGCATTGAACTTGACCACCACGCCGCCGTTCAGCGCCACCCGGTTGTCCTCATCGTACTTCTCCGGGTGGGTCGGATGGACGCCGTGGGCGTTGTCTGCGGAGAGCATCATGCTCCGCGCCAAGGCGGTTTCAAGCGCCTGTTCGCCGTCGCCCAACGCAGCGATGATTCGGCCCATCACCTGAGTCATGAAGCTGGAATCCGCACCCTGGCGGGTAGCGCTGCCCACCTCTTCGTTGTCAAACACGCAGGCCATGTCCACGTGGTCGGAGGGCTTTGCTTCCAAGAGCGCCCGGACGGATGCATAGGCGCACTCCAGGTCGTCCAGCCTGGGCGAGGCGATGTACTCCCCCACCGCGCCCCAAAGCCTCGGGGTGTCCCGGTTGACCAGGTACAGGTCGCAGCCCAGTATGTCTTCCGCTTCTACACCCAGCGCTTCGGCCACCAGGGTCATGTAATTCGCGCCCGCCGCGCCGTACACCGGCAGCATGTCCACCTGGGGGTTCAGCTTCACCCCGTCGTTGACAGCGCGGTTGAAGTGGATCGGCAGGTTCGGGATCAATGCCATATCGCGGTCAAGGTTCACCAGACGCGCTTCAAGCCCTTCCCCCGTCCTGACCACCGCGCGGCCCGCGATAGACAGGGGGCGGTCAAACCAGGTTTGCATGATCATGCCGCCGTATTTTTCCACGTTCAGTATCGCGTAACCATTGGCGTCCCTGTGGGCCGACGGCTTCAGCTTGAAGCAGGGCGAATCCGAATGACTGGCGACCACCTGGAAGTGGTCGAACCCCATCTTCGGCACCCGAAAGGCGATGATCGAGGACTGGTTGCGGGTCACGTAATAGCAGCCTCCGGGGACGATGCGCCAGGGCTCGCCCTCGTTCAGCGAGCAAAACCCGCCATTCTCCAGCATCCCGCGGAGGTTCGCCACCGCGTGCCAGGCCGTCGGCGACTGCCTGACAAAATCCATCATCTCGCGTATATATTCCATACTTTCCTCCCGATTTCAGTTGACACACGCGCGCCCTTGCGGCTATAATCTGTATGAATCATCGCAATTATGGAGGCGCACATGGCACAGCCGTTATTGTTGACCTATAATTTGAAGCCCGGCGCCGAGGCCGGGATAGACAGGATTTGCCGTGATCTTGGCATCCGCGTCCGCGCCGTCAGCCCCGGGGAATACGCCCTGCCCATCGGGGCGCTGGCCGGAATCCCAATCGCAAAGGCAGCAACGCACGACGCTCTGTCCATCCAGCGCTTCGACGACGAGATGCTGGTGATGTGCCACATGCTGTCGAATGAACTGGACGCCTTTCTGAAGGCCATGCGCGCGGCGAACGTGCCCAGGATTGCCCTGAAGGCGGTCTTGACGCCGATAAATGTCGCCTGGAATTCATCGGATCTGCACTGCGAGCTCACCCGGGAGCATACCGAAATGCAGCGCCGCAACCGTTGACGGTCGCGGCGCTGTTCTTTATGGCATTATCCCAGGGATTTCAGCCTGCGGACCTTGTAGCTTCTCGAGGAGTACCAGCTGACATTCATCACCATGCAGTGGACGGTGTTGGTGCCGGGCTCGATACCGCCGTTTTCGATGATCATGATCTTTGTCTTCTCGGCGTTGGCATAGTACAGGAACATTACCACGTGGCTGCCACCCTTGCAGATCAGGTCGCCCGTGCGCATATTCTCATAGCCCTTGATCGTCTTATAAGCGGAGGATTTGGCAATCTCCTTCGTGCGATCGTTGCTGTGGCTGCTGTTGGTGCCCCAGATGGCCGCGTCCACGAAGCAGGAGCAATCGTTCCCGTAGTACTTGCGACCGCTGATCTTCGATTGATCGAGGATGTAGTAGCCCTTGCCGCTTTCGTAGTAAATGCCCTCATCCAGCAGCTTCGGCACGTTGTATTCCCGGTTGTCGCCGGAACCAGAGATATAGGGAACGCCGTAGTAAATCTGGCCTGGCTTGAAATCCTTCACGCCGCCCTCGGAGTTTTCCTTCTTCCAGTACAGCTGCTTTTTCTTCGTCGCCCACGGAAAGGCATAGTCGCCAAAGGCATTGTTGATGATGCGCTTGCGCTTGGAAGCGTCGGCGCTCGTGATCTCGCCACTGTCCTTCAAGCTGTCGATCTGGCCGATGGCGCA
Organism: uncultured Eubacteriales bacterium; assembly: GCA_902798105.1. Taxonomy (GTDB): domain Bacteria; phylum Bacillota; class Clostridia; order Christensenellales; family Aristaeellaceae; genus UBA2862. The sequence continues at coordinate 34,781 of CADBVG010000003.1, forward strand.
CACACGAATGGCGTCGATCTTCTCCAGATTCCTTGAAATGCCGGAAACCGCCGTGATGCGCTCCGGCATGGTGAGCACCACGCTGTCGGATTCGACGCTGACCTTGAAGCTCAGCACGATGTCGGGATTGCGCTGGGATTTGGCCGTGATCGTGGCATAGCCCGCGCTCACCGCGTACAGCATGCCCGCACTGTCCACATAGGCGATGTTCGCGTTCGAGGATTCCCAGGCGAAATCCACATAGGCGTCGGTGGGCGTGACCTTCCACTCCAGCTGAAGCTGGTCGCCCACCTTCATCGTGGAGGGGGCGTTGGTCAGCTTGGCGTTCTTGGGATAGAGGGGGTCTATTACGGTCACCGCCAGCGTCGCCTGTAAACCGTTCGATGTGGTGACCGTCACCGTTGCCTCACCGTTGGACAGGGCGGACAGGGTGCCGTCATCGGCGACCGAAGCCACCTCCGGCCTGGAGGAGCTGTATGTAAAGGCAGTAGCGGTGCCCTCCGGGGTCACCGGCATCAACAATACAGTATCGCCAACCCTGAGGGTCATCGCGTCCGGATCAAACTTCACATAGCCAGGCCCGGGCAGCACGGACACCGTCATCTGGGCGGTGATGCCCTCGACGCCGGTATAGGCGGTGATGGTCGTTTGGCCTTCGCTCATGCCGGTGACGACGCCGTTGCCGGAGACAGTGGCGATTCCTTCGTCCGCGCTGGCATAGCTGACAGAGGCCTGTGCGCCGGGATTCATCTCGACGTACAGCTGGCGCTGCTGGCCGACACCGATTGTGGCATAGTCCTCGGTGAATTGTATCCACTCCACGTCACCGGTGCCCACCGTCACGGTCGTCTGGTCCTGCTTGCCGTTGGACGTGGTTACGGTAATTACGGCGGTGCCGCCGGAAACGCCGGTGACGAGCCCGGTCTGTGGATCGACCGATGCAACCTCGGGGGCGCTGGACGCGAAGGTCACGCCGGCTGCGCCGCCCTTGGGGAAGGTCCAGCTCAGCGCGGCGCTTTCGCCGATGCTCAGGACCAGATTGTCCGGGGACAGCTCTACCGATGCGGGGGCCTTGACGACGTTGACCTTCACGGTGCACTTCTTGCCGTTGTAAGTCTTCACGGTGATGGTCGCCGTGCCCTTTTTCACGCCAGTGACCGTACCGTTGGACGATACCTTGGCCACCTTCGCGTTGCTGGAGGAATAGGTATAGGTACTGGCCGAGGAACCCACGCTGGGTTCGAGCCTGACGCTCTGCTTGACGCCGATATCCAGCTCCTTATAGGGCAACTGTACCTTCGTGGGCGCGGCCACCACCTGGATGTTGCACTGGGCGGTGAGGCCGTTGTAGGTCGTCGCCGTCAATACGGTCTTGCCCTTTTTGACGCCCTTGAGGACGCCGCCGGTGCAGGTGGCAATCTTCTTGTTCTTGATCTTGAAGGTGACGGCGCTGCCGGCGCCCTCAGCCAGGTAATCGTCGGCCTTCGCCTCCATGCCCACGCCCAGCTTGATATCGCCGGCAAAGCTCAGCGCCTCGGGCTCGGGCGTGACGGTGACCTTGACGGCTCCCTTCTTGCCATTGAAGGTTATGCCAGTGATGGTGCCCGTGCCCTCGGATACGCCCACGATCGCGCCGGTCGCGCTGTCCACACTGACGACTCCCGGCTTGCTGCTTACAAAGGTGACGGCGCTGGCCGTATTCTTCGTCAGCTTATAGCTCACCTTGCCGCCCTCGCCCACGCCGAGTGTCGCCTTGTCCACGCTCAGCGTAATTTTGCTGGGGGCTTTTGCAACGGTGACCGGCAGGGTGGCCTTGAGACCGTTGTAGGTCTCAACCTTGATGCGCCCCTTGCCGACCTTCACGGCCTTCAGGGTGCCGTTTTTCCTGACCTTGACGACGCCCGTATTCTCACTTGTAAGGGTATAGGTGCCCGCGTATTCCTCCGCCGGGCTGCCCAGGGCGATGACCAGCCGGTCATAGGTCTCCCCCTTGCCGAGGGTCAGGCTCTCCGTGCCGAAGGAGATCGCCTCGGGAGCCTTCTTGACTTCGATAAAGCATTCGCTGTATTTGCCGTTTTCACCGACAGCAGTAATACAAGCGACGCCCACCGAAACGCCGGTCACCCGGCCGCTCTTGTACACCTTGGCGATGGAGGAATCGCTGCTGACATAGGTAATGCCGTCCGTACTGCCGTCGGGCATCTTCGCTTCGAGATAGAAATAGTCCTCGATGCCCAGGGTCTTCGAGTTGGTCACCAGCTGGGGACCTTCCGGATCGACATAGGGTGTCGAATCGTTGACCGTCTCCCCTGAGGGTTCGTCCGTGGCCGGTTCATCCACGGCCGGCGCGTCCACAGCCCCGGGCTCCGGGATGTCCTCCGCCGGCGCTTCGAGGTCGAGGTCCAGTCCGCCTTCGATCAGCATGAAGTCGGAATCCTCTTGCTCCACCAGGTCGATCTGCACATCCTCGTCCATTTCAAGATCTTCGATCTGCAAATCTATCTCATTGCCCATCGGCTCATCCTCGGTATAGCCGACCCCGGGCAACATCGTAACCAACAGGCACAATGCCAGCAACAGCGCTGTCTTTTTCATATTCCATCTCCTCTCTGTTCGGGAAAGATTGCTATATCAAGCCATTTCCTCGCCCACCAGCATACACAGGTAGGCCGCGGCGGCATCGTATCGCGCGTCGTGGGGATGGTCGCCCCCCTCGCCGTACCACTTGTGGCACTTGCCGGCGATGAAATCCTGGGAGAGGCCAAAGTGGTCGGTCAACTCCGTAAGCTTCGGCGGCTTCATCACATTCGGGTTCTGCTTGAGGGGAATGTGTGCCTCCTGGGTATAGTGCTTCAGCGTGCAAAAAATGGGATAGTTGGGCAGCTTTACGCCGATGCGGTCGAATTCCCGGCGCAGGTAGCGGATGTCCCCGGCCACATCGTGGCCGATGATCAGCTTGCAATCGATGAAATCCCGATAGATTTCATCGGCATAATCGATGAAGCCCTTGCCGCCAGACAGCTTCCTGAGCTGATAGACGCTGATGCCGTGCACCTGCCGGGCGTAGCGGTTGATGGCCTTGGCGTCAAAGTAGAAGTTCTTGCCCCGGACCCTGCGGCCCTCGATCACCAGGTAGGACAGCTGAATGATATGGCTCGGGTGCATGCCGTCCAGCTCAACGTCCAGGGCAATGTATTTGTCTGCCTTCTTCTTGAAGAGCCTCTCGAATAGATTCATCACAGTTTACCGACTCCGTATCGCATTGCTTATGTTTTCAAGGGTCTTTTCGACATTTACCCGGGGCGTGGCCAGGTTCATCCGGAACCAGCCCCGGCCCTCTTCGCCGAAGAACAGCCCTTCATTCAACGCCACATGGGCTTTGTTCACCAGCAAGCTCAGCACATCCTCGTGGGACAGGCCAAGGCCCGTGAAGTCCAGCCACATCAGGTAGGTGCCCTCCTGGGGCACGCAGCCGATCTCCGGCAGGCGCTCTCGCAAGAATTCGACGGTGTAATCCCGGTTTTCCCGGATGTACTCTACAACGGCGTCCATCCACTCGTCGCCGAAGCGGTACGCGGTGGTCTGGGCGATGGAACCGAAGATATTTGGCGAGGTGGCATGCGCCCGGATCAGGGCATTCGATATTCTCCCGCGCAGGTCGGGGTTCGACACGATGATGCTGGAATGCCTGAGCCCGGCCAAATTGAAGGACTTCGTGGCAGAAGTCAGCATGATGCAGTTCCTCTCCGCGCCATCCAACGCCAGAATGCGCGTTTGACGGTGACCGTCGAAGGTGAAATCCGCGTGTATCTCATCGCTGACGATGATCACATTGTACCGCGCAGCCAGATCGACGAGCCGCTGCAGCTCCTCCCGGGTCCACACGCGGCCCACCGGGTTGTGGGGGCTGCACAGTATCATCATGCGCACGCCCTGGGCGAACTTCGCCTCCAGGTCATCAAAGTCCATCCGCCAGCCGGATTCCCCGCAAATCAGCGGGCTTGTAACCAGCTTTCTTTCAAAGAGCTTCGCCGCGCGAAAGAAGGGGCCGTAGACCGGCGACTGGATCAATATGGCATCCTCCGGGCCAGTCAGAGAAGATACGCAGAAGAATATGCTGTCCACCACGCCGGGGCTGTACTGAATCCAGTCGGTTTTGACCTTCAGCCCGTGGCGGCGCCAGAGCCAGCCTGCCTCTGCTTCCCGCTCCCCGGCGCTGTTGTCGGTATAGCCGTATATGGCGTGATCGGCGCGCTCCACAAGGGCGTCCCGCACCTGGGGCACGGTCCTGAAATCCATGTCCGCCACCCACATGGCCAGCAGGTCATCCCGACCGAAGTGCTGGCCGAGCATATCCCATTTTTCGCAGTTGGTGCCACGCCTGTCCACGGGAGTATCCAGATAGGACCGCATCTCCTGTCGCATTCCACACACCCCCGTTGACCCAGTAAATATTACGAATTTATTATACACATTATCTGATGAATATTCAAGGCTGTATATGAAAAATAATGCAATCAATGGCAATCCAAAACCTGGAAATGCTTCTGGTAATTCATATTCAGTTGATATTGGTGATATAATATATCCATACAGGGTAGGTCGCGCTTCCGATCATGTTGATCTCCCTCATATTTCTCCCCCATGAAATCATAAACGGCGATACGCTTCCCCATCGCGCATCGTTGGGAAGCGCGACCTGCTTCTTTTTATGTCAAAGCATACCTTTCGGCAAGGGCGGCGATGCGCCGCCCTTGCCTTGTCATTCTGCGTCATGCCGCCGCCAAATCAACACAATACCAGTCGCCAACAGCAGCAGGATCGCCCAAAGTCCATGCATCAATCCAGCGTCGCCGCCGGTCATCAATGCCTCGGAAACGCCATATAACCTGTAAACCGCCGCGTCGCCACCGCCGAAGCCCAGCAGAAACACATTCGCCATGCTCCAGCCCCAGCGAAACCCGACCGAAGTCCAAAATCCATATCGGGCATAGAGCACACACACCACTGCACCCAAAAGAAGGGTATTGACTGCCCCGACGACGCTCCCGCCAAAGCCACTGCCCAGCAGGAATACGGCGCACACCACCGCAGTGGCCCAGAACCTGTTCCAGCGCGCCTGAAGCCCGTCATAGAGCACCCGCTTGGTAAACGCCTCCTCGGCCATGGTTGAAACCAGACTGACGATGACCATAACAGGCAACGTCCATGAAAACCTTGGCGCGGTCAGCGGCCACTCCAATCTCATGCTGTCGGGGATGAGGCACAGCGCCGCAACGATCAGCGGCCCAAGAATACCGACCGCAGTCGCTTTCCATAGTCTGCCCGAGGGTGGCTCAAACAGCCTTCCCTCCAGTCGCCACAGCTTGCGCAGCCAACCGGCCAGCAGCAGCGTCAGCGCGGCAAAGGTCAATGTGGCGATGGTGCCATGCCATACGTAAATGAACCTCGCCCAGGCGGGCGCGCGGCGGACGTTGACCGCATCCACGCCCCACGCTTCAAAGAGGGCCGCAAAGGCGCGGATGAGTCCATAGCGGCTCGACAGCATCACCAGCGCATAGCCAAACAGGCTGACCGCCAGCAGCCAGCCCGTTCGAATACCGTCATTTCCGGTGGTCCATATATTGCTGTTTTGATTTGTCGCGGGAACGCTCTGCTCCCCCGCCTCCCGTTTGCTTCTGCTCATGAATGGTCGCCCGTCACTCCACGACCGCCTGGATCAGCGGCTTGGGCACGGGCTTTTCGTCCCCGATGACGATGGACCGCTTCAACAGGTTGTACGCGCCGATTTTGTCGGACTTCTCGCCCACGTGCAGGATCGCCAGGGTGTCGCCTTTCTTCACGGCGTCGCCCAGGCGGACGTTCATCACGATGCCCACGGACAGGTCCAGCGCGTCCGTCTTGCGCTCGCGGCCTGCGCCCAGCAGCTTGGCGGCGTTGCCAATGTCGCTGGTGTGCATCTTCGTCACATAGCCGTCCTTGTCCGCCTTCAACAGCACTTTGTAGGGAGCCTTGGGCAGCAGGCCGGTGTCCTCCACCACCCTGCGGTCGCCCCCCTGGGCCTCGATCATGTCCCCGAAGGTTTTGAGGCCCTCGCCGCTTCTGATCTTCGCCTCCAGCATGGCGATAGCCGTCTGCACGTCGGGCGCGGCCCCGGCGTTGCGCAGTATGTGGGCCCCCAGGGTCAGCGCCACGTTCTTCAGGGCCCCGCCGGTCCTGCCGGCCAGCACGTCGATGGCCTCCTCTACCTCCAGAGCGTTGCCGATGTAATTGCCCAGGGGCTGGTCCATGTCGGTAATCAGCGCCGAGAAGCGCTTGCCGCTCAGGTCGCCGATACGCACCATCATCTCCGCCAGCTGCCGGGATTTTTCCGGGGTGTCCATGATCGCGCCGCTGCCGGTCTTCACGTCCAGCACCACCACGTCGCAGCCCGCCGCCAGCTTCTTGGACAGTATCGACGATACCACCAAGGGCAGGCAGTCCACCGTGGCGGTCACATCCCGCAGCGCGTAGAGCACCTTGTCCGCCGGGGCCAGCTCGGCGGTCTGGCCGATGATGGCGCAGCCGATGTTCTTCACCTGCTGCTTGAAGCCCGCAATGTCCTTGGTGATGCTCATGCCGGGGATGGATTCCAGCTTGTCCAGCGTACCGCCGGTGAAGCCCAGGCCCCGACCGGACATCTTCGCCATCTTCACCCCGCAGGCGGCCACCAGGGGCACCAGGATCAGCGATGTGGTATCGCCCACGCCGCCGGTGGAGTGCTTGTCGGCCTTCACGCCGGGGATGTCGGACAGGTTCAGCGTGTCGCCGGACTTCGCCATGGCCAGCGTCAGGGCCAGGGTCTCCCGGTCGGTCATGCCGTTGATGCAGATGGCCATCAGCAGCGCGGAGGCCTGGTAATCGGCAAAGCTGCCGTCCACGATGCCGTCCACGAAGGCGCGGATCTCCATCTCGCTCAATTCCTCGCCGAACCGCTTCTTGCGAATGATATCACAGGGATTGATGTTCATAATTCAATGCCTGACGCCATTGCGCCAGCTTCCTTTCATAGGATAGTGTGTAAGCGGGGCTGGTGGAGGGCAGCCGCCGACAATCCCGCCCTTCCATGAAGGGCCTGCCCCACTTCATAAACAGCCGTTCGGCTGTGCCGCCGTTGAACAGTATGCGCCCAATATGGGGGCATCGCAGAAACAGGCCGCCGAAATCGTTGGGCAAAGGCTCGCGAATAGCACTGTCCAGCGAGCCCTGGCGCTCACAGCTTTGCAGCACGTCCCACAGGGCGATGTCGTGCCGCGTCAACAGCGCGATCTTTTCGGGGATGTCCCCCGGGACGGGCTCGCCATAGACCTCGGAGAGTATTCGCCAGAAGGCGTTGCGAGGATGGGCGTAGTAAAAGCCCTGATTCAGCGATTCCACGCTGGGCATGCTGCCCAGCACCAGCACCCGCGCCCCGGGCGGGGCCACCGGCGGGAATGCCGTAATACGTTCGGACATATCAAGGCAGATCGGCGAACACCTGGCCGATGCGTTCGTGGATGACCAGGTTGGCCCGGCGGTCCTGGGGCGTGCTGGACAGGTTGACCAGCACCAGCTTGTTCCCCCGGTAAAGGTCAACCAGGCCCGCGGCAGGATAGACGTTCAGCGACGTGCCGCCGATGATCATCATGTCCGCCTCCGCAATGGCCGCGCAGGCACCATTTACCACGCCGTTATCCAGGGATTCCTCATAGAGCACCACATCCGGCTTGATGGTGCCGCCGCACTCGCATTTCGGCACGCCGGTAGTGTGGATGATATGGTCGAGGCCGTAGAATTTGCCGCAGCGCATGCAGTAGTTGCGCAGCACCGAGCCGTGCAGCTCGTACACCTTTTTCGAGCCCGCCTTCTGGTGCAGGCCGTCAATGTTCTGGGTGACTACGCCGGTCAGCTTGCCCTCGGCCTCCCACTGGGCCAGCTTGATGTGGGCCGCGTTGGGCCGGGCGTCGGGAAACAGCATCTTGTTTCGGTAGAAGCGGAAGAATTCTTCCGGCTTGCGCATGAAGAAGGTGTGGCTGAGGATCGTCTCGGGCGGATAGTCGTATTGCTGGTTATAGAGGCCGTCCACGCTGCGGAAATCCGGTATGCCGCTCTCGGTGGAGACCCCCGCGCCGCCAAAGAACACGATGCGTTTGCTTTCCCTGATCCAGCTTGCCAGCGTCTCGTTCATCCCTGAACCCTCCCGTCATTATTTTTCGATGTTATTTTACCATTAAAACCAGCGAATGTCAATTTGCAAATCGTCGTTGACAACGATGCTGTATTAAGGTAAAATATCCCCACGCAAAGGCATGGTTTTTGTGATTTTCAACGTCAAAGGAGGTTTTGAATATGGCATTGGGCAATACCAAGGTCATCCTCGAAAAGAGCGCGTATATTCAAGAGGGTGAGACAGAGATTTCCGAGCGCGCCTTCAACCTGATCATCGGCGGGATGCTGCTGTGGGGCTTCCTGCTGAACTACCTGACGGTGACGCTGTTCGCCGAGCAGGCCATCCGGCTGGTCATGGGCATGAATCCCATACTGTTCATCGTCATCTACTTTGCGCTGGTGATTGCCGGCAACGTGATGGTGACCCGGGGCGGGGCCGGGCTCAGCTTCATCGGCTATACGCTGATTGCCGCGCCAATCGGCATCGTGCTGTGCGTGACGCTCCAGGGCATCCCCGTGAACACCGTCAAGAGCGCCGTGCTGGTGGCGGCCATCGTATCACTGTCCTTCATGATCGTCGGCACGCTGTTCCCCAACTTCTTCCTGAGCATGGGCCGGGTGCTGATCTTCGCGCTGTTCTTCATGGTCATTGGCAGCGGCATCAGCATGCTGCTGTTCGGCCGCCGCGCCGGGATGCTGTACGAGTGGCTCGGCACGGCCATCTTCTCGCTGTTCATCGGCTACGACTGGGCCCGGGCCAACACCTGCGCCCGCACGGTGAACAACGCCATCGACCTGTCCGCGTCGCTGTACCTGGACATCGTCAACCTGTTCCTGCGCATACTGCAAATCATGAACAGGAACAGAAAATAACGCCTTTCACAAAGGAGGAACCCCATGATTCGCCACATCGTGCTGTTCAAAATCAAGGATGAATTCAAGGACGAGATTCCCCAGCTGGTGAAGAATTTCGAGGGGATGCGGGGCAGCATCGAGGGCATGACAGAGCTGGAGGCCGGCGCAGACATACTCCACAGCGAGCGCTCCTACGACCTGGCGCTGATCACCGTGTTCAAGGATCGCGCTGCCTTCGACGCCTACCAAACCCACCCGGTGCACCTGCCGGTAAAGAAGCGCATGCACGAGGTGCGCAGCGCGTCGGTGGCCTGCGACTTTGAATTCTGAACCGATGCAAAAACAGACCCCGGTCAACGTTCAGCTGACCAGGGTCTGCTTTTTTGTGGCGATGGGTTTACTTCATCGCTTCCTCAACGGCAACGGCCACGGCGACGGTGGCGCCGACCATGGGGTTGTTGCCCATGCCCAGGAAGCCCATCATCTCCACGTGAGCGGGCACGGAGGAGGAGCCGGCGAACTGGGCGTCGGAGTGCATGCGGCCCATGGTGTCGGTCATGCCGTAGGAGGCGGGGCCGGCAGCCATGTTGTCGGGATGCAGCGTGCGGCCGGTGCCGCCGCCGGAAGCCACGGAGAAGTACTTCTTGCCGGCTTCCCAGCGTTCCTTCTTGTAGGTGCCCGCCACGGGGTGCTGGAAGCGGGTGGGGTTGGTGGAGTTGCCGGTGATGGACACGTCGGCGTTCTCATGCCACATGATGGCCACGCCCTCGCGCACGTCGTCCGCGCCATAGCAGTTTACCTTGGCGCGGTCGCCGGTGGAGTAAGCGGTCTTGCTGACGATGGTCAGCGCGTGGTCTTCCTTCACGTCGGCAGACAGGTAGTCGTACTTGGTCTGCACATAGGTGAAGCCGTTGATGCGGCTGATGATCATAGCGGCGTCCTTGCCCAGGCCGTTCAGGATGACGCGCAGGGGCTTGGTGCGCACCTTGTTGGCGTTCAGCGCGATCTTGATAGCGCCCTCGGCGGCGGCGAAGGACTCGTGGCCGGCCAGGAAGGCGAAACACTCGGTCTCCTCCTCCAGCAGGCGCGCGCCCAGGTTGCCGTGGCCAATGCCGACCTGGCGCTGGTCCGCGACAGAGCCGGGGATGCAGAAGGCCTGCAGGCCCACGCCGATGCAGCGGGCGGCCTCGGCGGCGCTCTTGACGCCTTCCTTCATGGCAATGGCCGCGCCCAGCTCATAGGCCCACTTCGCGTTTTCGAAGCAGATGGGCTGCGTGCTCTCGACGATCTTGTAGGCATCCACGCCCTTGGCGTTGTTGAAAGCCTTTACTTCATCAAAGTTTTTGAAGCCATACTTGTCCAGAACGGGCTGGATCTGAGGCATACGACCTTCATAATTCTCAAACAGAGCCATTCTTGCGCACCTCCTATTACTCTTTGCGCGGGTCAATCCACTTGACCGCGCCGTCCTCGGCCTTGAAGCGGCCATAGGTGCCGATGTTCTTCTCGTAGGCCTCGTTGGGGGACATGCCGCCCTTGATGGCGTCCATCATCTTGCCCAGGGAGAGGAACTGATAGCCGCAAACCTGGTCGTCCTTGTCCAGGGCGATCTTCACGACGTAGCCCTCGGTCATCTCCAGGTAGCGCACGCCCTTGGCCTTGGTGCCGTACATGGTGCCCACCATGGACCGCAGGCCCTTGCCCAGGTCCTCCAGGCCCGCGCCGATGCGCAGGCCGTCGTCGGAGAAGGCGGACTGGGTACGGCCGTAGACGATCTGCAGGAACAGCTCGCGCATGGCGGTGTTGATGGCGTCGCACACCAGGTCGGTGTTCAGCGCTTCAAGAATGGTCTTGCCGGGCAGGATCTCGGCGGCCATGGCGGCGGAATGGGTCATGCCGGAACAGCCGATGGTCTCAACCAGCGCCTCTTCGATGATGCCGTTCTTGACGTTCAGGCTCAGCTTGCAGGTGCCCTGCTGGGGGGCGCACCAGCCGATGCCGTGGGTATAGCCGGAAATGTCCTTGATCTCCTTGGCCTGAATCCACTTGCCCTCCTCGGGGATGGGCGCGGGACCATGATGCGGGCCCTTGGCAACGCAGACCATTTCCTCAACTTCGCGGGAATATTGCATACTGCTTACCTCCTTGTAGTTTCCAGTCGCATCTGAAATTGATGTTGATGACACCTTCGCAGCATGGGTTTCATCATCGCTTTATTTTAACACAAAAGCGCCGCCTTGGCAATGTAATTCATTATAATTTACATTACATAATAGGTTAATTTATACAAACTCTCGCAATATTAGTTATAACTAATTATCAATGTCCGAGGTGACAAACGCGCGCGGATTTGATATAATACAGGTACCATCTTTGCAAAGGAAGAATGCCTGTGTCCAACCATGCCGAGTTGGCCAAACGCCTTTTCCTGGAGGGCTACAACTGCTCCCAGGCGGTGTTTTGCGCCTTTTGCGACGTAACGGGGCTTGAAATGGGCGCCGCGGCGCGAATGGCCTCGTCCTTCGGGGGCGGGCTGGGGCGGCTGCGGGAGGTCTGCGGCACCGTCAGCGGGGCCGCGCTGGTACTGGGCATGGTTCGGGGCTATTCCGATCCGAAGGATTACCCCGCAAAGAAGGCCCACTACGCCCTCGTGCAGGAATTCGCCCGGCGATTCCGGGAGGCAAACGGCAGCATTGTCTGCCGCGAGCTGCTCAGGGGCACCGGCGCCACAGCGGGCGGCGCGCCGGAGGCGCGGACGGCGGAATACTACAGCAAGCGCCCCTGTCCCAACCTGGCCTATAGCGCGGCGGAGATACTGGATGAGATGCTGGAATTGTAGCGGCGGCCCCATCCATGCGCGGGAAGCGCGCACGATTTCGTTTTGCCGCCACGATGGCGGCACATGCCGATACATATTATCGCCTCACTGAGCGTTTCATGCCCAAATCAAACAGGTCCTTCGCCCTGCTCAGGATGACAACGACTCTATCAGATGTGTCATCCTGAACAAAGTGAAGGACCTGTCCATTGCAGATGCAAACGACATGCCATAGCAGGCAGTCAACGCAATCGGCTTCTACCCCAATTCCCGCTCGCACAGCGCCAGCGCCGCGGCGACGGTCTGGTCCATGTCGTAGTATTTATACTCGCCCAGACGACCGCCGAAGATCACGCTGTCCTCCGCGTCGGCCAGCGCCTTGTATTGCTGGTACAGCGCGCCGTTCTTGGCATCGTTGACGGGATAGTAGGGCTCGTCCCCCGGCTTCCACTCGCTGCTGTACTCCCGGCTGATGACGGTCTTCGGAAGGTCATTGCCCTCGGCGTCCCTGCCGAACTCAAACCACTTGTGCTCGATGATGCGGGTCCAGGGTGTCTCGCGGTCGGTGTAGTTCACAGCGGCGTTGCCCTGGAAGTTGGGAATGTCCAGCAGCTCCGTCTCGAAGCGCACGGAGCGGTACTCCAGCGCACCCAGCCTGAAATCAAAGTAGGCGTCGATAGGACCGGTATAGACCACCTTGGCGGCCAGCGCGTCCAGGTCAGCCTTGTTTTCCAGGTAGTCGCAGTCCAGGCGCACCTCGACACCTGCCAGCAGGTTTTCCACCAGCTTCGTGTAGCCGCCGATGGGAATGCCCTGGTAGAGCGCGTTGAAATAGTTGTTGTCGAAGGTCAGCCGCACGGGCAGTCGGCGGATGATGAAGGCGGGCAGGTCCTTGCAGTCCCTCTCCCACTGCTTTTCGGTGTAGCCCTTCACCAGCTTTTCAAAGATGTCGCGGCCCACCATGCTGATGGCCTGCTCCTCCAGGTTTTTCGGCTCGCCGGTGATCTCCCGGCGCTGGGCGTCGATCTTCGCCTTCGCTTCCTCGGGCGTTACAACACCCCACATTTTGTTGAACGTGTACATGTTGAAGGGCAGCGAGTACAGCTCGCCCTTGTAATTCGCCACGGGACTGTTGGTGAAGCGGTTGAAATCGGCAAAGCGGTTCACGTAGTCCCAGACACGTCTGTCGTTGGTATGGAAGATGTGGGCGCCGTACTTGTGGACGTGGATGCCTTCGATATCCTCGGTGTAGATGTTGCCTGCGATGTTGGGCCGCTTGTCAATCACCAACACCCTTTTGCCTGCGTCCGCCGCCTGGCGGGCAAACGTCGCGCCGAAGAGTCCTGAACCCACGATCAGGTAATCATATTTCACGAATGTCCCTCCCTCTGTTGCCATTTGAATCTCATACCATTGGTGATGTCCCGCCTCAGGTAGGTCAGGTGGTCCTTCCGGGTGTATTCGGTGCTGACCACCGGCAGGTACTTTGCCGAAAGGCGGTTATGCAATATCCAGACATTCAACAGCCTCTCCGACAGGAAGCCGTACAGCCGCTTCTGGTAGATGTTCGCGTTGGTCAGGTCCACCTGGTCCTCCAGTCTGAACAGGACGGGAAAAAGCCAAGCGCAGTAGTCATCATACAGCGCCTGTCGGCAGAACAACATATTGTACTGGGCCGCCCTGTTGCCCGCGAAGAATGTCCGGAATGCGTCCATGTATTCAGGGCTGAGCGCCTCCAGGCCGGCCTCCAGCTTGTCGAAGGTCTCCGGAGCGCAGCAATCCATCAGCAGCTGCTCACGGGCATTGACATGGTACACCGCGGGCTTCGCCACCAGTATGTCCCGCCCGTCCAGCATGTAGACCAGCGCGTCGTAGCTGAGTATATCCTCCACGCGGCTGCTGAGGGCCCGCCGTCCAAAGTAGCGCCGGTAGTGGGCCAGTCCCTTGTAGGGGTCATCGTTGTTCTTCCAGACCCAGTACATCGCGGTCAGCTCACAGTAATTGGCGTTCTTGTCCGCGATGTTGTCGCCGGTATTATCGCGCAGGCAGCCGGGAAAGCTGTCCGCCGCGTCGCCCACCTGGATCGCCCGGTAGCCCTTCAGCTTCGGCAGGTCGACCCGCTTGTGGGTCACGATGTAGATCACTGTGCCCCACCCGCCTTTCTATCTGTCGCCGGCACGCCGTAAAGCGCCAGGAACGCCCGAATGGTGTCCTGTATGGTGAAGCCTGCCCTGCGGACCCTTTCACAGTCGTCGCTACGGTTCCAGCCGGGGCCCTCGGCCACGTCGCGCGCCGCCACACCCCACTTGTCAACGGCGTTTTCATCAATGGGCAGGAATCGCACGTGCTCCGTAATCCCCGCCTGTCGGGTGATGTGATCGGAAAACAGCACGGGCAGCCCCGCGGCCTGGGCTTCGACGCCCACAATCGGAAGTCCCTCAAACCGCGAAGGCAACGCGAACAGGTCCATCGCCTGCATCAGCGAGCCGACGTCGTAGCTGGCCCCGTAGAAAATCACGTCCGCCACGATGCCGAGCTGTTCCGCCTGTGCGCGGGTCTGGTCGAACAGCACGCCCTCGCCCACCAGGAGCAGTTTGGCATTGGGGACCCTGCTGCGCATGGCAGCGAAGGCTTCCAGCAGGTATTCGTGGTTCTTCTGGTAGGTAAAGCGCCCCACGTGGCCCACCACGAAGGTATCTTCCAGTCTCAGTTCCCGGCGCATCCGTGCCCGGACGGCGGGATCGCAGGCGAAGCGCTCCAGCTCGATGCCGTTCCGGATCATCACGACCCGGCGGGCATCCAGCCCGGGATACATCCACGCCGCGGCCATATCGGAGCACGCGGCGAAATCCGTAGCGGCGCGCAGCAGCGCGCGCTGGCACAGCTTGTGCAGCACGGCCTTCAACCGGCGCGATCCGCCATCCAGGCCTGCGGCATGGGAGTGCAGTACGATCTTCTTGACGCCCGCCCGGCGTGCGGCCCTGGCAAATATCAACAATAAATACGCCACATCCCCGTGGATGTGAACGCAGTCATAGCCGCCATTTTGCAGCAGCTTCAGTGTATTTTTGTAATAGGCGGAGGGCCGGGTCCATCGCGGGCCGGTCGTGCCCACATAGTACACGTCCGTGCCCAGGCGCTTCAGGGCTTCGACATTATTGGGGTTTTCAAACGCGGCTATGCAGGCAATATCCAGCTTCAGCCCCTCCGGCTTGTTGCGGATGACGCTGTTCACCAGGGCGTAAACGCCGCCCAGGCCCACATCGTCAACGTTGACTTCCAGTACCTTCATCATGACATGCTCCTGAGGGCATTATTCAATGCGATGTATCGGCGGACGAAAGGACAGTCCCTCCCATGTGCCGCCGAATATGACGCGAATGCGCTCCAGTTTTCGCCCGTCGGACCTGAGCAGCACCCGCAGTACATGCAGCGGCGTCCTGCACAGCAGCCGCGCCGCGCCCCGGATGCCCTCGCGCCGGTAGACGTAGACCTCATTGCGATAAGCCAGGCGGTAACGGGGGATGCGCTCCGGGGCGTCGGTGGAGATGTTGCCACCGTTGTTCGTTTCACAGCAGTGGACGGTTACGCTGTCCGTGATCACCCAGCAGGGGTAGCGCCGGGAGATGCGGCGAGTATACTCCAGATCGTCAGCCCAGATGAAGAACGCGCCGATGGGCAGGCCCACCTCCCGCACCACGCGCACGGGCACCAGCAACGATACGAAGGTCGCCGCGCCAGATGGGATGCGATCCTGTGAAAAATCGGTGATGTTGCGCAGCTTCAAATCCCGCTGCACGTTCATCCGGCAGATGGATCCATCCGTCCACAGCGTCTTGCCGGACAGGTAGCCGAATTCGCCCAGCTCCCCCGCGGCGCGCATCAGCGCTTCCAGGGCCGTGGGCTCGGGCATGGAATCGTCGTCCATGATCCATGCGTATTCATAGTCCTGCTCCGACACGACCCGCAGGCCGTATTCAAAGCCGCCCGCGCCGCCGAGGTTGCTGCCCGTGTTTTCGTAGTGGACGCGGCCGTCGCGGACCATCGGGACGAGCATATCCCCGGTGCCGTCTGTGCTGGCGTTGTCGATGACCCAGATGTCCATATCCGGCTGGGTCTGCCGCAGCAGGCAGTCGATGCAGCGTGCCAGCAGTGCCCTTCGGTTATAGGTCACCACCACCGCCGCAATGCCCTTCGTCATGCCCTCATCCCGTTTCACGAAAACTTCCTGATACCAGAAATGCCCCAGCGCACCGTATTCAGGCACGCGGTCATAACATTGTGCTTCAGGTACTGCCGGTAAAAGTGATACTGCTTCGACACCAGCTTCAGCTTGTTGCCCGTGGTGCTGTTGGTCTGCACGCGGTAGCGGGCCAGGATCTGTGGGTTACCCCTGGCCTCCCCCTCCAGGCAAACGATGTCATACCAGTAGGCATAGTCGTCCCGGATCGAATGCAGCTCCTCGTGAAGATACACCTTGCCGTGGGCTTTGGCGTCGTACAGTCCCGTCAGGCATCCGATGCGGTTCATCACCCGCATGTCCTTCGGCGTAATCCGCGGAAGCGGCACCGTGGGGTGCTGGATCTCCCGGCCATTTTCGTCGATGTGCCGGTAGGCGCTGCAGACGCAGATCGCCCCGGTCTGGCCCATGAACGCCAGCTGCTTTTCAAGAAAATCCGGCTCCCAGAGGTCGTCGGCGTCCAGCAGGGCGATGTAGCGTCCCCTGGCCCTGCGCATACCCGCGTTCCTGGCCCTGGCCGTACCCGCGTTTTGCTGGCGGATCAACTGCACCCGCCCGTCCCGGGCCGCGTAGCGCCCGGCAATCCGGGGCGTATCGTCCGAGGAGCCGTCGTCCACAATGATCATCTCCCATTGGGCATAGGTCTGGCCCAGCACCGACTCAATGGTATCGGCAAGAAAGCGCGCCCCATTAAAGCATGGCGTTATAATGGAAACCAGACCGTCAATCACTGCTTACGTCTCCTCCGCGCGGATGCGCCGGAAAATATATCGTGCCATTTTAGGCACAATTCAACTCTTTAATCCTATCATAGGCGATGAAAAATGTCAAGAAAATATCCCGTGAGTGGTTCACAAACGGGCAAAAATAGGTTATAATAGGTTCAGCTCAAAAGCAAATACGACCAACCGAATCAAGGAGGATGTATTCATGAAGAAGTTTGTCTGTTCCGTCTGTGGCTATGTGTACGAGGGTGACGCCGCGCCCGAATTCTGTCCCGTCTGCAAGGCCCCCGCTGCCAAGTTCATCGAGCAGTCCGAGGAAATGACCTGGGCCGCCGAGCACGTGGTCGGCGTGGCCAAGGGCGCGCCCGAGGACATCATCGCCGATCTGCGCGCCAACTTCACCGGCGAATGCAGCGAGGTGGGCATGTACCTGGCCATGAGCCGCGTCGCCTATCGCGAAGGCTATCCCGAGATCGGCGAATACTGGAAGACCGCTGCCTTTGAAGAGGCCGAGCACGCCGCGAAGTTCGCCGAGCTGCTGGGCGAGGTGCTGACCGACAGCACCGAGAAGAACCTGAAAATGCGCGTGGAGGCCGAGAATGGCGCCACCGCCGGCAAGACCGACCTGGCCAAGCGCGCCAAAGCCCTGAACCTGGACGCCATCCACGACACCGTGCACGAGATGGCCCGCGACGAGGCCCGTCACGGCAAGGCGTTCGCCGGACTGCTGAAGCGGTATTTCGGGAAGTAAGAATCGCGTAATCGCAAGGAATTTGAGGAGCGACTTCGAGAGGGGTCGCTCCTCTTTCTTTTATTCGGGGTTGAACCAATCTTATACTTTTCTGCTTCTGGCACGTTTTAAATGACGTTCACAAGAATACACCAACACCCAGATTGTTTTTCGCTGGATCTGTTTGATAATGGGTATATATTCAGTCCTGACACAGCTGCACCTTTTATGGCGGCCTGGAGGCCGCCGCTACGAACACCGTTCGTTGTAGCGGCGGCGTCTACACCGCCACGACTGAACAGTTACTGGAATTTTACGTTAATTTGCGAGTGAACTGAACAGTTACCAAGGAAATAAGAATAACGAAAAAGATAGCCCGCAGAGGCGAAGATGGGCACAAGGTTGTATCGGTTCGCATGAAAGATGAGACTATCGCCCGGCTGGATGAGCTTTCAGTAAAGACCAATCGCAGTCGGAACGAGCTTATCAATCTCCTGCTAGATGCCTCGCTTAACAATGTGACCGTAACAGAAGAAGTTTGATTGACTATACCACCTGAAAAAAAGGGTGGTATAGCTATATATAGCAATTCCCCGGCATCCCATTGTAATCCCGCCCGAAATATGGTAGAATATACATGTCAACAACGATGCTGGAGGGATGGACCATGCTGATCATCGGTATCTGCGGCGCCAGCGGCAGCGGTAAATCCACGCTGGCCAAGGCGCTGGCTTCCCGCCTGGAGCGGCCCTGTGTTTACATCAAGCAGGATTCCTACTACAAGGATCACCCGGACATGACATATGACCAGCGCTGCCTGATCAACTACGACGAGCCGGAAATCTTCGAGCATGACGTGCTGCGGGACGACCTGGCCAGGCTGCGCCGGGGCGAATCCATCACCGCAAAGGAATACGACTACACCCAGCACCGGCGCTGCGACCCGGGCGTGCTGATCGAACCGGCGGACGTGGTGCTGCTGGAGGGCATACACGTGTTCTACGACCCCGAGGTGCGGGACCTGATGGACTTCAAGATCTTCGTTCAGGTGGACCCTGACGTGTGCCTGTTGCGCCGGGTTAAGCGGGACCTGCGGGACAGGGGCCGCACCATCGAGAGCATCTACGCCCAGTACCTGGCCACGGTCAAGCCGATGTACGAAAAGCACATCCGCAACTACGTGGAATACGCCGACCTGATCGTCGCCCGGGGCGGCAAGAACGCCCGCATCGTGGACATACTGGCCCACTACATCAACTCCGGCATGATCGACCCAAAGGCGTGACACAACATCTTTTCCCAGGAAAACAGACC
This sequence comes from uncultured Eubacteriales bacterium, assembly GCA_902798105.1. GTDB lineage: Bacteria > Bacillota > Clostridia > Christensenellales > Aristaeellaceae > UBA2862. The sequence goes on from CADBVG010000003.1 coordinate 53,650, forward strand.
GCCTTCTGCTCTTTCAAAAGCAGAAGACGGTCTGTTCATCTTTCCATGAACGTTGCTTTATTTCACTTTGACCTTTACGCTGGTGCGGACACCGTTGACGGCAATGACGTAGATCGTGCACTTGCCGAAACCCCTGGCCCTGATCTTGCCCGAATCGCTGACCGTCGCAACGCTGGTGTCGCTGCTGAAATACCGCAGGTCATTGGTGTAGCTCGGTATTTCCCTGTCGGATCTTACGCCCTTAACGCTGCCCTTGATCCTGTGGCTTTCCCCCTTGGACAGGGTCACGCTGGTTCGAGCGAGCGTCACCGACTTGGGGTTACAGAAGTTGTCGTTGTAGCCGCCGGTGATGGCAAAGACCACGGGGCTGGTATCGCCGATGTAGAACGCGTGGCCGTCCGTCTCCTTCCAGGCCCTGACGCAGGCCTTGTAGGCGGTGTGTTCAGCCAGGCCGGTCAGCTGGATCCGGCCCGATATGGCGCCGACGCTGCGGTAGGGCTTGAAGGTGTCGCTGTCGTACTTCGCGTAGTAAATGTCGTAGCCGTCCGCGCCCGCCACCAGTGTCCAGGACAGCTCCAGGGCCGTGTCGTCCGACCCGGAGGCCTTCAGCACCGCCAGCAGCGTGAAATCCGAGTTGTCGGACCTGGACTCCGGGGTCACCGTGGGTCCGGCCGTGACCGTGGGTTTGGTCGTGGGCTTGGTCATCGGCCTGGTTGACGGCCTGGTCGTGGGTTTGGTCGTCGGCTTGGTCGTCGGCTTGGTTGACGGCCTGGTCGTGGGCTTGGTCGTGGGCTTGGTTGACGGCCTGGTTGTCGGCTTCGTGGTCGGCTTCGTGGTCGGTTTTGCGGTCGGCCTTGACGTACTCCGGATGATAAATATGCTGCTGACGAACGTAATGGCGTAGTTGTCCCCCGCGCTCAGCGTGCCGAGCTTTATTTCGTAACCGCCCGTGCGCTCGCCCTTATTGCGGGTCAGGTGGCCGGTCAGCTTATCCCCCTTGATCAACCCATCGACCGTGTAGGTCAGTTCTGGGTCAGGATCGCCCAGATACTTGCCCTTCGGATCCGCGGTGACGGTGATCTTCTTCTTCGCGATGGTCGCCTTCACCGACCGGGGCGCCATATCCTCGTGCTGTTCATCGCCCACCACCTTGTACCATACGGTATAGGTGCCGGCGTTCCTGGCGGTGGGGAGGCGCTTGCTCCAGCTGCGCTTGTCGAGGCTGTACATCATGGTGCCGCCGTCGGTCTTGCCCTTCCTGACCAGCGCCTGCTCCTTGCCGTTGTAGGTCAGGCTCCTGCCCTTGGGCTTTTCAGCGGTGGGTCTGGCCTTATCGATGATCAGCCAGCCGTTTTCGATTTTCGTGACGAGCAGCGTGCCGGTGGTGTCCCTGGTCTTGTTCAACTTCACGCCCTTGAACTCCACCTGGTATTTGCCCACATCGGTCTCGGTGCGCCTGGCGCTGACGCCCGGGAATACGGGCCTGGTGCTGATGGTCCTGTCCGGCATGATGACCTTGTAGCCGCTGCCGGTGATGGGCTTGCCGGTCCACTCCGCCCGCGTGGTGGCGCCCATGAGGGTCACGTTGGTGTACCACTGGGCGTAGAGGGTGATATTCGCCTTCGGGTTTATCTCGGCCATGTCGGCATAGGGCGTGCCGCTGCCGTCCCGCCGCGTGTTCCAGCACCTGAAGGTTGTGGTCCTTCCAGGTGAAGCGATTGGCTTTCAGATTCTGCGCCTTGCCGTTGAAGAACTTCTGCACGTCCATATCGCCCTTGCCGCCGTTGGCGTCAAAGGTCACCGAGATGAAGGGGCGCACATAGCCGCACTGGATGCACTTTTCGCTGTCGAGGAAGGCGTGAGGCTCCCTGTCCCAGGTCCTGCCGCACCACGCGCAGGGATTGCGCTTGTGGCCGTTCCTGTCGTATTCGTAGCCGCTGCGGGAATGCTCGCAGGGCTGGATGTGGGCGTAGTTGCGGTACATGCACATGCCGTCCCGCTGGTTCAGGGGGCAGGGGTCGGCCTGCTCGGCCTTGGCCTGGTTGTCGCCGGCCCGCACCATCAGCTCGCCGTCGATGTACACCTTGCCGATTACCTTGTCGTCGTGGCCGTGGCCGATGGCGCTGCAATGGGTCGTGTCGCCTATGGCGCCGGATATGGCGGTGACGTCGGCCCTGCCGCTGATGTACACCTTTCCGCCCTCGCCGCCGGTGCCCTTGGAGCCCTCCATGCCGCCGCCGATGCCCGCCGCGCCCTTTGTGGCTATGGCGGTGACGGTGCCGCCGGTGATGGTCACGGTGCCCTTTCTGGCGTTGCCCGCCCAGCCCGCGCCGATGCCCGCGCCGCCCTTTTCATTTTCACGGGCTTTCTGGTTGTTATTTTGAGAAATCGCGGTAACGGTACCGCCGGTGATGACGATCTTGCCCTCAAAGTCGCCATCTGCGCCCGCACCAATACCCGCGCCGCAGTAGTCGTATTTGATACTATGGCCGCCCTTGGCGGTGACGGTACCGCCGTTGATGGTGATGGTGCCCTTTATATCACTACGATAACCGCCGCCGATGCCCGCTCCGGCGGCGTCGGTGTTGGATTCCGCTTCCACGACGCCACCGTTGATGGTGATGGCGCCTTTCATGTCCTCTAAGGGTTCGCTGCCGATGCCCGCGCCGCCGTTATCGCCATGGGCTATGACATGGCCGCCGTTGATGGTGACGTAAAATGGTTTACCATTGACAAGTGGCATGATGGCCGTATGGTCCCCGTTGACTTCGACTTTACCACTGTTAATGGTTATGTTGTTTCCAGCCATGCTGTTGTTAACGTGGACATAGTCGCCCCTGGACTCGTCGCCGCTGATGGTGATGTTATTGGCGCTTATGCCTTGAAAGTCATCACGGGTGCGACATTCCACCTGGCCACCGGTGATGACGATATCGCCGACCCTCTTATTGTATTCGCCTGAGCCGATACCCTGGGGTGCCTCGATGCGGCCGGCGTTGATCTCGATGCGGGTAAAGCCGCTGTCTTCGCCATTGACAGCGCCGATGGTTTTGGCACCGTCAGTACTAAGGGAGTGAATGTAGCCGCCGTTGATGACGATGGGGCCGGCGACTCTGTCTTCGATGCCGCCGATGCCGGCTTTACGGTAGCCGGCTTCCGCCAGGATCTCGCCCATGTTCTTGCCGTGGCTCTGGGTCCAGAGGGTCAGCTTGGCCTGCTCCTGCACATAGATGCCTTCCTTGACGTGCAGCTGTGCGTTGTCGGGGACGATGATGTTGACATCGCCGACGATGGTCAGCCCGTCCCTGTAGTGGACATATTTCTCAAAGCTGTACCAGCCCGAGGCCAGGTTGTTGACCTTCCCGTCCAGCAGTATGCAGTCCGCCGTGCCCATGGCTTTGTCCCGGGCGTCAACGTAGGCCACATCCCTGTGCGCCCCTTCGGTTGGGTTCGCCGCGTCGTTGGCCTGGACCGTATCGGCCGCCGGGTCGGCGGGCGCTTCGTCGCCCTCCACCAGGTCCGCGTCCAGGCCGTCCAGGTCGAGGGAAAGGTCGACGGATTCGTCCAGGAGCTCCAGGGCGTCGCCACCTTCGATCTCCAGGTCCACTTCCCCGTCCTCCGCTTCGGCGGCTTCGACCGCCTCCGGGGCTGTCGCCCCGTCCAGCGCTTCGGACGCCTCCTGGGCTTCGACGACGATCTCCGGCGCGGGCTGTACCGCGTCGTCCTCCGCCAGCGTGAACGCCGGCAGGACCAGCATAAGCGCAAGTATCAGCGCCATCAGCCGATTCAGGGTGGTTTTCATGCCAAGGCCTCCTTTGGGTGATAGGTGTTGCTGTAGTAGACAAATGTACTGTAACGATTCAGTCTCGGATGGTTCTGTAGCTTCTATGGCAGCCCAGTGGCCGCCATAGAAGCTACAGTTGCGCATTCATGTAGCGGCGCCATATCGTACGCACGATTCCCCAGCGCCGCCATGACTGAACAGGTACTATTTACCAATATATTATAGCACAGATGGTTTATGGATGTCCATTGGAAAAGTCAAATTTGTTGGAAGGATTGGGAATTCGGGAACAGAAATCGCTGCGGGGGCGGCAGATGCCGCCCCCGGTTGATTGGGTTATTTCACCTTGACCTTGATGCTTGCGCGAACGCCGTTGTTGGCCACGACGTAGATCCGGCAGGTGCCGACGCCCGTGGCTTTGATCTTGCCCGAGGAGCCGACGATGGCCACGTTGCGGTTGCTGCTGAAGTAGCGCAGCACCTTCGCGTGGGCCAGTATGTCCATGCCAGCCTTTACGCCCCGCACGGTGGCCTTGATCCGGTAGCTGCCACCCTTGTTGAGGGAGACGCTGCCCTTGTTGAGCTTTATCGACCTGGCGTTGCACCGGGTGCGGTTGTAGCCGCCGACGATGGCGTGCACCGTCGGGCTGGGCATGCCCACGGGGGTCGTGCCACCGCTGCGGCCCTTCCAGGCCAGCACGCAGGCCTTGTAGCTCACGCCCTGAATCAGGCCCGTAAACCGATAGGAGGTCTTGGACGCGCCGATGGCCCGGTAATGCTCAAGCTCGGTCCCGCAGCGGCTGAAGTAGATGTCATAGCCGTCCGCGTCGGGGACCTTCGTCCAGATGAGCTCCAGCGCATCGGACCCGACGGTCTTCAGCCGCGCCAGCTGGGTGACGTCCGGGTCGGCGGCCTTTGGCTGCCCGGTGGGTTCAGGGGCCACAGTGGGCCGTGTGGTGGGTATAACGGTAGGCCTGGCAGTCGGCTTTGCCGTCGGTTTCGCAGTCGGCTTTGCCGTCGGTTTCACCGTGGGCCTGGCTGTGGGTATCACGGGTCTGACCGTCGGCCTGGTTGTGGGCCTGGTCGTCGGCTTTATGGTCGGTTTGGTTGTGGGTTTGGTCGTAGGCTTTGTCGTAGGCTTCGTTGTGGGCTTGGTCGTTGGTTTGGTCGTCGGTTTTGTCGTGGGCTTGGTCGTCGGCTTGGTCGTGGGATCCGACGGCGCTTTTGCCCGGATATACAGCCAGTTGCCCGTAAATTGGATGTCGTAATTCTTTCCTGCCGTAAGCGTGCCAAGTTGGATGGCATACTTGCCCGGCTTCTCGCCCTTGGCGCGGGTCAGCCTGCCGGTCAGCCGGTCACCGTAGACCATGGCCATGAAATCCATGCTGTAGGTCAGCTTCGGGTCGGGGTCGCCCTCGAACTTAACCTGCCGGTCGGCCCGGATGTTCAACTGCCTCCTGGCGATGGTCACGGTCAGCTTGCCGGCCTTGGAGTCGCTGTGCTGATCGTCGCCGAAGGCCTTGTACCAGACGGTATACGTGCCCGCGTCGGTGACCTGGGGCCGCCCGCCGCTCCACGTCTTGTTGTCGAGGCTGTAGCGCAGCTGTCCGCCGTCTGCCACGCCCGGACGGATCAGGAAATGCGGATTGCCGTCGTAGACCAGGCCCCTCACGGCCTGGGGCGGCGTAACCCCCGGCATCTTCTTTGTGATGACCAGCTTGCCCTCTTCGAGGGCCGTGACCAGGTAATTGCCGGTCTCGTCCGTGGTCTTGTTCAGCTTCACGCCGGAAAACGCCACCGGATAGGTGCCGACCTCCCTCTCCTCGGCGCGGGCATAGACGCCCGGGAACCTGGCCCGCACCCGCTTCTTGCCGACCATGGCCTTATAGCCCGTGACGATGTGGAAGCTGCCGGTATATTCCGCGGTGAGGCTGTTGGAGACGAGGGTCACGTTGGTGTACCACTGGGCGTAGAGGGTGATGTTTTCCTTCAGCGTTATCTTTTCCCCGTCGGCATAGGCCTTGCCGCTGCCGTCCACCTCGGTGTTCCAGTTCTTGAAGGTGTGGCCCTCCCAGGTGAAGGCGCAGGCGTTCAGCGGCGCGGTTTCGGAGGAACGCAGCCGCTGGGCAGGCATGCTGCCCTTGCCGCCCGTGGTGTCAAAGGTGACGGTATAAAACTTCTGGTTTATGTAGCCGCAGAGCCGGCACTTGTGGGTCTTGGGGTCGAAGTCGTGGGGCTCCAGCCTGCTGTCATGCTTGCAGTATTTGCAGGCCTCCACGATGTGGCCTTCCGGGGACGCGAAGGACCAGGTCGCGCCTGGATGTTTGCAGGGCAGGATGTGGGCGCACCAGCGGTACTGGCACGCGCCCTCCCGCTGGTTGTTGGGGAAGGCGGGCTTCAGCTCGTCGCAGGCGCGGGACGAGCCGGCCTGCACCATCATGTTGCCCCCGAGGACCAGGGTGCCCATATTCTTGTCGTTCTCGCCGTGGCCGATGGCGCTGCAGTGCAGGTGCGCGCCGGTTCCGCCGGAGAAGGCAAACACCTCGGCGGTGTCGCTGATGCGCACGTTCGCGCCCTCGCCGCCTATTTCAAAGGTGCCCTCACGGCCGCCGCCGATGCCCGCGCCCCCTTCGCTGCCGACGGCGGTGACCTTGCCGCCAGTGATGGTCACGGCGCACTCGCTGGCGTTGCTCGAATAGCCGCCACCGATGCCCGCGCCGCCGCCCATGCCGGTAGCGGTGACGGTGCCGCCGCTGATGGTAACGGCGCCCTTCTGGTGACCCATATAGCCACTGCCGATGCCCGCGCTGCGATAACCGCCGGTGGCGGTGACGGTGCCGCCGCTGATGGTGATCTTGCCGGTCTGGTCTTTCCTGCCGCTGCCGCCGATGCCCGCGCCGCCACCGATATCTCCATTGTTTACTTTTGCCCCAGTGGCAGTGACGGAGCCGCCGGTGATGGTGACATCCACACCCTTGCCGTTTTGGCCACTGCCAATGCCCGCGCCGGCATGCACCTGGCCGATGGCTTTGGCGACTACGGCGCCCCCGTTGATGGTGACCCGGCCGCCGTCTCCTTCAAGACCGCCGCCGATGCCCGCGCCGCCGTTTTTGCCAGTGGCCTCGATCCTGCCGCCGTTGATGGTGATGGTGCCGCCGCTCTTGTTTCTATTGCCGCCGATACCCGCACCGCCATATCCCTCGGCGATGACGTGGCCGCTATTGATGGTGATGCTATCGCCGCTGATACCCGCGCCGTAGCCACTCCTGACCTTGACAAGGTCGCCCCTGGCTTCATCGCCACTGATAACGACGGTGTTGCCGTGGATGCCTCCGCCGCTTTCGCTGGCGGCGGTGACGACGCCGCCTGTAATGATGATGGTGCCGCTGCAGCTGTTGGAAGAGCCCAGGCCGATACTGGCGGATTTATCGCCGATTGCGGTGACCCGGCCGCCGTTGATCTCGATGCGGGTGAAGCCGCCTCCATTGCCATAGCCGCCGCCGATGCCCGCGGCATCCGTGCCTGTGGCGGAAATGTCACCGCCGTTGATGACGATGAGACCGGCGACCGTGTTCCTGATGCCACCGATGCCAGCCCTTTCCTGGCCGCCCTTGGCCACCAGCCTGCCCATCTTATTGCCGGTGGACTGGGCCCAGATGGTCAGCCTGGCATTTCTCATCACCCGGATACCGTCGTTCGCGCTGAGGGTGGCGCCGTCGCACAGTATGAGGTTGGCGTAGCCGCGCACGCTCAATTCCGTGTTGTAGCTGACGCTCTCGGTCACGGCATACCAGCCGTCGCCCAGGTACCCAGAGCTTGGCAGGAGCCGGTAGCAGGTCACGGAGCCCTTATCGTTGCCCCGGGCTTCCACATAGCGCAAGCTCACGGGCGGCCCGGCGTTGTCCGCCAACGCGCCTTCGTCAGCAGCAGCTTCGTTGGCGCTTTCGGGGCTGAGGGCCCAGAGCGGCTCTCCAACGGGTTCTTCGACGGGCACTTCCTCCGTGATGTCGATGGGTTCATCGACCGTGCCGGGAGCCTCCTCCGGCATTTCGATTTCCCCGTCCAAATCCAGGGTCAATTCAATATCCCCCGGAAAATCCCCGTCCAACTCCGGGCTGTCCAGGTCGCCCATGTCGCCCAGGTCGATCCCTTCGTCCGGCAGGGACAATATCCCCGTCTCTTCATCCGCCAACAGGGGCCGGCAGGGACAGCATAAGCGCCAGTACCAGCGCCAACGTCCGTATCATTGTGGTCTTCATGTTTCCCTCTCCATTCCTGAAGGTCAAATATACCATATTCCAATTATACATCTAAAGTTCAGTAACGTAACAATTATTACTGCTTCTCTATTATTTTACACGCAAAAACAGACCGCATTCTGTTTGTTTATTAAACAGAATGCGGTCTGTTTTTTTATAAATTCTGTTTCCGCCCGGCAGCTTCCTTCAACATATGGGCCCCGTGGGACAGGCTGCTCTCGCTGTCCTCGGCGCCACCCACCAGCCGGGACAGCTCCCGCACGCGCCCTTCCTCGTCCAGCAGGCGCACATGGGTATCGGTTCGGTCCTCCCCGGCGACCTTCTCCACCAGGAAGTGTGCGTCGCCAAGGGCCGCGATCTGGGGCAGGTGGGTCACGCTGAGCACCTGCCGCGTCTTCGCGATCAGGCACATCTTTTCCCCCACCACCTGGGCCATCCGACCGGAGACGCCGGTATCGATCTCATCGAAGATCATGGCGTCCACGCCCTCGGCATCCACCGATATGGCCTTCAGCGCCAGCATGACACGGGATATCTCGCCGCCGGAAGCGATGCTCGCAAGCGGACGCAGGGGTTCGCCGGGATTCGGGGAGATCATGAACTCCACTCCATCCATGCCGGCAGCGGTGGGCTTGGCCAAAGGCTCCACCCGCACCTCGAAGCGGGTCTTGCCCATGCCCAAGTCCTTCAGCTGCTGGCAGATACGCTCCGACAGCTGCAAAGCGCTGGCGCGGCGTATGGTCGTCAGTTCGGCGCAAGCGTCCCTAAGGGTGTTGTCCGCCTCCTTGTAGCGCTTTTTCAGCTCACCCATCGAAGCGTCGCTGCCCTTGATACCGTTCAGCCGGTCGGCGGCCTTGGCACCGAACTCTATGACCTCTTCCACCGTCGTGCCGTACTTGCGCTCCAGCTTCTTGATGGCGTCCAGCCGCGCGGCCACCTTGTCCAGCAGGTCCGGCTCGAAATCCAGGTCGTCCAAAAGGGCCTGCAATTCATAGCCCACATCCTGGGCGCCGTAGTACAGCTCCCGCAGGCGGCCGGCCAGCGCGGCGTAGCGCTCGTTCAGCGGGCCGATGCGGTCCATGGCGTCAGCGGATTGCAGCAGCGCTTCCTGGGCGGAGGGCGCGCGGCCATCCCCCTGGTAAACCAGGTTGTAGGCCCCCTCCACGCTCTGGCGTATCTTCTCGGCGTTTTCCAGCACCGACAGCTTCTTCTCCAGCTTTTGTTCCTCGCCGGGCTTCAGCTTTGCGGCGCTGATCTCCTGCACCTGGAAGGACAGCACGTCCACCAGGCGCTCACGCTCGGAGACATCGTTCATCAGCCGCTTCAGCTCCGCGGCGATGTGGCTGCGCTCTGCGTACAGCGCGGCCACCTTCTCCCGGGCGGCGGCGTGGGCCTCGCCGCCGAAGGCGTCCAAAAAGTCCATATGCTTCGCCGGGTTCATCAGCGCCTGGTGCTCGTGCTGGCCGTGGATGTCCATCAGCGTGGCGGTCAGCTGTTTCAGGGTGTTCAGGGGCACCACCACGTCGCAAACCCGGCAGATGTTGCGCCCGCTGCGGCTCAGTTCCCGCCGAATGGCGATCAAGCCGTCGTCGCCCTCTATGTCAAGCCCCTGCAAAACCGCCTGCGCCCGGGGATTGCCGGACACGTCAAACAGCGCCTGCACCATCCCCCGCTCCGCACCGGTGCGGATCATATCCCGGTCGGCACGCCCTCCCAGGGCCAGGTTGATGCTGTCCACCACGATGGATTTGCCCGCGCCGGTTTCACCTGTAAGTACATTGAATCCCTGCGCAAATTCGATGCGCAGCGATTCAATAAGGGCGATATTCTTGATTGTCAGCTCTACAAGCATGTGCCGCTCCGATCAGCCATTGAGCATGTTGTTGAACTTGGTCATCAGTGCCTCCGCCGCCTCGTTGGAGCGGGTGATGATCAGCAGCGTGTTGTCGCCGGCGATGGTACCCATGACCTCGCTCCACTTCATGGAATCGATGGCCTCGCCCGCTGCGTTCGCGCTGGCCGTGATCGTATTGACGACGATCAGGTTGTTGACCGGCTCGATGTTGATGATGGAATCGGCCAGTATTCGCGCGAAGCGGTCGTTCATGCCCTTTTCGGCCCGCTCCACGGTGGCATACTTGTAGCCGCCATGCTCGGACAGCACCTTCAACAGCCTCAGTTCCTTGATGTCCCGGGACACCGTCGCCTGCGTCACCTTGACGCCCCGCCGCATCAGCTCGTCAGCCAGGTCCTCCTGGGTCTCTATATCCTTGTTCTCAATGATTTCCAATATCAGATTGTGGCGCGCGCTCTTCATTTGTGTGAAGCCCCCCGATTATAGGATAGCGGTAAAACCCAATTGCGCTGCCGATCAGTGCGTCCACTCGGACAGCTTGCTTCTCAGCAGTCCGAAGTAATTCTTCTCATGGAAGCGCACGAATCGCGCCTGCCTGGGTGAGCGGCAGATGGTGATCTCCGGCCGCTGATGGTCCATCCGCAGCACGCGCCTGCCGTCCAGCACCGCCTGGGCGCCGCCCCGGTCGTCCACCATGCGCACGGTAATGCGCTCGTCAGCGGACACCACCACCGGCCTGGCGTTCAGCGTGTGCGGACAGATGGGCGTCAGCACAAAGCAGTCCAGCCCCGGCAGCACCACCGGCCCACCGGCAGACAGCGAATAAGCGGTCGATCCCGTCGCGGTCGCGACGATCAATCCATCGCCGGAAATGCAATCCACCATTGCGCCGTTTGCTTCGTATTCGAGAGAGACAATCCTTACGGAAGGCGTCGCGCGGGTAATGACGATGTCGTTCAGAGCGAAGAACTTTCGGTAGTCCTGGCCCTCCACCATCATCGTCGTGCGCGTATCTATGGCATAATCCCCGGTCAGCAGCCTGTCGATGACGCCATCGTCAAGCTCGTCCGTCTCCAGTTCCGTCAGGAAGCCCAGGCGGCCCAGGTTGACGCCCATGATGGGCAGGTCGTTTTCAATCGCGTAATCGAGGCCGGAGAGAATCGTGCCGTCGCCCCCAAGAACGATCAGCAGTTGGCAGCGGTCGAACCGGTCCACCAGGCAATCCGTCATGCCTATGTTGGCGTTCAAATCGGCATTCAGGCAGACATCAACGCCCCGCTTGCGCAGCATGGCGATCAGCTTTTCAGCCACGCCGAGCCCCTGGCTTTTGGATGAATTCCAATGAATACCCATGCATCGAACGGACACCGGCAACCACTCCCTGTTTATACAATATACCAAAGCGT
>CADBVG010000004.1 GCA_902798105.1 uncultured Eubacteriales bacterium
TTGTCGACCGTTTCTACTCCATCAGGAATACCGTCTCCTCTGGTCTTTTGGCCTTGTAAGACGGCTTGGGCTTCATCACCCCATTTCCTGACTAACACCTTTCGTATTGGGTCGTCGCGGCGCCGCACAGGAACGCCTCGGCAAAGCCGCTGTCGACGAAGGTGACGTCCACGTGGTAGTTCCGGCCGTCCTCCATGGTGACGATGTTCCACATGTGGGGGCCGCTGCCGCCCTGGTCCTGGGCATAGCCATTGATGATGTGGCTCTGGATGCTGCCAGAGAACGCGGACAGGTCGCACAGGTACTGGAAGGCCTTTGCGTAGCCCTCGCAGACGATATTGGTGCTGGAATCCCCGTCGAAGGCCCAGATCAACTGCCAGGGGTTGCCATAGGGCATATTTGGGTCGGTGGCCGCGGCGTCGTAGTACGTCACGGCGTTGCAGATGTAATCCCTGTAGCCGCACAGCTTGGCATAATCGGAAACGTCGGCATAATGTTTGACGACCTTTCCGGCGTTGGCGGCAGCAGCCTGGGCCGATTTGATCTTGCTGGTATCGGTCGTGTAGGTGCCGATGGAAAACTCATCGGCCACAGGAAGGTAGATATAGACGCCGCCTTTATAGCCGTACTTGGTATAGGCCGTCTTGTCGTACCAGAACAGATGGTAGGGGCAATCCACCAGCAGCGCGTCTATGATGCTGGAGAGCGCGTTGAGCGCCGTTTCCGCCTCGGAATAGGGAACGACATTCTCGGGAATGAGCATCCGGGTGTCGCTGAGGGTGCCCGCCGCCACCTTCTTGATCTCCTTCTCAAGGTAGTCGTACACCTTGGCCGCCACGCCCGACAGACGATCACCGGCCCAGCCGTTGGGCTTCAGGCCGAGGGCGTCCGCCTTGCCGAACAGCATGTCCACATAGCCCGCGAACAGGGCATCGTTGTCATAGCCCCCCTGTGGCCGGTAGCTGCCGGTCAACGCTTCGGCCGATTCGCCGTTGGCCACGAAATCCTCAAGGCCATCGTCCAGACCGTCGGACAGGTCCAGGTCATACAGGTCAAGGGACAGATCATCCCCCGCTTCGCCGACAAGCGTGAAATCATCGGTTCCAGATTCCACATCCACTTCAATTCCGTCCGGCAATTCCACCGCTGCGTTCTCGGTGAGATCCACTTCCTCGCCGATGGCGGGGCTGGTCATCGCCAGCATCGCGACGATGAGCAGCCATGCGAACAATCGCGCTTTCTTCATGTCCTTTTCCTCCTACTGTTTATCCTGTTTTCCATCGGCATATGGTCGGCGCTTCAGGCCATCCATATGGCGCGGCGCTTCGTTTGCCAATCCGGTTCGCGTCTCCACCGTAACACATTTGTCATAAATTGTCAAGATATTTGGGCAACATGGCGCGGCTGTCCTTTGGATTTGTACAGATGCCGATTTTCCCTTGCATTTCCGCTGCTTTTGTTGTACACTAATAGTTAGGAAGGAAATACTCCGACTATAAAACCCAGATCAAATGGAGGTAGAGCGATATGGCCACGATCAACAAGCAGATGAGCATCGGCGAGGTGCTGGACATCGACCGCACCACCGCGCCGATCATGATGGAATACGGCATGCACTGCATGGGCTGCCCCTTCTCGATGATGGAGACCCTGGAGATGGGCTGCGCTGCCCACGGCACTGACGCCGACGAGCTGGTAAGGCGTCTGAACGAGTACCTGGCAAAGAAGGAAGCGTAACTTTATTGTGAATTGAGAATTGAGAATGGTTTCACGATGACACAGACCCATTCTCAATTTTCAAATCTCAATTCTCAATTCAATTAGGAGGTAATGCCCCATGGATTACATGCAGCTGTTACATCAATGGTTAATGGACTTTGCCGACGATTCGGAGACCATCAAGGATCTGGAATCCATCGAAGACGATCCCAAGGAGACTGAGGACCGCTTCTACCGGGAACTGGAATTCGGCACCGCCGGTATGCGCGGCGTGCTGGGGGCCGGCACAAACCGCTTGAACAAGTACAACGTGCGCAAGGTGTCCCGGGCGCTGGCCAAGTACATCAACACCACCCCCGATGGCGCCGAAAAGGGTGTGGCCATTGCCTACGATTCCCGCCGCAAGAGCACTGAATTCGCCAAGGAGGCCGCGCTGGTGCTGTGCGCCGCGGGCGTAAAGGTATACCTTTTTGAATCGCTGCGGCCCGTGCCGGTGCTCTCCTTCACGGTGCGCCACCTGAAATGCATCGGCGGCATCGTCATCACCGCCAGCCACAACCCCGCCCAGTACAACGGCTACAAGGTCTACTGGAGCGACGGCGCCCAGATGCCGCCGGAGTCCGTCGTCGGCATCACCGAACGCCTGCCCAACACCACCTATGAGGAATCCCTGCCCATGGATGAGCAGGAGGCGCTGGACAAGGGCCTGCTGACCTACATCGGCAAGGATGTGGACGACGCCTACATTGCCGCCGTCAAGAAGCTGGCCGTGAACCCCGAGCTGACCCGGGAGATGGGCGAAAAGCTGAAGATCGTCTACACCCCGCTGCACGGCTCCGGCAACATCCTTGTGCGCCGCATCTTCGACGAAATCGGCATGAAGAACGTGTATGTGGTCAAGGAGCAGGAGCTGCCCGACGGCAACTTTCCCACCGTGCCCGTGCCCAACCCCGAAGATCCCCGGGCCTTTGAGCTGGCCCTGAAGCTGCAGAAGGAGCTGGGCGCCGACCTGTGCGTGGGCACCGACCCCGACTGCGACCGCGTTGGCATCGCCTGCATGACCGAAAACGGCCCCAAGCTGCTCAACGGCAACCAGATCGGCTGCATACTGCTGCACTACATACTGTCCCAGAAGATGGAGCGGGGCGAGCTGCCCGCCAACGCAGCGGCGGTTTCCACCATCGTGTCCACCGACATGGCCAAGGCCATCTGCGACAGCTTCGGCGTGAAGCTGATCAAGGTACTGACCGGCTTCAAGTACATTGCCGAGCAGATCCAGCTGTTCGAGGACACCGGCTGCAATACCTTCATGTTCGGCTTTGAGGAGAGCTTCGGCTACCTGTCCGGCACCGACGTGCGCGACAAGGACGGTGTAAACGCCTGTCTGCTGATCGCCGAAGCCGCCTGCTGGTACAAGAAGATGTACAACAAGACCCTGGTGGACGCCATCGACATGCTCTACGAGCAGTACGGCTACTACGGCGACAAGGTAGCCAGCTTCGTGCTGCCCGGCAAGGACGGCCTGGAGAAGATGAAGAACGTCATGACCGGCCTGCGCAACAACCCGCCGTGGGCCTTCGCCGGCGAAAAGGTCGTCGCCATACGGGATTACCAGAGCAGCGTGCGCATCACCTCCGACTTCCAGACTGAGATCCTCACCCTGCCCAAGAGCAATGTGCTGTTCTTCGAACTGGAAAACAAATCCTGGATCTGTGTGCGCCCCTCCGGCACCGAGCCGAAGATCAAGCTGTACGTCAACGCCGTCTCCGATGATCCCAATAAGACCGAAAAGATGCTGGAAGCCTACGCCGACGACGCCATCAGGATGCTGAAAAGCTTCTGAGCGATAACAACAAAACACATACGCCCGCGCGAATGCGCGGGCGTATGTGTTTTGACATTGTTTTATGCCAACATATTCTGATTTGTCGCAACGCGACAAATCAGAATTTACTTTCCCTTTGCCCGCTTTGGCGCTATCCGCCTCGTTGCCGGGCGCTTCGATCCTTTTTTCGCCTTCGGCGTATCCTTCTCGAACTGTACCCGGGGGCCGTTCTGGGCAGCCTCCACCAGGAACACCGAGAAGCGCTTAATGCCGTTCATGAAGCGATCGGACTTGGCGCTGCGGGCGGCCTCGTCCTTCTGGCCAGCCATGTCGCTCAAAAACTTCTCCCATTTGCCGGTGGTCACGGCGGAGGCAATCTGCTCCGGCACCACCGAAATCAGCTGCCTGCCCTTCTCTGTAGACACGATGGTCTTGCCCTTGCGGCGGGCGTAGCCCACGTCGATCAGGCGCTCGATGGTCGCCGCCCGGGTGGCAGGGGTGCCCAGACCCGAGGACTTCATCTGCTCCCGCAGGGTCTCGTCCTCGATGTCCCGACCGGCGTTCTCCATCAGGTTCAGCAGGGAGGCATCGGTGTGGTAAGGCGGCGGCTCGGTCTGGCAGGTCCTGACGGTGGCCTTCTGCACCGTGCGGGTGTCCCCCACCGCCAGCTTGGGCAGCGGCGGCTCCCTGTCGTCGCTCTTATCGCCCCTGTACAGCGCCCGCCAGCCTTCCTTCAGGGGCATCGCGCCGTTGGACTTGAAGGTGTGCTCCCCCACCTTCGTGCCCACCCGCGCGGCCTCGTACTCATAGTAGGGAAAGTGGGCCGCGATCAGCCGCCGGGCGATCATATCAAACAACAGCGCCTCGTCCCGGGTCAGGCTGTGGGAATTGGCCGTCTTTTCCGTGGGCACGATGGCATGGTGGTCGCTGATCTTGGAATTGTCGTAGAAGCGCTTGTCCTTTAGCTTCCAGTTCAGCTCCGGCGATTCCACGAAGCCCGCGTAGGCCGGCGGCAGCTTCTTTAGCGTGGCGGCGATCTTGGGCTTCATGTCGTCCGGCAAATAGCGGCTGTCGGTGCGGGGATAGGTGATCAGCTTGTGGGTCTCGTACAGCGACTGGGCCAGCTTCAACGTCTTGTCCGCGGAGTAGCCCAGCTTCTTGTTGGCCTCCCGCTGGAGGCTGGTCAGGTCGTACAGCTGGGGCGGTGGTACACGCTTGTGGGTCAGCTTGCTCTCGGTCACCGTGCCGGTCTGGCCCGCCACCGCCTGGCGGATGGCCTCAGCCTGGTCCCGGTCCATGCAGCGGGTCTTCTTCGTCTTGGGGTTGACCCACAGGCCCTCGTAATCGCCGAAGTCGGCGC
Source organism: uncultured Eubacteriales bacterium (assembly GCA_902798105.1). Taxonomy (GTDB): domain Bacteria; phylum Bacillota; class Clostridia; order Christensenellales; family Aristaeellaceae; genus UBA2862. Next base: position 4,905 of record CADBVG010000004.1, read on the forward strand.
GGATCTCCCAGTAATCCTCGGGCACGAAGTGCTCGATCTCCAAATCCCGCTTCACGATCAGGTTCAGCGTGGGGGTCTGCACCCGGCCCACGGACAGGTGGGCGTCGTAGGCCAGCGAAAAGGCCCGGGAGGCGTTCATGCCCACCAGCCAGTCGGCCTCGCTGCGACATCGGGCGCTCTCATAAAGGGAATCGTAGTACGACGCAGGCTTCAATTCATCAAAACCCTGCCTGATGGCCGCGTCGGTCATCGACGATATCCACAGCCGCTCCACCGGCTTCTTGCAGCCTGCCATCTGGTAGATGTAGCGGAAGATCAGCTCGCCCTCCCGGGCGCTGTCGGTGGCGCAGATCAGGCTGGAAATTTCCCGGTTCAGCATCCATCCCTTGACCACGCCAAACTGGGCCTTGGTGTTCGGCAGCACCTTCAGCGGTATGCGCTCCGGCAGCATCGGCAAATCGGCCATGCGCCACTTCACCCAGCGCGCATCGGTCTCCCCGGGCTCGCAGAGGGAGACCAGGTGACCGATGGCCCAGGTGACGACGTACGCCTCGCCCACCAGACAGCCCTGGCCCTGGCCCTTCACGCCCAGCACCCGGGCGATGTCCCGGGCCACGGAGGGCTTCTCGGCGACGATCAGCTTCTTGGACATATCTATTGCTCCAGTAACACAGTTTTACCGGCCGTACTTCTCCAGCTTATATGTCTCCCCGAAGGTATCCACGGTGGCCTTCTTGATGCGCTGCTCCTGCACGGGACGATCCTGGAAGCCGGTGGGGGTGCCCGCGATGGCGTCCACCACGTCCATGCCCTCGGTTACCCGGCCGAAAGCGGCGTAATCGCCGTCCAAGTGGGGCGCGTCGGCGTGCATGATGAAAAACTGGCTGCCGGCGGAGTTGGGCATCATGCTGCGGGCCATGGACAGCACGCCGCGGCTGTGCTTCAGGTTGTTCTGACGGAAGCCGTTGCGGGCGAACTCGCCCTTGATGGTATAGCCCGGGCCGCCCATGCCGGTGCCCTGGGGGTCGCCGCCCTGGATCATGAAGCCGGGAATGACCCGGTGGAAGATCAGCCCGTCATAGAAGCCGGATTGCACCAGGCTCACGAAGTTAGCCACGGTATTGGGCGCGATCTCGGGGTACAGCTCCGCCTTGATGACGCTGCCGTTTTCCATTTCGATGGTGACAATGGGATTGCTCATGGTTATTTCCTCCTGCTGATTACTGAATCTTTTCGGCCTTGTATTCCACGCCGTTGGTCTCCACGCGGATGGACTTGATCACCTGGTCCTCCACGGGGCGATCGTTCTTGCCAGTCTGGACCTCCGCCACGTGGTCCACGGCCTCTATGCCCTCGATTACCCGGCCAAAGGCGGCGTAATTGCCGTCCAGGGCGGGATAGTCGGCGTGCATAATGAAGAACTGGCTGCCAGCTGAATCCGGATCTCCAGCCCGGGCCATGGAAATCACGCCGCGCTCGTGGGAAAGGTTGTTCTCAAAGCCATTGGCCGCAAACTCGCCCTTGATGACATAGCCCGGGCCACCCATGCCGGTGCCCGTAGGGTCGCCGCCCTGGATCATGAAGCCGGGAATGACGCGGTGGAAGATCAGCCCATCATAGAAGCCGGCGTTCGCCAGCTCGATGAAATTCGCCACCGTGTTGGGGGCGATGTCGGGATAAAGCTCCAGCTTCATCACGTCTCCGTTCGCCATCTCGATGGTGGCGATGGGCAGGGCGCTTTCCTCGGACAGGGCGGTCAGTGCGCCGCAAAGCAGCATGGCGCAGAGCAACAATGTAAACAGCTTCTTCATGATGGTAATCTCCTTTCGATTTGGCAATTTCTGATTTATCGAGCCCTGCTCGATAAATCAGAATTTACCCTTCCCCCTTCACCTTCTCCGGTTCGCCATATTCCTCCCCATAGGTTTCCACATGGATACTGCGAATCACCTGGCGGGTCAGGGGCAGGTAGGTGCTGTCGGTGGGCTGGGAGGCGATGGCGTCCAGCACGGCCAGAGTCTGTTCATCCATGGCATTGCCGAAGGCGGCATACCTGCCATCGTATTCGGGATAGCTGCCCTGCATGATGAAGAACTGGCTGCCCGCGGTGTCGTAGCCGCTCTGGCGGGCCATGGAAATCGTGCCGCGCTGGTGGGAGACATCGTTCCTGACGCCATTCTCGGAAAACTCGCCCTTGATGGCGTAGCCCGGGCCGCCGGTGCCGTTGTTCTCAGGGTCGCCCCCCTCGATGAACACGCCCGCCACGATCCGGTAAAACTGCAGGTTGCTGTAGAACCCCTGGTTGGCCAGGCTGATGAAGTTGGCCACGGTATTTGGCGCCTGCTCGGGATACAGCTCAAAGCGCATCTGCGCGCCGTCGGACATGGTGATGGTGGCGACAGGGTGCGGGGCCGGTTCCTCCGCCTTCCGGGAATCGGCCAGCTTCAGGATCAGCAACAAAAGCCCCGCCAACAGCAGCGCCCCCGCCACGATCACGGCGATGAGCCGCCGCCGATTGCTGAAGAAGCCCCTCTTCCGTTGTCGCATGGGCACATAACCTCCAAATCAATTGCGTCTATCGGCTGTAGCGGCGCGGGCGCCGCCGCTACATATCTTTATTCCGTTTCCCGCAGGATCACGTCTCGCTTGCGCTGCACCATCTCGTCCACCCGCTGGATGTATGCCTCGATGTTGCGCACGTTCGGCGCGCGCTCGATCCGCAGGTCCCGGCACTTCGGGTCAAACAGCCACTTCGTGATGGCCCCCGCGCCCAGCGCCAGCACGCTGGCGGTCTCCTCCATGTTGCCAATGTTGTACAGGCACGCCTTGTCCGGCTTCGCGTAGCCCACGTTTTCCAGATTTCCCGCCATGTACTTCTGCCGGTACAGGTAGTAGGGCCGCCAACCGCCCTCCGTCAGGCGTCGTCGGGCCATGGCGATCATCTCTGCCGCGCCCTCCCGGGACACCTGGCCGTAGCCGTTGCCCGCCACGGCCAGCTGCTCATGCAGGCGGCTGGAGCGCTTGATGGCCAGGGAATGGACCGTCACGCTGTCCGGGGCGAGGTTCTGCACCACATCCAGCGTGTGGGCGAAATCCGCCACGCCCTCCCCGGGCAGGGCGGCGATGATATCCATGTTGATATCGTCGAAGCCCAGCTTCCGGGCCAGTTGATAGGCTTCGATGGTCTCCCGGCCGGTGTGGGCCCTGCCGATGCGCATGAGGGTATCATCACTAAAGGTCTGGGGGTTGACGGAGATCCGGGTCACGCCCCGTTCCCTCAGCATCCGTAGCTTGCCTTCGTCGATGGTGTCCGGCCTGCCGGCCTCCACCGTCCACTCCACGGCCCCCGGAAAGGCCGCCTGAGCCGCGGCGATGATGCGCTCCAGCGCCTCCCGCGGGATGGCCGTGGGCGTGCCGCCGCCCACGTAGCCCGCCCGCAGGCGCACCCCCGCTTCTTCCATCAGGGCCTTGCAAAGCCCGATTTCCCGCAGCAGGGCCTCCACATAAGGCGCCACCAGCTTGCCGTCGCCGATCTCGCCCGAAGAAAAGGAACAGTAGGAGCAGCGGGTCCTGCAAAAGGGAATGCCGATGTACAGGTCAAATGTATCCGGAGGCGCATCCCGCAGCCCGTCCTGCATCCGGGCAATCTCCCCCAGCAGGGCGGCCCGGTCGGGGGAAACGTCGAAGGCCCCGGTCACGTGGGCCACCGCCGCCTCCAGGTCCATGCCCGCCTCCATGGCCTCGTAGAGCAGCCGGGTGGGCCGTATGCCCGTCAGGCTTCCCCAGGGGGGATGCATACCCGTCAAATCCTTCAGAAGATTGTACAGCACCTGCTTGATCTGGCGCTTGCGCAGGCGCTTGACCTCCAGCGGCGCGCCGTCGCAGATGGGATGGGATAGGGACGAACGCTTCCCCTGGGAGGTCCAGGTGTCGGTCCAGAGGCCGTCCGCGTCGGTGAAGCGGTGCTCGAATACCACGTCACCCGCCTCCATGCTGATAGCCACGTCGCCGTAGAACAGGCGCAGCACATCCCCCAGGTCGGAGAAGAACCGGGGCTCGTCGGTGCGTATCCAAATCATAGACGGTATCGCGCCCTTTCCTCGCCGATGGTGGTGGCGTCGCCGTGGCCAGGGTACACCTTCACGCCCTGTGGCAGGGTGAACAGCTTCTTCAGGGAACCGATCATCGAATGCATGTTGCCGCCGTACAGGTCCAGCCGACCGTAGCCCGCACGGAACAGCGTATCGCCGCTGAACAGCACCCCCTCGCCCTCAAGGTACAGGCACACCGAACCCTTGGAATGGCCGGGGGTGGGCAGGACGGTGAAATCCATGCCGCAAGCCGACACGGCGTCGCCATAGGGCGCAGCGTCGATGGGCGGCCAGTCGGCCCGGGGGTTGCCCATCATGCCCGCGTAGCCGCTCTTTTCGGCGTCGCCGAGCATTTCGACATCCGACGCCCCCACGTACACCGGCGCGTCATAGTCCGCCGCAAGCGGGCCTGCTGCCATGATGTGATCGAAGTGGCCGTGGGTCAGCAAAATGGCCCCCACGTGTCTTTCGCCAATGGCGGCCATCAGTTTGGAATACTCATCACCAGGATCTACAACCACACAGTCGTCCCGGCCTTCGGCCTGGACGATGTAGCAGTTCTCCTGTAACAGGCCGCAGGAAATCTTCTGAATGTTGATGGGCATGAATTGACCTCCTGTGAGGGGTAAATTCTGATTTATCAGGCATCAGCGTGATAAATCAGAATTTCTTCCGACTATCCAATAGAATCGTCACCGGGCCGTCGTTGAGCAGGCTCACCTGCATGTGGGTACGAAACCGGCCCGTCTCCACATGGATGCCCTTTGCCTCAATGATGGCTTTGACCGTATCGCACAGGGGCTCGGCCACCTCGGGCCTGGCGGCCTGTATGAAGTCGGGCCGCCTGCCGTGGCGGGCATCCGCCAGCAGCGTAAACTGGCTGACCAGCAGCACGCTGCCGCCCACGTCAGCCAGGGACAGGTTCATCTTGTCGTTTTCGTCCTCGAATACCCGAAGCCCCGCGATCTTCTCGGCGCAATAGCGGGCGTCGGCTTCCGTATCGCCGTTTTCCGCGCCCAGCAGCACCATGAAGCCGTCGCCGATCTTGCCGACGGTCTCGCCTTCCACCACGACCTCGGCCTGGGTCACCTTCTGTATCACTGCACGCATGTCGTATCCTCCGTTTAACCGCTCACCCGGCTGACCTCGATGATGTCCGGCCACTTTTGCAGATCCCGGATGATCTTGGCCAGCTGCTGGGTATTCTTGATGACCAGGGAGATGTTGAACAGGAAGGTGTTGTCCTTCAGGGCCCGGGCCGATATGGCGCTGACGGGCACGTCCATCGAGGCGAACATCACCGACAGCTCGGCCAGCAGCCCGGTTCGGTTGTAGCAGATGATGCGAATCTCCGCCTCGTATGTGCCGCTGGAGTTCTTGTCCTCCCATTCCACCTCGATCAGCCGGTCCTGCTCCATGCCGTCGTCCTTCAGGCTGGGGCAGTCCGCCCGGTGCACGGAAACGCCGCGCCCCCGGGTGATATAGCCGATGATCTTGTCCCCCGGCAGAGGTGAGCAGCACTTGGCAAAGCGCACCAGCATACCGCTCTCGCCCTTTACGATCACGCCGTTGGAGGCGGTACTGGCGGAGCGCTTGGGTTGCTGCTGGGGCTCGGCGGCCTGCTCCACAAGCTGGGCGGCGGTCTCCTCGCTCTTGTGCTGCTTCTTGTATTCGTCGATCAGCCGGTTCAGCACCTGCACGGTGCTCAGCCCGCCGAAGCCCACCATGGCGCAGACATCGTCGTAGCTCTGCACCGAATAGCGCTTGTACAGCGTCTCCACAAGCTCGGGCTTGTTGAGCTGGGACATGGTGTAGCCCAGGCGCTTGGCCTCCCGCTCCAGCAACTCGCGGCCGTGGATGATGTTCTCGTCCCGCTGTTCCTTCTTCAGCCAGGCCCGGATCTTGGCCTTGGCTTCGCTGGTCTTGACGATATTCAGCCAGTCCCTGCTGGGGCCGTGGGAGGACGAGGAGGTCATGACCTCCACGAAATCGCCGGTTTGCAGCTGATGGGCCAGCGGCACAATCCGCCCGTTCACCTTCGCGCCGATACAGCGGTTGCCCACGGCGGAGTGGATGCGATAGGCGAAGTCCAGCGGGGTCGCGCCCCGGGGCAGCGATACCACGTCGCCCCTGGGGGTGAACACGAACACCTCATCGGCGAACAGGTCGAACTTCAACAGCTCGCTGAAATCGCCCGGGTCCTTGGCATCCGACTGCCAGTCCAGTATGCGGCGCAGCCAGCTGAGCTTGGTATCCAGCTCGTCGGCGGCCTTGCCCTCCTTGTAGCGCCAGTGGGCCGCGATGCCGTACTCGGCGGTGCGGTGCATCTCGAAGGTGCGAATCTGCACCTCGAATGGACGCCCCTGGTTCACCACCGTGGTGTGCAGCGACTGGTACATGTTGGCCTTGGGCATGGAGATATAGTCCTTGAATCGGCCCGGCACCTGGGGCCAGATCGTGTGCACGATGCCCAGGGCGAAGTAGCAATCCTGCTTGGTGTTCACCAGCACCCGCACAGCGATCAGGTCCATGATCTGGTCGAAGGACTTGTTCTGGGTCTTCATCTTCTTATAGATGGAGTAGAAGTGCTTCGGCCGGCCGTCGATCTCGCACTTGATGCCCGCCTCGCTGAGCCGTGCCTTCAATTCCTGGGTTACCTGGGCGATCAGCTGCTCCCGCTCCTCCCGCTTCATGCCCACCAGGCGCACCAGCTCATAGTAGCCCTCGGGATCGATGTAGCGCAGGGACAGGTCCTCCAGCTCCCACTTCACGGTATACACGCCCAGCCGGTGGGCCAGCGGCGCGTAGATGTCCAACGTTTCCCGGGCGATGGGCACCTGGCGCTCCGGCTTCTGGTACTTCAGCGTGCGCATGTTGTGCAGCCGGTCAGCCAGCTTGATCAGCACCACGCGGATATCCTTGGCCATGGCCAGGAACATCTTGCGCAGGGTCTCGGCCTGGGCCTCCTCCCGGTTGGCAAAGTTCAGCTGGCTCAGCTTGGTCACGCCGTCCACCAGCAGGGCCACCTCGTCGCCAAACTGCTCCCGCACCACATCCAGCGTGCAGCCCTCCACGTCCTCCACGCAGTCGTGCAGCAGGCCCGCGGCAATGGTGGTAGCGTCCAGCATCAGGTCCGTGAGGATCACCGCCACCGCCACCGGATGGCTGAAATAGGGGTCGCCGGACTTGCGCACCTGGTTGGCGTGGGCCTTTTCCGCGTAGTCGTAGGCCCTTTGCACCAGGCTCATATCGTCCTCCGGGTGATACTTCCTGATGCGTCCGATCAGCTCTTCCGAACTGATATAGGGCTTCAACATGGTATCCGGCATCTGTGATCCTCCTTTCCGATTCATAGGTATCTTTCAATCGAAGTACCCGTCCCGCCAGCGCTGGATCAACTGCCACACGGCGCTCTCCCCAGGGCTGGCCTTTGCCCGGTCGCTGCGGGCGATGGCGAAGGCATCGTCGGACCTATCGATGCTGAACAGGCCCATGTCGGCCATCGCCAAAATCGACACCGCGGCGGTCACATCCGCCGTACCGGCCTCCTCCGCCGTCATGTGCACCAGCTGCCACAGCGACGGGCACCAGGCGGGCCGACGCCCGACGCGCATCAGCGCCCGGTAGACCTCCCGCATGGTTTCCACGTCCGGCAGCTGTGCCGTCCAGGCCAGGGTTTCCGGCAGTCGGAAGGTCCGTTGCGCCGATTCCGACATCAGCCACCTTCCCGGCACACCTGCCAGCACAATCCGGCCATAGCCGGGGGATATCTCCCCCACCGGCGGACACACGCAGATTGCGTTGAACGCCCTGGGATCGTCTGGCAGGCCACCCACGACCAGATCGGGCGGGCAGGCCGCCGCCAGCCGCGCGATGCGGCCCGCGCAGGCCAGGTCTGAGGTCACCACCAGCGTGCCCTGGGGGCGCCCCGTAAGCCACCCTGCCAGCGTCGATATGTCCACCTCAGGCAGCGGCGCCAAAACGGGGGGGATTTTCTCATTATAGATGATCTCTGTTAAGAAATCGCATTGTAACCGGGGTTCCTCCGTGACTTTTGATGCCAGCCGCGCCCCGACATTCCCATCCGACATCGCCCGCACCTCCAACTGGGCCTCGGTGCGCCCCATCCAGGTGTTCAGCTTCGGCACGAACAGCGCATCCACATCCCCAGACAGCTCCCCTGCCCGATGGCCCGCGCGAAAGGCGATCCCCCCCAACCGATGGCCACCCTGGGCCAGCGTCAGCTTCAGGTGGGCTCCCTCCGCCCCCACAGCCCGGGCATCCACCACCGACGCCACGGTTCTGAACAGCGGCGCAGGATTGCCGAAGCCGGTGGGTTGCAGGGCTTCCAGGGACGCGATAAACAGCGGTGTGACCTCGTCAAAGCCCAGCTCGGCGTCATACTGCCGCACGGGGATAAACACCTCTGGATCGGTATTCGCCCACAGCCAGGCATCCATGGCCGCCCGGAAATCATCCAGCCGGTCGGGCAGCAGCGTCAGCCCCGCGGCCTGTTTGTGCCCGCCGAAGCGCACCAACGTGTCGGCGCAGCCCGTAAGCGCAGCATGGATGTCCACGCCCTCGATGCTGCGGCAGGAGCCGGTCATCGCGTCACCGCCGTCCGACAGCAGCACCACGGGATAGTTGTACTTCTCCACCAGCCGGGAAGCCGCCAGCCCGATCACGCCGGGGTTCCAGTCCTTCCCGGCGAGGATGATGGCGCGGTGGGCGGCGAAATTGAAGTCCTTCAGCTGGGCTTCGGCCTCGGCGATAATCGTCGTCTCAACGGTCTTTCGGCGGGTGTTCTCCGCCTCCAGCGCCGCGGCTTCGACCTGGGCCTTTGCCGGGTCGGTCTCCATGACCAGTGCCAGCGAGCGTTGCGCCGAGCCCAGGCGTCCACCCGCGTTCAGGCGGGGGGCCAGCTGGAAGGCAATGGCCGTGGCGGTAATGGGCTTTCCCGTCATTCCCGCGGCTTCGATCAGCGCGACGATACCCGTGCGCGGAGCGGTGTTGATGGCGTCCAGGCCCAGCTTCACGATGGCCCGGTTTTCACCGGTCAGCGACACCACATCGGCCACTGTGGCCAGTGCCGCCACGTCCACCCAGGGCATGGCGGCCGACTCGCCGCCCAGCGCCCAGACGACCTTCCAGGCCACCCCCGCCCCGCAAAGATACGGGAAGGGATAGCCAGCCAGCAACGGATTCACCACCGGACAGTCGGGCAGCGCGCCTTCCGGGGGCTGGTGATGGTCGGTGACGATCACATCCAGGCCCAGCGACTTCGCCAGCGCCACCAGCTCCACGCTGGTCACGCCGCAGTCCACCGTCACCAGCAGCTTCGCCCACCCGGCAATTTCACGTATCGCGTGCGCGTTCAAGCCGTAGCCCTCGCTGTGGCGGGAGGGCAGGTAGACCCTCGCGTCCGCGCCCCGGGATTTCAGCCAGCCCGACAGTATGGCCGACGCGCACACGCCGTCCACATCGTAATCGCCGTACACGCAGATGGGTTCCCCCGCCTCCATAGCCCGGCGGATGCGACCCGCTGCCTCGGACATGTCCGAAAGCAACATCGGGTCGTGAAGACTCCCCAAGCCGGGATTCAGAAAGGCCTCTGCCTCCGCTGCCGAGTTCACGCCCCGCCCCGCCAGCAACCGGTGCAGCGCCGGAGACATGCCTTCCGGACATGGGAAGGCGGGATCGGAACAGCGCGTTTCAAATCGCAGCATAGAACACCTCTGAATGAGAAAAGAAGAATTAGGAACCGGCTCGCGTCGATTCCTAATTCGATTGGGTTTGTGCAATTAGGCCTTCTTCGCCTTGTTGGCGTTCAGCTTCTTATCCCACATGGCCCAGACCTGACCGCTGAGCAGCACGGAGGAATAAGTACCGGCCAGCATACCGACCAGCAGCGGGAACGCGAACTCCTTGATGGAGGACACGCCGAAGATGTACAGGCACACCAGCGTGAACAGCGTGGTCAGCGTGGTGTTGATCGTACGGGACAGCGTGCTGCTGACGGAGACCTCGACGACATCCATCATGTCCACCTGAGTGTAGCCCGGCTTCGCGCGGGTCTCGCGAATGCGGTCGAAGATGATGATGGTGTTGTTGATGGAATAACCGACGATGGTCAGTATGGCCGCGATGAACGGGCTGTTCACCTGGAACAGCTTGCGGAAGAACACCATGAACGCGCACATGATCAGGATGTCATGCACCAGCGCGAACAGCGCCGCCGCGCCGGAGAGCGGGCTGAACCGGATCGCGATGTAGATCAGCATGCATACGAAGGCGATCAGCAGCGCCTTGATGGCGTTGGACAGCAGGTCGTGGCCGGCGATGGCGCTGACATGGTCGATGGAGACGAAGCGGAAATTCGGATACTTCGCAGTCATCTCGCGCTCCAGCTGGGCGCGAACCTGGCTGGTTACGTCGTCCATGTCGATCAGGATGCGCAATTGGAAGCCGGTCTCCTCCGCAGGTTCGGCAACCGCTTCGGTCGTCTCGGCGTTCTCAGCGGGCGCTTCGGTAGCTTCAGCCTCGGTGCTCTCCTCAGCGGGCGCTTCAGTGGCCTCGGCTTCAGCGTTCTCCTCGGCGGGCGCTTCAGTGGCCTCGGCTTCAGCGTTCTCCTCGGCAGCCTCGGCATCGGCCTGGGCCTGCTCGGCAGCGGCCTGCTCCTCGGCGATGCGCGCGGCCTCAGCCTCGGCGTCGTACTGTATGAACTCGATGTCGTTCACGCTGTAGCCGCCCTCCTCGAGGGCCTTTTTCACAGCTTCCTCCACGGCGGCCTTGTCATAGGCGCCGACCATGTCGAACTCGATGATGTTGCCGCCGGCATAGCTCAGCGCGTAGCCCAGGGTGCTGATCTCCTGGTTGGTGGCGGTGCGGTAGCCGATCTCGTTCGCGTTGGAGACGATGCCGACGACAGCGCCCTTGATCGTATCCTCCATGCCCTCGGTGGCGTCGGCCAGCTTCAGGCGGATCTGGAGGTCGGTCAGGCCGTCATGGGCGATGCCCGACTTGTCGGGGTTCAGCAGGCCCAGGGTGGGTGTGACAGCCTCCTCGACTGCAGCCTCGACCGCAGCCTCCTCTACGGCTTCTTCAACGGCCTCATCGACCGCCGCGGCAGCCTCGGGGTCCTCGGCGGCAGCCTCGGCGACCTCGTCGGCGGCCTTCTCAAGCTCTGCGGCAAGCTCCGCCTGCAGGGCGACAGACGCCGCGGAAGGCGCAGCCTTGGTGATCTGGCTGTCGTTATAGCCAGAGGCCTTCAGCAGAGTCTCTACATCGTTGACATCGTAATCCTCGCCGACGGAGTAGTTCAGAATAGAACCGCCGGTGAAGTCAATGCCCAGGTTCAGGCCCGCGCCGGCAATCTGCATGACCAGCGCGATGACGATGATTGCGCCAGAGATGCAAAGGAACAGGCGCGTATTCCCGGTAAACGTCTTTTTCATGCTCGTTCCCTCCTCTTAGCGCGTGTAGGCGCTGCGGTTATTGATGCCCAGCTTGCAGATCAGGATCAGCAGGCCACGGGTAACCACCACCGCGGTAAAGTAGGAAGCGATGATGCTGATCATCAGCGTGGTGGCGAAGCCCTTGATGGTGCCGGTGCCGAAGATCATCAGCACGACGGCAGCGATCAGCGTGGTCACGTTGGAATCCAGCACGGCGCGGCCGGCGTTGCGGAAGCCGAACTTCACCGCGTTCAGCGGCGTGCGGCCTTCCTTCAACTCCTCGCGGAAGCGCTCGAATATGACCACGTTGGCGTCGACGGCCATGCCGATGCCCAGCAGGATACCGGCGATGCCCTGCAGCGTCAGCTGCGCGCCCGTGATGGCCAGTGCATAGAACACGATCAGCACGTAAATCAGCAGGGCCATGTCCGCCGCTACGCCGGGCAGGCGGTACATCACCAGCATGAACACCAGCACCAGGATCAGGCCCACGATGCCGGCGATGACGGCGCCGTCGATAGCCTCGATGCCCAGGGTGGCGGAAATGGCGCGGGTTTCGACCTCAGCGATATCCATCGGCAGCGCGCCGGACTGAATCAGCATCGCCAGGTTGCGGGCCCAGTTGTAGGAATCCTCGGAAGAGGAACTGCTGGAGCTGGTGATGATGCCGTTGCCGCCAGCAATCACGGCCTGCACCGTGGGCGCGGAAATCAGCTCATCGTCCAGGTAGATTGATATCGCCTGGCCCATAAACTCGCGGGTGGCATTCTCAAAGGCCTTTGCGCCGGCAGCGTCCAGCTCAAAGCCCACGCCGTACAGCGTCTTTTCATCGTTGGCGTACTGCACGCCGGCCTGTTTGATGTCCTTGCCCTCGACCACCACGTTGCCGTTGGGATCGCGGAACTCCAGGTGCGCCGGGGTGCCGATGATGCGCGCGACCTCCTCGGGGTCGTCCACGTCGGGGATCTCAACCAGTATGCGGTCGGTACCCTGCACGGCCACGTTGGCCTCGGTAAAGCCGGCGTTGGTCAGGCGCGTGCGCAGCGCGGAAACCGTGCCCTCCAGCAGGCTTTCGTAGTTATCCATGCTGGTATCCGTGGCGATGTACTCGGTGGATACGCCGCCGCGCAAATCCAGGCCCAGGCTGATGGCTTCACCAACGGGCTTGAGGTAACTCGATTTGCCCGGAATGTGCAATCCGTTCAGCGCCAGGAACGCCGCAACGACGATCAGCACCGCGACGATCACCAGTTTGATCAAACTCTTCTTCATTCGGTCCGTCCTCCCTGCTCTTGACTGTAGACACAGCCATTTCAGCATATATCATACAACAGGTTATTATACTCTCAAAAACGAAGCCCGTCAATATCCCCACCCCCCGCAAAAGGGGTAGTGTTTTGCGCAGTTTAGGTTAAAAGCGCATTTATATAGATATGGATGCGGTGGAATTGAGTGATCTGCACTCAAATATCGTACACCACGAAAAGACGGCGCCATCGCATCATGCGATGGCGCCGTAGGCTGTGTCAGCAGGCCTTAGCGCGGTGAATCAGCGGCCGAACTGGCAATCGTTGTTGCCGGAATCGGTGGTCCACATCTCCAGCATGTTGATGGGATCGTTGAAGTCAGCCAGCCAGCCTTCGCGGGCGAAGTCGAAGTTGCCGTTCTTGCGGTCCTCGAGGAACACGTTCCAGTCCATGCTGCGGATGGTCATGTTGATGCCCACAGCCGCGAAGTCCTGCTGCATGCACTCGGCGGCGGCAATGTGGCCGGAGTTCTCGTTGGTCAGGTACTCGATGCTGATGGGGGTGTTGGCGGACAGCATGTTGTTGTCGTCAAACTCAAAGCCGGCCTGCTTCAGCAGTTCGATGGCGCCGTCCACGTCGGGCTCCAGCTCGTAATAGCCCACCAGTTCCTCGCCATCAGAGGTGGTAGCGGTCACGGGATAGGTGTAGGCGTCGTCGTTCTGCTTGAACACGCCGCCGTTGCCATCTGCCATGCCTTCGGGGATGTAGGCGGTGGCGACCTTCTGTCCATTCTGGGCCACGGTCTCGATGATGTACTCGCGGTCGATCAGCTTGGAGAAGGCTTCGCGCATCGCGGCGGCCTGCTCCACGGTCTTGCCGTCGAACAGGTGGGACTTCACGTTGAAGGCGGCATAGTAGGTGCCCAGGTTATCGATGACCTTGTACTCGGGGTTGCCCTGCAGGTTGGCCTTCTCGTCGGTGGGCACGGAGTCGATGAAGTCCACGTCGCCGGCCTGGTAGGCCGCATAGATGGCGGTGTCGTCAGCGGACAGCATGAACTGCAGTTTCTCCAGCTTCACGTTCTCGGCATCCCAGTAGTTGGGGTTCTTGGTGTAGGTCATGGAGGTATTGTGGGTCCACTCGGTCAGCGTGTAGGGACCAGAGGTCACAAAGCCAGCTTCCAGGGCCCACGCGCCGGGATTCTCCTGCCAGCCCTCGGCGGCCTCGACGGCGTGCTGGGGAACGGCGTAGAAGGCGGGGAAGGCCATCAGGTCGAGCATATAGGCGCAGGGCGCGTCCAGCTCGACGGTCAGGGTCTTGCCATCCTCAGAGGCGGTCACGGCCAGGTTGTCCGGATAGCCCTTGATGCCGTTGAACATATAGCTGTAGTCCGCGGCGGTCTGGGGATTGGCGGCGCGCTTCCAGCTGTACTCGAAGTCCTTGGCTGTCAGGTCGGTGCCATCGGACCACTTCAGGCCATCGCGCATGGTGAAGGTGTAGGTCAGGCCGTCCTCGCTCATCTCGTAGCCGGTGGCGAAGTCAGGCACAAGCTCCTCGTTGGCGTTGTAGGTGTACAGGCCGCCGAAGGAGGCGATGGCCAGGCAGGCGCCGTCCACGGAGCTGTTCAGGGCGGGATCCAGGTAATCCGGCTCGGAGGCCAGGTTCAGCTTCAGGGTGTCAGAGCCCTCGACAGTGGCGTACTGGAAGTACTTGAAGCCGAACAGGTTGGCATAGACGCCGTCCACGGTGGAACGCTGCATGAAATCGTCGTTGTAGTAGTAGATCGGGATGACGGCATAGGTGGACATCAGGATGTCCTCGGCCTGGTGCATCTTGGCTTCGCGGGCAACGAAGTCGGTCTCGGCCTTGATGTCCGCGATCAGCGCGTCATACTCGGTCCAATCGGGCTCAGAGCCTTCGTCTGCCATGGCGGCGATGCAGGAGAGGAGCATCATCATGGCCAGCAGTGCTGCGAGCAGCTTCTTCATAGGTTGGTTCCTCCTAAAGTGTATTATCTGAAACGGCATATCGCCGTTTGAGACCAAGGTCGTGTTGGAAGTTAAATATCCTTCGACTCCGTTCCGCTTCGCTCAGGGTGACGGCGTCGTTCCGAACGGCGTGAAGGGGGTCTGTCCGTCGAATTGTTTCAGCGTCCCAGGAAGCAGAAATTGTTGCCGGAGTTGGAGGTCCACATCTCAAGCATGCCGAGGGGGTCGTTGAAATCGGAAGACCAAGCGCAGGCGGCCACGTCATAGTGGCCGGAAATCAACTCGCTGATGTTCTCCTTGAAATCGACGGCGCGAATGGTCATTTCAATGCCCACGGCGGCCAGGTCCTGCTGGATACACTCGGCGACGTTGGTCGCGCCGATGGCATTCATCGTCAGGAATTCAAAGGCGATGGGCGTCTCGTCGGAGAGCTTGTCTCCGTTGAACTTGAAGCCCGCCTGCTTCAGCAGCTCGATGGCACCCTTCACATCCACATCCAGGTCGAAATAGCCCTCCGCCTTCTCGCCGTCATCCAGGGTGGCGACCACCGGATAGGCATAATCCGGGTCGCTGGTCTTGAAGAATCCGCCCCGGCCATCGGCCATGGTGTAGGGAACGAAGCAGTTTGCGGGCTTCTGGCCATACTGGGCCACGGTCTCGACGATGAAATCCCGGTCGATCAGCAGGGCGAAGGCCTTGCGCATGGCGGCGGCCTGCTCCACGGTCATGCCGTCGAACAGGTAGGATTTCACATTAAAGCAGAGGAACTGGGTGCCCAGCCGGTCGAATATGTGGAACTCTGGGGTCTGCTTCAGCGGGACGACCTCGTCCCTGGGAATGTTGCTGATGAGATCCAGGTTGCCCGCCAGGTAGGCCATGTAAGCGGCGGAGGAGTCGCCGCTGAGCATGAACAATACCTTTTCAACCTTCACGTTCTCCGCGTTCCAGTAATTGGGATTCTTGATGAGAACCAGGTACTCGTCGTTCTTCCACTCGGACACCATAAAGGGACCGCTGCACACAAAGCCGGCCTGATGGGTCCAGGAGCCGGGGCTGAGCTTCGCGTTCGGCGCGGATTCCACGGCGGCGCGGGGCACGGCGAAGGTGGTGACAAAGCCCATCAGGTCCAGGAAGTAGGCGCAGGGCGCCTTCAGCTCCACGGTCAGGGTGGCGCCGTCCGCCGAGGCCGTCACGGCCAGGTCGTTCGGGTAGCCCTTGATGCCGTTGAGCATATAGCTGTAGGCCGCGCCGGTCAGGGGATCGGCGGCCCGCTTCCAGCTGTACTCAAAGTCACGGGCGTCCAGCGGCGTGCCATCGGACCACTTCAGGCCCTTGCGCATGGTGAAGGTATAGGTCAGGCCGTCCTCGCTCACTTCGCAGCCGGTGGCGTAGTTCGGCTGCGGCCTGCCCTGGGCGTCCCTGGCGTAGAGACCGCCGAAGCAGGCGTCGGCCAAAATCGCCGCGTCCATGGCCACGCAAATCGCCGGGTCTATGGTATCCGGCTCGCTGAACAGGTTGACGCGCAGCGTATCAGAGCCCTCCACGGCGGCATCCTGGAAGTAGGTGATGCCAAACGGGTCGTTGTACACGCCCGACACGGTGCCGCGCTGCAAAAACGCCGAGTTGTCATAGTAGAGCGGCAGCACCGCGCCGGTGTCCATCAGCAACTCCTCGGCGTGATGCAGCATGTCCTCGCGCAGCGCAAGATCGGTCTCGAGCTTGGCGTCCGCAATCAGCTTATCGTATTCCGACCAGTCCGGCTCGGAGCCAGCGTCCGCCAGGGCGACGGAAAGGCAGGACAGTATCATCATCGCGGCCAGCAATACCGCAAGCAGCTTTTTCATAGGCGTTCGCTCCTCGGTCCTATTCGTGGGGGTTCCAGCAGGCGATGCGATGGCCGGGGCCGATCTCCGCGAGCGTCGGGCACTCCTGGGCGCAGCGCTCGGTGGCGTAGCGGCAGCGGGTGCGGAACGCGCAGCCCGAGGGCATGTTCAGCGGGCTGGGCACGTCGCCCTCCAGCGGGATGCGCTTGCGGGCGCGGGCCGTGTTGGGGTCGGGAATCGGTATGGCCGAGATCAGCGACTGCGTGTAGGGGTGCACCGGGTGGGTAATGACCTCGTCGGCGTCGGCGATCTCCACGATGCGGCCCAAATACATCACCGCGATGCGCTGGCTGATGTGCTTCACCACCAGCAGGTCGTGGGCGATGAACAGATAGGCGATGCCCAGCTTCTGTTGCAGGTCCTCGAAGGTGTTGATCACCTGGGCCTGTATGGACACGTCCAAGGCGGAAACCGGCTCGTCGCAGACGATGAACTTCGGGTCCACGGCCAGAGCGCGGGCGATGCCGATGCGCTGGCGCTGGCCGCCGGAGAACTCATGGGCATAGCGGCGGGCGTGGTCGGAGTTCAGCCCAACCAGTCTCAGCAGCTCCTTGATGCGCGCGTCCCGCTCGCCCTTGGTGCCGTACAGCTTGTGGATGTCCAGCGGCTCACCAACGATGTCGGAAACCGTCATGCGGGGGTTCAGGCTGGAATACGGGTCCTGGAACACGATCTGCATTTCCTGGCGGAACTTGTGGATGTTCTGGGGCGTAATCTGCTGGCCGTTATAGATGATCTCGCCCGAGGTGGGCTTGTACAGGTGTAGTATCGTACGGCCCACGGTGGTCTTGCCGCAGCCGCTCTCCCCCACCAGGCCCAGCGTCTCGCCGGGCTTGATTTCAAACGAAACGCCGTCCACGGCCTTCAGGGGCTTGCTGGAAAACCAGCCGGTGCGCACCAGAAAGTGCTGTTTCAGGTCCTTGACCTCAAGGAGGTATTCGCTCATTTGGACTCAGCCTCCTTTTCAGCCGCGGCCTCTTCGTAAACCTGCCTGACGTTCATCCAGCAGGAGGCCTTGTGGAAATCGTTAATGTCCAGCTCCTCGGGCAGTTCGCCGAGGCAAATCTTCATGCAGTTGTCGCAGCGTGACGCGAACGCGCAGCCCTTGGGCATGTTGGTCAAATCCACCGGCGAACCGGCGATGGGAATCAGCCGGGCGTGGCCGGTTTCCAGCCGCGGTATGGACCGCAGCAGGCCCTTTGTATATTCATGGCGGGGATTGTAGAATATCTCGTCGGCCGTGCCGCGCTCGCAGATGCGGCCGGCGTACATGACGATGATCTCGTCGCACATGTCGGCGATGACGCCCAGGTCATGGGTAATCATGATGATGGCCATGCCCAGCTTCTTTTGCAGCGACTGCATAAGCTCCAGGATCTGGGCCTGTATGGTCACGTCCAGGGCGGTGGTGGGCTCATCGGCGATGAGTATGTCCGGCTCACAGGCCAGGGCCATGGCGATCATCACGCGCTGGCGCATGCCGCCCGACAGCTCGTAGGGGTACTGCTTCAGCCGCTTCTCCGGCTCGTTCACGCCCACCAGCTGGAGCATCTCCAGCGCCCGGGCGTTGGCCTGCTCGCGGTTGCGGTCAGTGTGCAGCAAAATGGCCTCCCGCAGCTGGTTGCCGATGGTGTACACCGGGTTCAGCGAGGTCATGGGGTCCTGGAAGATGATGGAGACCCGCTTGCCGCGGAATTCCCGCATCTGCTTCTTCGAATACTTGACGATGTCCTCGCCGTTGAACAGTATCTGGCCGCCGGTGATCCTGCCCGGCTCCACCAGTATGCGCATGATGGAATAGGCGGTGACGGACTTGCCGCTGCCGCTTTCGCCCACGATGCCCAGCACCTTGCCCTTGTCAAGGTTGAAGGAGATGCCGTTGACGGCGCGCACCTCGCCGGAATCCACTTTGAAGGATGTGCACAGGTTCTTGACCTGCAAAAGCGGTTCATTCATGCCCATTACCTCCTCAGCTTCGGGTCGAAGGCGTCGCGCAGGCCGTCGCCCAGCAGGTTGAAGCTCAGCACGATCAGGCAGATGATCAGCGCGGGGAAGATCATCTTGTAGGGATAGCTCTGCATACCGCCGCGGGCCGCGTTGGCCAGCGAGCCCAGCGAGGGCATCGGCGCCTGCACGCCCAGGCCGATGAACGACAGGAAACTCTCGGTGAATATGGCCGAGGGAATTTGAAGGGCCACCGAGATGATGATGACGGACATGCAGTTGGGCAGTATGTGCTTGCGGATGATGCGGCCCGGCTTCGCGCCCATGGCCTGGGCGGCCAGCACATATTCATTGTTCTTGATGGACAGTATCTGGCCGCGCACCAGGCGGGCCATGCCCACCCAGTACAGCACGCCGAACACCACGAACAGCGAAATCATGTTCGGGCCGATCTTGCTGACGATGCTGCCCTTCATGGCGTTGCCCAGCACCTGGTTCATCACCACGGACAGCAACACCACCATCAGCGTATCGGGCAGGGAGTAGATGATATCGACGATGCGCATCATCACCATGTCCACCTTGCCGCCGAAGTAGCCGGATATGGAGCCGTACAGCAATCCTATGACCAGCACGATCAGGCTGGCGAACAGACCCACCGCCAGGGAGACCCGCGCCCCGTAGAGCACGCGGATGAAGTAGTCGCGGCACAGCTCGTCGGTGCCGAAGATGTGGGGGAAGATCTTCTGTCCCTCGTCGATGGCCTTTTGCTCGTTCTTGGAATAGGTGAACGGGGCCAGGTTCTTGGCCGTCTTGTCGCGCTTGCCGTTGACGGTAATCATCTGTTCGTAGCTATAGGGGTAGAACATGGGCACGACCACGATGATCAGCACCAGCGCGACCAGCACGAACAGGCTGATCATGGCCAGCGGGTTCTTGCGCAGCTTGCGCATGCCGTCGCGGAAGAAGGTGGTGGACTCCCGCATGGTCTCGTGCTGGGCCTTCTCAGCGTCGGAAGCTTTTTCAAACTTGCTCACGTCAATTTGCAGGCTGAGGAGGTTTTTCTTGGGCAGCTTGTCTGCGTTGTATGTCATGGCTTCATCCCTCCTCAGTCAAAGGTGATCCGCGGATCGACCAGCTTGTAAACCAGGTCGCTCAGCAGCGTGGCGATGACCATCAGCACCGCCAGGAAGATCGTGGTCGCCATGATCAGCGGGTAATCCTGGTTGTTGATGGAGCGCACGAACTCGGTGCCCAGTCCGCCGATGGTGAACACCGTCTCCACCACCATGGAGCCGGTGAGGATGTAGGCCACCATCGGGCCGACGTAGGTGATGACCGGGATCAGCGCGTTGCGCAGCGCGTGCTTGAATATGACCAGCGAATCCCGCACGCCCTTGGCACGGGCGGTGCGGATGTAATCCTGGCCCAGCACGTCCAGCATCGACGACTTGGTCAGTCGGGTGATGTAGCTCATCGGGTACAGCATCAGCGAAATCACCGGCAGCACGTAGTTGGGGTTGTTGGCGTCGAACACGCCCACCCACTTCAGCGTCAGCGCGAACACCAGCAGCAGTATCGTGGCCAGTATGAAGCTGGGAACCGACACGAACAGCGTGGTCAGGAAGATGATCAGCCGATCCGGCCAGCGGTTGCGGCACAGCGCCGCGATGGAGCCCAGGATCAGCCCCAGCACCACCGCCCAGAGCGCGGCCATGCCGCCCAGCTTCGCCGAGACCGAGAACTTCTCAGCAATGATCTGGGAGATGTCGCGCCCCGTCTTCAGCGAAACGCCGAAGTCGCCGTGCAGCAGGTTTTTCAGGTAGATGACAAACTGCTGGGGCACCGGCTTGTCCAGGTTGAAGCGGGCCTCCAGCGCGGCCTGCACCGCAGGGTCGGGGGCCTTTTCCTTGGCGAAGGGGCCGCCGGGGATGGCGTTCATCGCAAAGAACGTGATCGCCGAGATGATGAACACGGTGATCACGGCCAGCAACACGCGCTTGATTGTGTACTTGAGCATTCAAAACAACCTTTCTGGGTTCAAACGGTGTCCCGGCGCGCAACCGATGGGAAACATGGCTGCCAAGCCAAACGCCATTCTAATTTACCATGTCCATTATTATAGCATATTCCATTGCTAAAGTCTACATGCTGCGTCTATTTTTTACTCACCCGCGCTCTATCGCCATTCCCGTGCCCGCGGGTGACGGGAAATTCTGTGTAATATTCCCCCGCAGCACATCATCCCCCCTGTAAAGAATCCCGCCCCGCCATTGACAACCCGACCCAAACATGCTACAATCGGAACATCCGATCAGACGACGGGGAGCATGTCCCGGGGAAACGCACGGCAAGAGAATGCGCGTCACAGGCTGGAAGCGCGCAGCGCGGCGACCACGGGGTACCGGCCCTTGATGAACGGCGTCTCGCGCGCGTTACTGCGCGGATGAGTGGTTTTACAAGCAGGGTGGAACCGCGGATGCATGGCATTCGTCCCGGCGCAGGGGCGGGTGTTTTTTTATTTGCTATTATAATGAAGGGGTGTATCAATATGGATCGCGAACAGTTTCTTGAAGTCTACCGCCATTCCCTGGCCCACATACTGGCCAAGGCCGTGATGGAAATTTTCGGTCGGGAGAACGTGCAGATCGCCATCGGCCCGCAGATTGCCGACGGCATGTACTACGACTTCCTGCTGCCCCGGGGCATCAGCACCGAGGACTTCCCCGCTATCGAGCAGAAGATGAAGGAGATCATGAAGCGCAAGGAGGCCTGGACCCGCAAGGTGGTGGGCAAGGAAGAGGCGCTTCAAATCTTCAAGGGCCAGAAGTACAAGGAAGAACTGATTAATGACCTGCCCGAGGGCGAGACCATCACCGTGTACTACACCGGCGACGACTTCGTGGACCTGTGCCGCGGCCCCCACGTGGAAAACTCCGCCGAGCTGCTGAGCGTGGCCTACAAGATCCGCGCCGTGTCCAGCGCCTACTGGCGCGGCGACGAAAAGCGGGATTCCCTGCAGCGCGTGTACGTGTACGCCTTCCCGGACCAGCAGCAGCTGAAGGCCCACCTCGCCATGATCAAGGAGGCCCAGGAGCGCGACCACAAGAAGATCGGCAAGGAACTGGACCTGTTCATGTTCGACGAGACCGCCCCCGGCATGCCCTACTGGCTGCCCCGGGGCTGGAAGCTGTACCAGACGCTGCTGGCCTATTCCCGCAAGCTCCAGGCCAGGCACGGCTACACCGAGATCTCCGCGCCGCTGATCAACAAGAAGAAGCTGTGGGTCATCTCCGGCCACTGGGCCCACTACCAGAACAACATGTTCATGGTGCCGGGGCTGGAGGGCTTCGTTTCCGCCGACGCCGAAATCCCCGGCGTGCTGGACAATCCCATGGACGGCCTGGACGAGACGGCGACCGTCAAACTGGAAAAGGGCGCGCCGTTGTTCAACCGCGACCTGGACGACACCATGGGCGCCAAGCCCATGAACTGCCCCAACGCCATGATGACCTACAAGCGCACGCTGCACAGCTACAAGGAGCTGCCCATCCGCTACAGCGAATATGACGTGCTGCACCGCAAGGAGAAGTCCGGCCAGATGAACGGCCTGTTCCGGGTGCAGGAGTTCCGCCAGGACGACGACCACACCTTCGTCACCGAGAGCCAGATCGAGAGCGAGATCGCCGACATCATCTCCATCGCCGACGAAATCTACTCCACCTTCGGCGTCACCTACCGCGCCGAGCTGTCCACCCGACCCGAGGACTTCATGGGCGACATCGAGGTCTGGAACCGGGCCGAGGCCGCGCTGAAGAAGATACTGGACGACAAGTACGGCGAGGGCGGCTATGAGATCAACGAGGGCGACGGCGCGTTCTACGGCCCGAAGATCGACCTGCAGATCAAGGACGCGCTGGGCCGCGAGTGGCAGTGCGGCACCATCCAGCTGGACTTCCAGCTGCCTCACAACTTCGGCCTGACCTACGTCAACGCCGAGGGCAACCAGGAGATGCCCGTGGTCATCCACCGCGCCATCTATGGCTCGCTGGAGCGCTTCATCGGCATCATCATCGAAAACTTCAAGGGCGCCTTCCCCTTCTGGCTGAACCCCTATCAGGTGGCCGTGGTGCCCATCCGCCCCGAACACAACGAATACGCCCGCAAGGTGGCCGAGCGGCTGGAGGACGAGGGCATCCGCGTGGAGGTGGACTACGCCGACATCAACATGAACACCAAGATCAAGAACTTCAAAACCATGAAGGATCCCTACATCGTGGTGGTTGGCGATAAGGAAGCCGCCGAGAACACCGTCGCCATCACCGTGCGCGGCCAGAAGCAGCAGCTGCACAACGTGCCGCTGGAGACCCTGGTGAAGATGTGCAACAAGATGAACGACGAGCACAGCCTCGAGCTGATCGGGGAGATTCCGCAGGAATAAACGATTTATCAGGGGCAACAGACATGCATGTCTGCTGCCCCTGTCATAAAAAGGAGTGTATGCAATGCTTGCCCAAACCCCTCCCATGGGCTGGAACAGCTGGGACTGCTACGGCGGGGCGGTCAACGAGGCCCAGGTGCGTCAAAACGCCGAATACATGGCCCGTTATATGAAGCCCCTTGGCTGGGAGTACGTGGTCATCGACATCCAGTGGTACAACCCCACCGCCAGTACCCATGAATACGAGCCCTTCTCCGAGGAATGCATGGACGGCTTCGGCCGCTTCATTCCCGCCGAAAACCGCTTTCCCAGCGCGGCGGGCGGCGTGGGCTTCAAGCCCCTGGCGGACTACATCCACAGCCTGGGGCTGAAATTTGGCATCCACATCATGCGGGGCATGCCCCGCGTCGCCGCCCACCGCCACCTGCCCATCGAAGGCAGCGCATACAGCTGCGCCCAGGTGGCCGACCCCAATTCCATCTGCGCCTGGAACCCGGACATGTACGGCGTGCGGCAGGATCACCCCGGCGCAAGGGACTGGTACGACAGCATCTTCCGGCTCTATGCCCAGTGGGGCGTGGACTACGTCAAGTGCGACGACATCGCCCGGGAGTACCCCCACTGCAAGCGGGAGATCGAGCTGATCGGCGAAGCCTGCCGCGATTGCGGGCGGGACATCGTACTGAGCCTCTCCCCCGGCCCCGCGCCGCTGGAGCAGGCGGAGCACCTGAAAGCATACGCCAACCTGTGGCGCATTACCGACGACTTCTGGGACGAGTGGCCGCTGTTGAAGGCCATGTTTGAGCGGGCGGAAAAGTGGTGCGTCCACGCGGGCCCGGGCCACTGGCCCGACGCGGACATGCTGCCCGTGGGCGCCCTGCGCCAGTGCTACGCCGACCATCCCCGGGGCAAGTGGACGAACTTCACCGAGGCCGAGCAGCGCACGATGATGACCCTGTGGTGCATGATGCGCGCGCCGCTGATGGTTGGGGCGGAGCTGACGAAGAACGACGACTTCACGCTGGCCCTGCTGACCAACCGGGAGGTGCTGGCCATCGAAAGGGAGAGCTGGTGCGGCCATCCGCTGTACACCACCGCGGAGGAATGCGCCTGGATCGCCCCGCGAAAGGACGGCGCGGGCTGTTATGTGGCGGCCTTCAACCTGTCCGACAAGGCCCGCCGGGTACAGGTGGACGAGGACTGCCTCGAAGGGACGCCCTGCCGCGCCACCGAACTGTGGACCAGCCGCGCCGCCCGCAGGGGCCTGATCGCAAGGCTCGCGCCTCACGACGCCGCGGTCTGGCGGGTAGCGTTCAGATAAAACGTGAAATAACAAAAGATCCTTCGACCCCGCTCAGGATGACATAGGTTTGGCGGTAAATCGAAAAATCTGCAAGAGATGACTGGCGGAAAAGGCACCGCCAGATGTGCCGCCGTATTGTGCGGTAGTTCCTTAATTAGTTGTCATCCTGAGCGGAGACGCGAATGCGTCGCAGTCGAAGGATCTTTTGCTTTGTCAGAATGCGATTCTCTCCTCCAACACCCTGACAAACCCCTCCAGCCCCGTCCGGTCCGCCTCGGAAAAGCGGTTCAGGATGGAGCTGTCGATGTCCAGCACGGCGGCCACCCTGCCGCCGCTGTGAATGGGAATGACGATCTCCGAATTGGAGGCGCTGTCACAGGCGATGTGGCCGGGGAAGGTGTGCACATCCGGCACCAGTTCGGTCGCGTCCCGCTGCGCCGCCGTGCCGCAGACGCCCCTGCCCAGGGGGATGTGGATGCAGGCCACCTTGCCCTGGAAGGGCCCCAGCACCAGTTTTTCACCCCGCAGCAGGTAGAACCCTGTCCAGTTCACATCCGCCATGGCGTCGTACAACAGCGCCGCCGCGTTGGCCATCAGCGGCACATACCATCTGTCCGCCTCCGCAAGGCTGGCCAGCTGGGAGCACAGTAATCCATAATCCATCTGAGCCTCCGTATATATGGTTAGTGGACAAATTCTGATTTATTGGGCCTTGCTCGACAAATCAGAATTTACCCCTTCGCATCCCCGATCATCGCCTCGGTATCCTTGCGCATCTCGGCACGCAGGGCGGTCAGATAGGGGCTGAAGGCGGCCTCCTTTTCCCCATAGGTCAGGTTCAGGTCGTACTCCAGGGGCAGCCAGGTCTCCACCGCCGATTCGTTGTGGCTCTGTATCGCCTCCATGCGGTCCAGGGCCTTGTACAGCTTTGCCTCGGGGGTTTCCAGGGCCTCCATCTCGTCAAAAAGCGCGCCAAGCCATTCGGGCCAGGGCTCGGGCAGGCCGCCGATCAGCGCGTCCACCTCCCGTCCCTCCACGACTCGGTCGGCGTCAGTCTTGATGAAGGTGGGAATGTCGCCGGTGATGGCCTCGCCGATATCATGCACCAGGCACATGCGAACCACCCGGTCGATGTCCAGCTCCGGGAACTCGTCGGCCATCAGCATCGCCATCAGCGCCACCCGCCAGCTGTGTTCGGCCACGCTCTCCCGCCGCCCGCCGGTGGTCCAGCAGTGGCGCGGCGCGTCCTTCAGGCGCTCCATCACCCTCAGAAAATCGATCAGCTTCCGCGCTTCCACGGGCATGCCCTCCTATCGTTGTTCAGATGTCAACTGTCGCTATTTGATGGTCCAGCAGCCGTAATCCACGGTGTTGTTCTCCCGGACGGTGCCGTCGCTGAATATGACCTTTTTCACGCCGCACCACACCTTGCTTATCTTGCTGCGGTTGGGCAGCACGAAATAATCGCTGAAGGCGGACTGGCCGGGCTTTACCGTCCGGGTGGTGGTGCCGTAGTAGATGGTGTCGCCGTAGATCTTGTCTCCCCACACGTCAATGGCGTACATGTAGAATTCAAAGGCCCTCACGGTGTGGGTCCGGGAGGTGTTGGTCACCTTCGCCCGGAAACTCAGCTTGTCGCCGCTGGCATTCTTCCACTGGCCCCGGGCATCGTCCAGGAAGATCAGGGGCACCCAGGGCTCCTGATAGGGCTTGGCGTTGCCGCTGTACAGCTTTTCCAGCATGGCCGCGGAGGCATAGGAATCCGAGCCCAGGCCGTTGGTCTCGCAGAATTCCCGCACGGCGGCGGCGGTACGGGGACCAAAGCTGCCGTCGGCGCTGTCAGTGAGATAGCCCAACTCGATCAGCTTGCGCTGCATTCGGCGCACGTCCTCGCCCTTGTCACCCTGAAACAGCGGCTTGTAGGTGGTTTTCGAGGGGGCCCTGGTGGCCTCGGGCTTCCGGGTAGCCCTCGGCGTCGGCGTCGGGTCGCTGGAGGGCTCGTAGATCGTGGTTTCATTGGGCAATTCGCTCAGGTCCAGCGTGACCTTTTCCATGTACACATCTTCCCGGGCCGAGTTGTCGCGCAGCACCAGCTTCATGGACATTTTCTTGCCGTACAGCACGGCCTTCTTGATCCTGTCGGTATTGTCCTCGGGATAGATCAGTATATTCGCCTCGGAATCCGCGCCGGTATCGGTGCCCGACCGTATGTCGTATATGCCTCCATCGGGCAGCGAAACGCCGTCCACGGTCACGTCCTCCGCCCGCAGTGACATCTCACTCTTGGCGCCGTTGACGACGCGCAGGTAGAGCCGCAGGGACAGTTGTCCGCTGGAGAACTGCCAGCGCTCGGTGCGCAGCGGGGTCAATTCGAAGCCCTTCCAGCTCAGCAGCGTACCGGCTTCGACTCGTGGCGTATGGGTGGGCTCAGGCTCCGGCGCATCGATGATGTCCGGCCCGGAATCCGACATCGGACCGGGGATGGGATCGGATTCCGGCTTCGGCGCGGGTTCGCTTTCCGGCTGAGGCGTAGGCTCACCGCCGCCTGTTTCCGTTTCGACCGCCAGCGAGTAGATATGCCCGGCGTCGTTGCGCACGTGCAACAGCACATAGCCGTTCATGTGCAGCACCTCGCTGCCCTTGGTGGCGCCGTTCATCCAGTCCAGCACCGCATTCAGGTCCGCGGTATTGTCCGCCCGGGCGATCACGTTGGCAAAGACGTTTTTCAGCACCGGGATGTCCAGCAGATCCACGCCGTTGGCGTAGGTAAAGCCCAGCGTGGCGGGCGGCTCGGACATGCTCAGGTCGCCGTCCGGGAAGTAAGCGCTGATCTCCACCTTTCCGTCCTGGTTGCTGAACCAGAATACATTGCCCTCCGGGGAAATGCCGCTGGTCTTGTAGCGGGCCACCTTCGTCGCGGTCTCCGTAGGCTTGATGGCCAGGAACGACTGCACCAGCTGGTCATTGTAGAGCCGGATGACCTCCTCCATTCCAAAGCAATCCGGCAGCCGCCCCTCGGCGGAGGCCGGAAGCGCCGCCAACAACAGCAGTGTGACGATCAGCGCAATCCATCTGTACTTCATACGGACAACCTCCTGTTCACATGTTTTTTAATGCATATTATAACATCATTGTAACATGTTATTTCGGAGTTGTCCATACTTTGTTTGCGCTTATCGCAAAATCAACCCAGTGGCAGGTGCACGGTGAAGGTCGAGCCCACGCCGGGGGCGCTGTCCACCGAGACACTGCCGCCGCAGAGGTCCACGATGCGCTTGACCAGCGACAGCCCCAGGCCATTGCCCTCGGTGGCGTGGGCGGTATCGCCCTGGTAGAACTTTTCAAAGATGCGCCGGCGGGTATCCCCGTCCATGCCGGGTCCCTGGTCGCCCACCGCGCAGACGGCCTCGCCGCCCTCCCGGGCCAGGCGCACGGTCAGCACGCCGCCCCGGGGGGAGAACTTGATGGCGTTGTTGAGCAGGTTTACCCACACGTGGTTCATCATCTCCTCGTTGCCGCGGTAGATGATTTCCTCCAGTTCGATGTCCGGCTCCAGGTCCTTCTCGCTCCACTGCTTTTCCAGCAGCAGCACGCAGCGGCGCAGCTGCTCGTCCAGGCGGTAATCTTCCCGGTCGGTGACGATGGTCTGGTTCTCCAGCTTTGAAAGCAGCAGTACGTTGCTGGCCATGTTGGCCAGCCGGTCGGACTCGGTGACGATGATGTCCAGGTATTCCCGGCGCTGGGCATCGGTCAGGTCGTCCCGCTCCAGCTGTTTGGCAAAACCCCGTATGGACACAATGGGCGTCTTGAACTCATGGCTGAAGTTGTTGATGAAGTCCTTGCGAAACAGCTCCAGGCCGCCCAGCTCGCTGGCCATGTCGTTGAAGCTGCTGGCCAGCTCGCCCATGTCCCCGGGCACGTCCTCGGCGTCCACACGCACGGAAAAATCACCCCGGGACACCGCCTGCATGGCCCGCACCAGGTCGTCCATCGGGCGCAGCTTGCTGCGGCCCATGCCCGCGGCGAGGGTCAGTATGAACACCATCAGCAGCATCGGCATGGCCAGCGTGCGGAACAGCGGATTGGCCAGCAGCCCAAAGAACACCAGGAAGCCATAGGCCGCCGCGGCCATGATGCTGGCCGCCACGATCACGCTGAACAGAAAGGTCCACAGCGTCATGTACAGCGACTGCCGCCGCAAATCCCGCCGCCAGCCGGGCCTCAGCGCGTCCTCCTGGCGCGCGGGCAGGTCGGGACAGTCCCTGCGCCTGAACGGGTGCTTCACTCCTTCTTCACCGCCTTGTAGCCGAGGCCGCGCACAGTGACGATCTCAAAATCCGGGCTCTCTCGGAAGTGATCCCTCAGGCGGTTGATGTGTACGTCCACGGTGCGCTCGTCGGTATCCGAATCCATATCCCAGATCTCATCCATCAGCTGACGCCGGGTGAATATCTTTCCCGGGTAGGACAGCAGCTTAAACAGCAGCATAAACTCCTTCCTGGGCAGGGTACGCTCACCCTGGGGCGTGGTGACGGAGAGGGCGTCGTAGTCCAGCACCGTGTCCCCCACGGTCAGCCGGTGCTCGTTGACGATGCGCGAACGGCGCAGCAGCGCCGCGATGCGCAGCACCATCTCCTCCTCATCCACGGGCTTGACCATGTAGTCGTCGGTGCCGATCAGGAATCCCTTGTGCTTGTCAGCAGGCTTTTCCTTGGCCGTGACCATCAGGATCGGCAGCTCGCAGCCCGATTCCCGCAGCGTGCGGGTGAACTCGTAGCCGTCCATGCGGGGCATCATGATGTCCAGCACGATCAGGTCCACATGCTTGCGATCCAGCACGTCCAGAGCCTCGACGCCATCACTGGCCAGTATGGGCTGGTAGCCGTGCTGGGTCAGCACTGCCTCCATCAGCTTGCGGGTATTGGCGTTGTCCTCCACCACCAGTATGTGAAACATGCTTTCACCTCAAAAGCGCCTGCAGGCGCGTCGTTTTTCTGCCTTATATTATCCTTCAACCCTGTGAACTGATTATAAACCCTTGCCAAGATCGGGTCAAGATGGTAGAATGGGGGAGAAAAATTCTGATTTGTCGCGAGGCGACAAATCAGAATTCAGGTTTTAGGTTATAGGTTTTAGGTGTTAGGGAAGGAGGAAATCCTTGCGGATTTCTTTTGATTAAAGGGTCCGAGAAGCG
>CADBVG010000005.1 GCA_902798105.1 uncultured Eubacteriales bacterium
CGCCGCTGCCCGGGGCCCGCCGCCGCCCGGGGTGTGCCCGCCGGGGCCCGGGGCTGCCCGCCCGGGGCACACTTCGCTCTGCGAAAGTGCGTCGTTTGCGATAAGGTGGCGCGTCGTTTTCGATACGGGAGGGGGGATCCGCATCTCTGGGTGTGCCCGCCGGAGACCGCGCCCCAGGGACACGCGAATTTCCGACAATTTCCGGGGTGGGGGTATCAGCCTTTCCCCGGTTGTTTGAAAGGGGTATTTGGAAATGAAATCTACGCTCACTTTTCAAGTGGATGGTGCAACGGCCATCGGCACGCTTTATTCGGGCAGGCGGTTCGTGATAGATGCCACTGATGTGGAAAAGGTGGCAGCATTATCCTGGCGTGTAAACAAGGATGGATATCTTGCTCACTATGACCATCAAATGTCCATTGAATTTCTCCTGCACCGTTGGCTGATGGGTGTGGATGATCCTCGCATCATCGTGGATCATGCCAACCGCGACAGGCTCGATTGCAGACGGATTAATCTCCGTATCGTCACCCCTACGCAGAATTCAGCGAATCACAGCCTATTCCAAACAAATAAAACTGGGTACACTGGCGTCTACTACTCCAAGTGTGCCGGGCGGTACGAAGTGAAGGTCGGATATGGCGGTAAACGAATAAAACTTGGCTCGTCAAAAGATGATCTGGTTACTCTGGCGCAGATGTATAACATCGGCGCTTCTTTCTTTTTCGGCGAGTATGCCGGTGCCCTGAATAATGTACCTGACCCGACTGATGATCTGGTAAAACGTGTTATCGCAAAATGCGAAAAATACACTGGGGCACCTGCGAATGCAGATGCCCCAGCCGCATGAGGAGGAAATCATGAATACGAATCTGAACATGCAGCGGATGCCGATTGACCGGCTGAAGCCCGCAAAGTACAACCCCAGGAAAGACCTGAAGCCCGGCGATCCGGCTTACGAGAAGATCAAGCGCAGCCTGCATGACTTCGGATACGTTGACCCCATCGTGTGGAACGAGGTCACCGGCAACATCGTCGGCGGGCATCAGCGCTACAAGGTGCTGAAAGCGGAGGGCGCGACGGAAGTAGATTGCGTTGTCGTCCACATCGAGAACCCGCAGGATGAAAAGGCGCTGAACATCGCGCTCAACAAAGCCACCGGCGACTGGGAGCCCACTGCCCTGGCCGACATTCTGCAGGATCTGCAACTCTCGGGCTATGACTTGGGCGCAACCGGCTTTGACGCCGCCGAGGTGGATGACCTGTTTTCAAAGGTGCACGACAAGGAGACCAAAGAGGATGACTTTGACGTCGAGGAGGAGCTTAAGCAGCCCGCCTTCTCCCGTAAGGGGGATATCTGGCACCTCGGCAGGCATGTCGTTTTGTGCGGCGATTCCACGCTCGCTGAAAGCTATGAACAGCTTCTGGCCGGTACGAAGGTCAACATGATTCTGAGCGACCTGCCGTACTTTGTGGCCTACCATGGAACCGCCGGGACGATCCAGAATGACAACCTGCCCGACGCGGAAGCCCTTGAATTCACGCTGAAGGCGATGCGCTGCATGTATAATGCCCTGGCCGATGACGGCAGCATCTACATCTTCCACGCTGACACGAAGGGTCTCATTTTCCGAAAGGCGTTTGACGAAGCCGGCTTCTACCTCTCCGGCTGCTGCATCTGGAAAAAGAACAGCCTCGTGCTCGGCAGGAGCCCCTACCAGTGGATGCACGAGCCGTGCCTGTTTGGCTGGAAGAAGGATGGGAAGCACAGATGGTATTCCGACCGGAAGCAGACGACGGTGTGGGAATATGATCGGCCCAAGTCCAGCAAGGAGCATCCGACGATGAAGCCGGTGGGGCTCATGGCATACCCAATACGTAACAGCACCATGACCAACGGCATTGTGCTCGACCCGTTCCTGGGCTCCGGCTCCACACTCATCGCGTGTGATGAGATGGACCGCGTCTGCATGGGCATTGAGATCGATGAAAAGTTCGTCGATGTCATCTGCAAGCGATACATCGAAAGCCATGAAGGGCGAAGCGATGATGTGTATGTAATCCGCGATGGTGAGAAACTGCAATATGCTGATGTGGTGGAGGATACGGCGGAGGAAGCAGACGCATGAGCAATATCAGTTATCGTTTCGATGGTTCCACTGGATACGGGCAGTTGCCGGATGGCACTGTCTTTATGTTTGACAGGGACAAGTTCGACGCAATCAGCTCCTATAACTGGTATCGCAACTACAATGATCCTGAGAAGCTCCTCTACATCACAAACCGCTTTGGAAAGAAGCTTCATGATTATCTTGTGGATTGCCCGAAGGGACTTGAGGTCGATCATATCAACCTCAACACCCTGGACAACAGGATGTGTAATCTGAGGATTGTGACGCACCAGCAGAATCAGTGCAATCAACCGGTGCAGAAGAACAACACGTCCGGTGTATCGGGAGTCAGCTATTATCCTCCAAGGAAGAAGTACAGGGCGAGGATAAAGATCGGACAGCATGAAATCCATCTCGGGTACTATGAGGCTTTTGAACAGGCAGTCCAGGCGAGGAACGTCGGGATGGAATGTATGTTTGGAGAGTACGGACGGTATAATGACGTTCCCGATGCTCCAGACTGGCTCAGGAGAAACGTCACGGAAAAATGCTCACGCTTCGCGGAATTATCCATCTGCGAAGCGTTTTCTATTGGCAGGGCGCAAAGTGCATGACGGGGATGGTGAATCAAGATGAGCGCTGAACAAAAGATCATGTGCGCGGTCGTCCAGGTGGACATGTTCCTGGTGGACTGTTGGAAATGGCTGCTCGCCATTCTGCTTATGACGGGAATCACCATTGTGGTGATTCTCAATACGAGATGGAAATAAGAGCTATCAAAAAAAGATTGGAGGTGATGACAGATGGCTACCAGAGGAAGAAAGCCCCTGCCCACGGCGCTGAAGGTGCTGGAGGGCGACCGGGGCAAGGGACGCAGGCCGCTGAACACGGATGAACCGATGCCGCCGCAGGTCAATGTGGAGTGTCCCGACTGGCTGATGCCCGAGGCGCAGCAGGAATGGCAGCGTCTGGCTCCTTCCCTGATCGCAATGGGTGTGCTGACTGAGCACGATTTGGAGGCGTTCGCCGGTTACTGCCAGGCATACGCCCGGTGGCGTGAAGCGGAGGAATTCCTGTCGAAGCACGGCACCATCTTCAAGACGCCCAGCGGCTATGTGCAGCAGGTTCCCCAGGTCAGCATCGCCATGCAGAACCTGAAGATCATGCAGTCTTTCTGCTCGGAGTTCGGCCTGACGCCGTCCAGCCGGGCACGGTTGTACGCCAACACAGGCGAAAAGGCAGGCGACGACGACCCGATGGAGTCGGTGCTGAAGGGCGGGTGGCAGGATGTTCAGTGAGGCGAAGGCCCGTCGGGTGACGCAGTTCATTCAATGCCTGCGCCACACAAAGGGCGAGTTCCACGGTCAGCCCTTCAAGCTGCTGCCCTGGCAGGAGAAGGTTGTGAGAGACGTGTTCGGCACGGTGCGGGATGATGATCCCACCATGCGCCAGTATAACACGGCCTATATCGAAATACCAAAAAAGAATGGAAAGAGTGAACTCGGCGCGGCCATCGCACTGAATATGCTGTGCAACGATGACGAGTGGCGGGCAGAGGTATACTCCTGTGCCAGCGACCGCCAGCAGGCCGCGATTGTGTTCGATGTCGCCGTGGACATGGTGAAGCAGTCCCCGGCGCTGTCGCGGCGCATCAAGATCATACCATCCACCAAGCGCATGGTATACCAGCCCACCGGCAGCATTTACCAGGTGTTGTCCTCGGAGGTGGCGACCAAGCACGGCCTGAACGTCAGCGCCTGCATCTTCGATGAGCTGCACACCCAGCCGACCCGCGCCTTGTATGACGTCATGACCCAGGGCTCCGGCGACGCCCGGAAGCAGCCTCTGTGGTTTCTGCTGACGACGGCGGGCACCGACAGGAACAGCATCTGCTGGGAGGTTCACCAGAAGGCGCTGGACATCATCGAGGGCAGGAAGGACGATCCCCGGTTCTACCCAGTGCTGTTCGGCCTGCCGGATGATGCCGACTGGACGGATGAGCGCAACTGGTATCGCGCCAATCCCTCTCTCGACAAGACCATCGCCATCGACAAGGTGCGCGACGCCTTCCGCAAGGCCCAGGAGACGCCCGCCGACGAGAACATGTTCCGCCAGTTGCGCCTGAACCAGTGGGTCAAGCAGTCCGTCCGCTGGATGCCAATGGACAAGTGGGACGAATGCGGCGGAGCGGTCAATGAGTATGAGCTTGAAGGCCGTGAATGCTACGCTGGCCTCGACCTTTCGAGCACCAGCGACCTGACAGCCATGGTGCTTGTGTTCCCGCCCAGGGACGAGGATGAGCAGTACATCGTACTGCCGTTCTTCTGGCTCCCGGAGGATACGCTTCAGCTGCGCGTCCGCCGCGACCATGTCATGTATGACAAATGGGAAAAACAGGGTTTCATCATGACGACGGAGGGCAACGTCGTTCACTACGGCTTTATCGAGCAGTTCATCCTGAAGCTGGGTGAACGGTTCAACATCCGGGAGATCGCCTACGACCGCTGGAATGCCACGATGATGGTGCAGCAGCTGGAGGACGACGGCTTCACGATGGTGCCCTTCGGACAGGGCTTCCGGGACATGAGCCCGCCCACGAAGGAGCTCATGCGCATCGTGCTGGAGCGCAAGCTCAACCACGGCGGACACCCGGTGCTCCGGTGGAACATGGACAACGCCTTCGTGCGCACGGACCCGGCGGGCAACCTGAAGATCGACAAGGAGAAGAGCACCGAGAAGGTGGACGGCGCGGTAGCGCTGGTCATGGCGCTCGACCGGGCAATGAAGAACCAGAACAGCAGCTCCGTCTATGATGACCGGGGGCTGCTTATTTTGTGAGGGCTTATGATCGATTATAGTGGAAGGTTTCGCTCCCTTGTCAGGCACCGCCATGGGCTGACAAGGATCACGCTCATTGAGTATCCCGGCCCGGACGACTGGATGGCCGTCAAGCGCCGCGCCCTGATCACCGCCGGGAAACGTCCCAGGAACAGCCCTGATTCGGAGTGGATAGAGCGCATGCTGGATTGCAGGCATTCTCCCATCCGCCGGGCCATGTACAGCTTCGAGATCGAGGACATCCCCAGCAACACGGCGACCCATTTTGCGCGTCATGTTCACGCACAGCCCTATGTGTCCACGCTCCGGACAGACAGGACGCCGCCTGAGTATATCAAGCAGGCGGTGGATGATTTGACCAAGGCCATGGACGGCGACCTTGCGGCCCGCTGCACGCCGGTCAGCATGATCCTGGACTGTAATGCGGAAGCGCTCATGATCATGGCGAACAAGCGCCTGTGCATGACTGCCGCCGAGATCACGCGCACCATCATGCAGGGCATGCGGGAAGTCGTGGTAAGGGCGACTCCCGAGATGAAGCGGCACCTGGTGCCCCATTGCATCTACTGCGGCGGCATCTGCCACGAATACAACTCCTGCGGAATGCACAGGCACTACTGACGAGGTGAGCATCATGACCATGAAACCGAGACGCCCCTGCCGCTATCCGGGCTGCGCCGGGTTCTGCGAACAGGGGCAGGTCTATTGCAAGGAACACATCGCCGAGAGCAGCGACCGGCTGCGCGGCGGCGCTGCCTTCAGGGGCTACGACCGCCGGTGGCGCGACGCGCGGGCTGCCTATTTGCGGCGTCATCCGCTGTGCGTATCCTGCCAGGCGGAAGGAAAACTGACTGCTGCCACGGTCGTCGACCATATCATCCCGCACAGGGGTGACATGAAGCTGTTCTGGGATGAATCCAACTGGCAGCCGCTCTGTAAAGAGCACCACGACCAGAAGACGGGAAGGGGCTTGTGATGACTGACACTTTAATTCTTTCTCGGGATGAGGATCTCCATATCTCCTATGAGCTTGTGCTTTGCCATCAGTCCCTGCAGCATGTGGCCGGAGATTTCCTCATTGAGCTCATCGCCCACATACAGATCACCGTCCGGCTGCACGTAGAAGCATTCGGAGATGGTTTCTGCTGTATAGTGAAGACCGTCCTCTATGAAGCCGTTCTTGCCGCAGATATCGGTGATCTGCTGCTGGACTTCTCTTTTGAGGTTGTCAGCATTATCCATTGCGCCTTTGAAATGAATGACCATAACGTCACCACCCTGTTCATACTCTATGGGCAGTATACCACATGATTATATGGAAAGGAAAGAGCGAACATGAAAAAT
Organism: uncultured Eubacteriales bacterium; assembly: GCA_902798105.1. Classification (GTDB taxonomy): domain Bacteria; phylum Bacillota; class Clostridia; order Christensenellales; family Aristaeellaceae; genus UBA2862. Next base: position 6,294 of record CADBVG010000005.1, read on the forward strand.
CCCTTCTCCGGCCTTTTCCGAGCTCGTGACAAGCCCGGCAGGCGACCTTCGCCCAGGGATGCCGTCAGCGGCGCACCGTCGTTCTTCTTTGGCAGCAGCGGTGCCGGAAAGTCCGTCACGGTCCAGACGGCGATCCAGCTGTCAACTGTCTACGCCTGCGTGCGTGTCATCTCCGAGACCATTGCCAGCCTGCCACTGGGCGTATATCAGGTTGAGGGCGAGGGCACGAAGAAGGCGACGGACCATCCGCTGTACCGGTTGCTCCACGATGAGCCCAACAGTGAAATGACCTCCTTCGTGCTGCGGGAGGTCATGCTGGCGCACCTGCTGCTCTATGGCAACAGCTACTGCCAGATCATCCGGACGGGGCGGAATCGTATCACCGGCCTCTACCCCTTGCTCCCGGACAAGATGAACGTGGACAGGGATAAGAACGGCGTACTGACGTATGCGTACACCACCACCTCCGGTGAGGCGGTTACACTGGCCCCCGAGGATGTGCTGCACATTCCCGGTCTGGGCTTCGACGGCATCATGGGCTACAGTCCCATCGCCATCGAGCGCAACGCCATCGGCCTGGGCATCGCCGCCGAGGAATACGGCGGGAAGTTCTTCTCCAATGGAGCTCGGCCCTCGGGCATCCTGACGCACCCGAACACGGTGAAGAACCCCAAGGCGCTCCGGGAAAGCTGGAACGCAGCCTATGGCGGCTCTTCCAATGCTGGTCGGGTCTGCGTGCTGGAGGAAGGCATGCGCTTTGAGTCCATCGCCATGCCGAACAACGAGGCGCAGTTCCTGGAAACGCGGAAGTTCCAGGTGGATGAAATCTGTCGCATCTTCCGTGTGCCGCCGCACCTGGTGAGCAACCTTGAGCACGCCACGTTCTCCAACATCGAGCACCAGTCCATCGACTTCGCCGTCCACACTATCCGACCCTGGCTGGTACGCATTGAACAGAGCATGAATCGCGCTCTTTTCACAGACCGTGAGAAGGGCGTTTATTATGTCCAGTTCAATATCGACGGCCTGATGCGCGGTGACTACAAGTCCCGCATGGAAGGCTACGCCATTGCCCGCCAGAATGGGTGGATGAGCGCCAACGACATCCGCGCTTTGGAGAACCAGAACCCCATCCCCGCAGAGGATGGAGGCGATGCCCTGCTCGTGAACGGGAACATGATCCCCATCACCAGTGCCATGCAGGCGCGGGCGGAGGACGCCACGGGCAGCACAACCAAAATCGACAACCGAAAAGGAGGTTAAGCCTATGCGCCATTTCTGGAACTGGGTCAAGAACGCGGACGAGACCCGCACCCTGTTCCTGGAGGGCGTCATTGCCGAGGAGAGCTGGTTCTCCGACGAAGTGACACCCGCCATGTTCAAGGAGGAGCTCTTCGCGGGCAGCGGCCCGATCCTCCTGCACATCAATTCGCCCGGCGGCGACTGCATTGCGGCCAGCCAGATCTACACGATGCTCATGGATTACCCCCACGACATCACCGTGCAGATCGACGGCATGGCGGCATCTGCTGCCAGCGTCATCGCCATGGCGGGCACGAAGGTGTGCATGAGCCCCACCAGTATGATGATGATCCATAATCCCTTCACCTGCGCCATGGGTGACAGCGACGAGATGCGCAAGGCCATACAGCTGCTGGACGAGGTGAAGGAGAGCATTATCAACGCCTACGAGATCAAAACCGGTCTCAGCAGGACGAAGCTGTCGCATCTCATGGACAGTGAGACCTGGATGAACGCCCTGAAGGCGAAGGAGCTGGGCTTCTGCGACGAGGTGCTCTACACCGGTACCGGCGGCGGCAAACCCGACGATGTGTCGGGCTTTTCTTTTGCCCGCAGGACGGCGGACGCCTGCCTGATGAACCGGGTGATCGCGTCGATGCCCAAGCCTGCGCCGGTCGCGGTTAAGCCCGAAACCGCGAAGGTCGAGCCCGAACCTACGCCGGTTGAACCGGAGCCTGAACCCACCGTCCCCGAGCCCGAACCTGAGACCGACGACCGAGTGAAAGCGGCAGACCTGGAAAAGCGTCTGGCGCTTTTGAAATGACGAAATGGAGGATATCGCTATGAATAAGATTCTTGCTCTGCGCGAAAAGCGCGCCAACCTGTGGAATGAAACCAAGGCTTTCCTGGACAGCCATCGCGGCGAAGACGGCATGATCTCCGCCGAGGACAACGCTACCTACGAGAAGATGGAGGCGGATGTGGTCGCCCTGGGCAAGGAGATCGAGCGCCTGGAGCGCCAGGCGGCGATTGACCGTGAGCTGGACCAGCCCACCGCTTCCCCGCTGGTCTCCCGTCCCACCGCTGGGGCCGACCGGAGGCAGGGTCGCGCCTCTGACGAGTACCGCAACGCCTTCTGGGGCATGATCCGCAACCGCGCCGCCGCGCCGCAGGTGATGAACGCGCTGCAGATCGGCACCGATATCGAAGGTGGCTTTTTGGTGCCTGACGAGTACGAGCGCACCCTTGTGCAGGCGCTGGAGGAGGAGAACGTGCTCCGTTCCCTGTGCACCATCATCCAGACCAGCTCCGGCGACCGGAAGATCCCCGTCGTGGCTTCCCATGGCACCGCTTCCTGGGTGGATGAGGAAGGCGCGATCCCCGAGAGCGACGAGGTCTTCGGCCAGATCACCATCGGCGCTCACAAGGTGGCCACGATGATCAAGGTGTCCGACGAGCTGCTCCAGGACTCCGTGTTTAACATCGAGAGCTACATCGCCGCCGAGTTTGCCCGCCGCATTGGTGCCGCCGAGGAGGATGCGTTCATCAACGGCGACGGCACCGGCAAGCCCACTGGCCTGCTCCACGCCACCAACGGCGCGGGCACCGGCGTGACCACTGCCGGGGCCACCATTGCCGCCGACGAGATCATCGACCTGGTGCATTCCATCAAGAGCGTGTACCGCAAGAAGGCCACCTTCCTGATGAACGACAGCACCATCAAGGCCATCCGGAAGCTTAAGAGCATCGAAGGCCAGTACCTGTGGCAGCCCGGCCTGAAGGAAGGCCAGCCCGACATGCTGCTGAACTACCGCATCGTGACCTCTCCCTACATGCCCGAGGTGGCTGCGGGCAAGAAGGTCATCCTGTTCGGCGACTTCAAGTCCTACTGGATCGCCGACCGCCAGGGCCGTTCCTTCCAGCGCCTGAACGAGCTGTTCGCCGTCACCGGTCAGGTCGGCTTCCGCGCCACCCAGCGCGTGGATGGCCGTCTGGTGCTGCCCGAGGCCATGAAGTGCCTGGCTGTCAAGGGCGCTTGATCGTTCTCCTGTGGGAGCTGCCTGCTTAATGGCAGCTCCCGCTTCCAATGGAGGTGTTTTTTATGTCTGATGCTCACAATACCAGGAACTATTTTGCCCACGGCGGCAGCGAGCTTGTCATCGGCGGGCGGCTGACCTTCCTGCCGGGCGCAAGCGTGGAAGGTGCGGACGGCTTGTTCGACCTGCCCGATCCACCCGCAGGCAGCGGTGTGGCGCAGCTTCCCGCGCTGCCTGACAGCGAGGCGTCCACCGTGACCGCGCTGAGGCAGGATTACAACAATCTGCTGGCGGCGCTGCGCACTGCCGGTCTCATGGCTTCCGCGCCTGCGGACGGGGGCGGTGATGGGTAATGATCGTCACCGTCGATGAGGTGAAAACCCATTTGCGCATCCAGCACGACGAGGAGGACGACTACATCGCCGGGCTGATCGCCCAGGCGCAGACGGCTGCAGAAGACTACTGCCGGGTATCGTTTGAGCCCGAGCCCGACGAGGAAGGCAATGTGCCCGAAGTCCCGCAGCCCGTCAGACTGGCCGTCATCCTCATGACCAGCTTCTACTACGAGAACCGGGACATTCCCGACATGACCACCTACAAGGCCACGCGCATGGCCTTCGACAGCCTGCTGTACCCCTACCGCGACCCGGAGAAGATGTTCTGATGGAGGTGAGATGCCTTGCGAGGATACAAAAACTTTGAAGGCAATCCGCATCCCGGGGATCTGAAGCACATGATCGAGATCGGCTACACCGTCAACGAGGTAAACGCCAACGGCTACCCGGAGCCCAGGGACGTGGTGCTCTGTCGGGTGTGGGCATCCGCCACGGATGCCGGTAACCAGCATTACCGCTCTGCCGATGTCATGAACACCGAGGCGGTGGTGAACTTCACGATCCGGTGGCGCTCCGATGTGAAACCCGGCATGTGGGTGCGGTTCGAGGATGAAAAGTGGGACATCTCCACGCTGGGCGTGTACGGTTTTTCCCACAATTACCTCGGCCTGAAGGCCAGCATCGCAAAGGGCGTGAGCGGATGAAGCAGGTACAGGAAGCCCTCACAAACATCGGCATCCCGGTCATGGCGGGTATCTGGCGGGCTACCACTGAGAATCAGAACCCGCCGCCTCAGTACGTCGTGTACTCTTCCACCACCACGGAGGCGGAGCACTACGACGATCATGTTCGCGCTCTGCGCACCTATGTTTACCTGAACCTGTGGAGCGACATCGACCCCACAGAGATGGCGGAGACCATCCGGCAGGCGATGTTCGGCTATGGCTTTGGGATGCTGGAGGAGTCGGACAAGGGTTACAATCACCCCGCGTATGACCCGCCCACCAAGACCTACACGGTGCAGTGGACATGGGTGTGGTTTGAGGAGGTCGACTATGGCCGTTGAGTTGACTGGTTTCTCCGAGCTGATCGCTGATCTGGCGGGCATGGCGGCTGACCTGGACAACGGCCCCAGCGTAGACCGGGCCCTTCAGGCTGGTGCCGTCCCGGTTGAGCAGCAGATGCTGGCCAATGCCTCCAGCGACCCGAAGATCATCACGGGAGCGCTGCATGGTTCCATTCACACCTCTAAGGTGAAGGCCCGAGGCGGAGGCGGCAAGCAGGTGACCATAGGCGTTCATGTCAAGGAGAAGAGCGCCTACTACAGCAACCCGGTGGAGTACGGCCACGGAGGCCCGGGGCCCGCTCCGCCACACCCCTTTGTGCGCCCGGCATTCGACGCTCGGGCGGAGGACGCATACGGAGAGATTCGCCGTGTGCTGGAAGATGAAATATCCAAACGACCCTGAATAAGGAGGAGAGCATTATGGCTAATCCCGCTGCTTCCCCGACTGTGTCCAGCACGGTCGGTCTGAAGAACATGGTGATCGCCGAGCTGGTCACCGACACCGAAGAGACCCTGACCTATGGCGACCTGCAGCTGGTGGCTGGTGCGATTGAGGCTTCCATCGAGCCTCAGAATGCCGACCCGGACGTGCAGTACGCGGATGACGTGGAATTCGACGTCCTGTATCCCGATCCCGAGCTCACCTTCAAGACGAAGATGGCGGACATTCCGCTGACCATCCAAGAGAAGGTGTTCGGCAACAAGCTGGACGACAATGGCGTCCTGATCCGCAGCGCCACCGACACGCCGCCCTACTACGCGGTGGGCTTCATGTCCGAGAAGTCCAATCACAAGTTCCGCTATGTGTGGCTTTACAAGGTTCGCGCCACGCCGCTGACCGAGAATTACGCCACCAAGGAGGGCACCAAGGTGACCCGGCAGACCGGCGAGATCCAGTGGACGGCCATCAAGCGGACGCACGACGGTCAGTACCAGGCGGTGGCTGACGAGGACGAGAACGGCTTCACGGCAGAGAAGGCCGCAACCTTCCTGCAGTCCGTGTATGCGCCGACCTTCACGCCGACTCCGTGATGAGTCATCACCCGACCAGTATGCTGCCGCAGGCTAAGGCTTGCGGCAGCGCTTTTTCAGGAGGATAGCGATTATGATAACTTGTACGCTCGGCGATAAGAAATATACCGTGGACTTCGTCTCCGGTCGCGCTCTCCGGGAGATCGAGCCTGCTGCGAAGATGTACACCCGCATCTCGGCGATGTCAGAGGCGGCGGTCAAAGGCGAGACCCTGGACAACCCGGACGGCCTGACGATCCCCGACGCGATGGATGTGCTGATCCGCTGGTTCTGCCTGCTGTTCAACAACCAGTTCACGCCGGACGATGTGCTGGACAACTATCCCGTGGACAGGCTGATGCATGACATCGTCATCGCGCTGTTTGCGGTGCAGGCCCAGACCACGGACGTGTTGTCATCTTTCCCTACGACGGCAGCGGAGGACTGACGCCTCCTGAAGGCGACAGGCTCACGCTGCATGACTTCATCTATTCCACTTACAACTCCCTGCTGGATGCCGGGTGGCGCATGCAGGAGATCGACCAGATGGACATGCTCGGCTTTTTGAAGGTGCGGGCATGGAATTCCAACCGGGCGAAGGAGCGGGCCGCGCCGAAAGCCCGATACATCGATGAGGTGTGGCCGGGCTTGAAGCCATGAATATACTGTATTACGACAGCGTTCGGGATAGAAAAACCTAAATCAAGCTTGTACACGTCATTACGATTTGGTATAATATAGGTGCAATCAAAAGAAGGAGGGTACTCATTATGAAGAAGATTCTTTCTCTGATGCTTGTTCTCATTCTGGTTCTGTGCTGTGCCGCCTTTGCTGAAGATGCCGGATACGAAGAAACCGTCGTCACAATCGCAGGAGCGGACTACGACATTCCCGCCACTGTTTGTATGCCCACTGGTGAAGGGCCGTTCCCAGCTGTCGTGATGCTCCACGGCACGGGCTCAACTCGTGACGAAGCAGGTAATGGTTATCTGTACGCTGCTCCTGTGCTAGCTGAGAAGTATGGCATTGCTACTATCCGCATTGACTTCCCCGGAAACGGTGATAGCACGGCGGACTATATGCAGTATAACTTCAAGTCTGCGGTTGCGGACGCAAAAGCCGCTGCAGACTACATGGCTGGTCAGGAAAACATAAATGGCGATGCCATCGGTGTGATGGGTTGGAGTCAAGGCGGTACCGACGCCTTGCTGGCCTGCGCCTGGGAGCCGGAGACCTTCAAGTCCATCGTTACCTGGGCTGGCGCACCTGACATGATGCTGGACGGCTTTTTCTCTGAGGAAGATTACGCCGAGGCAAAGGAGAACGGCTTCTTCGTGATGGAGTTTGACTGGCGCGACAGTCTGAACGTAAGCCTCCAGTGGTGCGACGATGTCGCTAACACCGATGTGCTGGGTGAATTTTCCAATGGTTATACCGGCCCCGTGCTGGCTATCGCAGGTACGAATGATGATACTGTTGATCCCGAGTGGAGCGAAAAGATCGTTGCTGCCAGCAACAACAAAAAGTCAGCTACCTACTTCATCGAAGGAATGGATCATACCTTCAATGTATTCGCGGAAGAAGATCTGCATTCCCTGTATGATGCCGTTGATGCCACAGGTGCATTTTTTGCGGATACCCTGGGCTAATTACAAGTAATCAACCCTGGCGAAAAGAGAGACTGGAGACAGTCTCTTTTTTCGTGCCTTTTTAAAGAGGTGATCTCCATGGCAGAAGTGCTGCGCGATCTTGTCGTCTCGCTGTCGCTGAGGACGGACAATTTCTCCCGAAACATCAATTCCATCAACCGTCAGATCCGCGAGGCGGAGAGCGCCTTCCGGCTGGCTGGAGCGGGTATTGACAATTTCGGCAACACGACGGCGGGCATGTCCAGCCGCCTGTCCATGCTGCAGACTAACCTGGGCCATCAGCGGGATGTTGTATCCCAGTATGAACGGGCTCTTGCTTCCGCCAACACTCGCCTGCAGGAGAGCCACGCCCGGTATCAGCAGTACTCACAGCGCCTGACTGAAGCCCGGCAGCGTCATACGGAGTTGGCGGATAGTATTCGCACTCATGAGAATGAGCTCCGTGTACTGAAGGATGAAGGCCACGAGAATACCATCGCCTACGCGGAAGCGGAAGCTCAGCTGGAGGGGCTTAGGCAGGAATACGCTGCCAGCGGCGACGAGGTGAAGAAGCTCGAAGGCCAGTGCACCTCCCTGCAGAGGGCCATGCAGCGCGATGCGGACGCCGTCTCCCGGGCACAAACCGAGCTCAACAATGCCCGGGCCACGGTGCGCGAGACGGAAGCGGAGATCCGCAGGCTGACACAGCAGCTGCAGATATCCCGTTCTGCATGGACACAGGCGGGCGCTGCCCTGACGGCCTTCTCCACTAAGCTGACGGCTATTGGCAAGAGCGCCACCGCTCTGGGCAGGCGTATGACGGTCATGATCACCACGCCCATTGTGACGATGGGCAAAAAGATCGTGCAGGCCAGCCTGGACTTCGAGTCTTCGTTTGCCTATGTGCGCAAGACTGTCCAGGCGACGGAAGAGCAGTATGATCAGCTGGCGGCGGCATCAAAGCGGCTGTCCACTCAGATCGCCACCTCCACTACGGACATCAATCACGTCATGTCCACGGGTGGTCAGCTGGGCATCGCCACGGAGCACATCGAGGAGTTCTCCCGCGTCATGATCGACCTGGCGAACAGCAGCACCGACCTGGACGCAGATACAGCCGCGACGTCGCTGGCGAAGTTCGCCAACATCATGGGCACCGACCAGTCGCTGTTCAGGAACATCGGCTCGACGGTCGCCGAGCTGGGTAACAACTTTGCCACCACCGAGGAGCCCATTGTCACCATGGCCATGCGCATTGCCGGTGCCGGTAAGCAGATCGGCCTGACGGAGCCCCAGGTGCTGGGGCTGGCTGCCGCGCTGTCTTCAGTCGGCATACAGGCCCAGGCGGGCGGTTCCTCCATGTCCAAGGCCCTCATCAATATGGAGGTTGCTGCCAAGACCGGCGGCGACGCCTTGAAGGACTTTGCCATGGTCAGCGGGCTGACAGAGAAGGAATTCGTCGAGCAGTGGGAAAACGACCCGGTTCAGGTGTTCCAGAAGTTCATCGAGGGCTTGGGAAGGATGGACGACGAAGGCGCGTCCGCCGTCAAGACCCTGAACGACATCGGCATCTCCGAGATACGTTTGCGCGACACACTGCTTCGCGCCACCAATGCCAGTGAGCTGTTTTCCAACGCCCAGAAGATGGCCACCCAAGCATGGAAGGACAACACCGCGCTGGAAACCATGGCGTCCAAGCGCTATGCCACGCTCCAGAGCAGACTCACCAACCTGAAGAACCGCGCCGTTCTGTTTGCTCAGACCCTGGGCGATGATCTCCGCCCCACCATTGAGCGGGTCATGGAGAGTGTAGGCAAGTTCATCGACCGGCTGCAGAACATGGATCAGGGACAGAGGCTCCAGATTGCGCGGTTCGCGGCCCTCGCCGCTGCCGCCGGGCCGGTGATCCTGATCTTCGGACGGTTGGCGACGGGGCTCGGCAAGCTGACCGGTTGGCTGGGCACCTTCTGTACCGCTGTCGGCAAAGCCGGTGGCGGGATGTCCGGTCTGCTCACCGTATTGGCGAAGTCTCCCGCCGTGTGGCTGGCCGTCGGCGCGGCTGTAGTGTATGGTGTTGCCAAGCTGTGGGACTGGGTCTCCGGGGCGAAGATGGCCCGGGAGGCCACGCAGGCGCTCATCGATACGGCAAATGAATGGAAGAATACCGCTGCCGACACATTCTATGGAAGGAGCGGCGCTGGGCTGTCCTTCTTCGGCATGTCCGAGGACGACTTCAAGAATGACGACACCGCAAAGAGCGCCCGGGCCTGGATGACCGGCCTGATCGACGTCTGGACGGACGGCAAGGGCGAAACCAATGAGATCGTCAGGGAATGGACGGATTCCTGGAAAGCCCTGACGGAGTCCACCCGCACCGAGCTTCAGGCGCTGCAAGGCGCAGCGAAAGATGCCGGGTACACCGGCGTGTCCGAGCAGATTCAGGCGGACATCGACAGCCTCGACAGCATGGACAGGGAGATCGAATCCCTGCTGAAGAAGCGCCAGAACGGGTACCTGACCGATGACGAGAAAATCCGCCTGCAGGAGCTTATCGACAACCGGGAAGCTATCATCGTCAAGTACAAACTTCAGCCAGACAGCGAGACCGAGGGTTTCCAGACCATTCTCGACAAAGTGGAGGCCGAGGTCGCCCGGGCCCAGGCCCGTGGTCAGCAGGATGCGGATGTGTCCGTGTACCAGAACGCCATGGTCGCCGCTGCCCAGGGGCTGGCTGCGATCAATTCGGAGGTCGACGCCCAGTATGACAGCGAGTACGCCCTGATCCAGCTCATGGAGGATGGCGCGGAGAAACAGGCTGCGCTGAACGACCTGAACACCAGCTACAACGAGCGCCGTCTTGCCGCTACCCAGGAATACGCCCAGACGCTGGCGCAGCTGGTCAATCCCGTGTGGAACGACGAAGGCATGCAGCAGACCGGCGACACGCTGGCCGACCTTGCCGGGAAGCTCACCGCTTACGACGCCGCCGTCAAGACTTACGGCGAGGATTCCTATCAGGCGGCGCAGGCGCTGGACGCCGTGAAGAGCGCAGCGACCGGTTTGGATGAGGGCAGTCTCACCGAATATGCCGGTGTGCTCACGCAGATCTCCGAATTGCTGACCAGCGGCATGAGCATGGACGAAGTGCAGGCGCTGTTCCCGGACATCGATGTGTCCACAGCTCTGGAGCAGCTGGCATCGATCCAGCAGTTCACAAGTCAGTATTCCACCGCGCTCGAAGGGCTCTCCTCCATGTTCGGCGAGGGACTGTCCGAGGAAGTCCTGAAGATTGCAACAGAGCTGGATATGACCGGGGCACAGGCCAACTGGGACGAGTTCGCAGCCAACCCCGGCACGATCACCACCGACGCGATCATTGCGGGCATACAGGAGCAGGAAAACGCTGCCCGGCAGCAGATCATGGTGGACGCCGTCATCGATAAGTTCACCGAGAAACCGGAAGGCGCGGACAAGACTTCACTGACGCCGCAGGGCATTATCGCCTATGTGGAAACCTACGCGGAAGCCACCACCGGCGCGGATGTGTCCGGCCTGACGCCTGACAACGTGACCGCGATGGTCGCCGCCTATCAGGAACTTGCCGAGGGTGCGGATGTGTCCACCCTGAAGCCGGATGAGATCGTCGCGTATGTCAGCAAGTATCTTGAGGACAATGGCGTCGATACCACGGGGCTGACGCCGGAAGCGGTTACAGCCTTCGTGCTGGCCTATCAGGAAGTTGAAGGCGGAGCCCTCACCACGGCCCTGACGCCGGACAACGTCACGGCAATGGTCGTGAAGTACCTGGAGGCGGAGGGTGTGGATGTCTCCGCGCTGACGCCCGACCAGGTGGAGGCGCTGGTCAGCAGCTTTGCGGAGGCGACTGGCTGCGACAAGTCCGCGCTGGCACAGTCTCTGACGGGCTACATTGCTCAGTATGATGACAGCGCCGCAACGGTTCCAGCGCCCCAGTGCAAGCTGTCCATCTCCGGGTATGATCTGACCGCGCTGAATAAGGTGCTGGCGAACAATCCCATCAAGGTGGACGGCATCCTGCGGCTCGGGGAGAAGTACGACAACCCCACGGATGTTCTCGGCGACGAGAACGCCCATTTCTATTATAACGGCGAGGAGATTCCTGTCAACGTCGTTCCCGCCGAAAAGCTGACCGCCGAAACGATCATCGCCTACGATACGGACGGCACGCTCCACGTCATCATCACACCCGAGGTCGGTACACAGGAGGCCGTTGAGGAAACGAAGGTCGTCTACGAGGACAAGCCCCTGAAGGACACCTCCTTCAGCTGGCTGACCACCAGCGTCCATGACAGCGTGACGGAGATCAACAACGCCGCTGCCGCGCTGGATGAATACCGGCAGAAGGTCGAGGAGTTCAAGGAAGCAGGCACCGATACCAATATGAATGGCATGGATCAGGTGCTCAGGAACCAGCAGGGCGACCTGGTGCAGATGATAGACGATCTGTCCTATCGCGAGGACGACATGCAGGCGCTGGCCAACTACGCGCTGAACCTCTGGCAGGCGCTGTCCAGCGGAGACCTGGACGCGGAGACCGCCGCCGAGTATGCCGCGCAGCTGCAGGAAATCCTCGATTTGGTCAGCGCCGCCGATGAGTACATCGGTGTGGGCAATGAACTGAGTTCTTCCATCGCACAGGGTATGCAGGAACATGGCTGGGAAGGCGATGCCTCCACACTGGCCACATCCCTGCAGACTGCCATCGCCGGTGTCATGCCGCAGGTCGGCAATGACGCCAGCGCCGGTGTCGGCCAGGGCGCTGCCGCATATGACTTCTCCGGTGACACCGCCACAGCGGCGGCCAACCTGGAAAGTGCATATCGCGGTTCCCTCCAGAGTCAGTCCCCGGCGCAGCGCATGGTTCCGCTTGGCAACGACGTCTCCGCCGGTGTTGGCCAGGGCATGACGCAGTACAGCTTTGCGGGCGACAGCGCCACGGCAGCGAGCAACCTCATGGGCGCACTCTCCGGCGCTCTCGCCGCCCAGGTATCGACCGCAGCTGCCAGTGCGAGGAGCATCGGTACAGCCATCACCAGTGGCATTGCATCCGGTATCCGTTCAGGACAGTCCGCTGTCATCCAGGCGGCAGTTCAGGCAGCGCGGTCTGCTCTCTCAGCAGCGAAAGCCGCGCTGGCCATACACTCGCCATCTGCTATCTTCCGGGATGAGGTCGGCCTCATGGCCATGAAGGGCATGGGCGAAGGCTTCCTCGAAGGCCAGCAGGAGCAGGCGAAGATCATCCGGAACGCCGCACGGTTCCTCACGGAAGAGGCACAGGGCGGCATTATCGCCGGGAATACTCACAACGACAATCGGCAGACCTGGCAACAGCAGAGCAACGTGAACCTGACCGGGAACAGCTTCTACATCCGGAGCGACCGGGATATCCACGATCTGGCTGTGGAGATTGCCACGCTGACCCGGACGCAGCAGCGCGGGCGCGGACTGAGAATGGCATAGGAGGCACGGACATGAACGACTGGTTTGAATGGAACGGGGTGCGCTGCACGGAGTACGGGATCTACGTCTCCGAACAGCCGCCCATCACCCTGCCACAGGAGCGGAGTACACAGACGAAGATCCCTGGTAGGCCGGGAAGCCTGACCACGCTGGAGGGCGACGACGTGTATGATGACCTGACCATGACTGCCACCTGCTTCATCCGCGACCCGGCGCTCATCCCCGCCATAGCGGGCTGGCTAAAGGGCGGTGGAACAGTGACGTTCGCCAATCGTCCGGGGGGATTCTACCATGCGCGGATCGCCAACCAGATCCCGTTTGAGAAGATTCTCCGGGGCAACCCGCACTGTTCCTTTGCCGTGACCTTCAGGTGCTCACCGCCATTCTGGTATGTGAGTAATCCCGATGAAGTGACGATCACCACCAGCAGCGCCGTGGTAGTCAACCCAGGCAGTGTTTACTCGGAGCCGATCATCCATGTCTATGGCAGTGGGGACTTCACGCTCATTGTCAATGATACCTTCATAGAGCTGGAGGGCATCGAGAATGGGATTGTGCTGAACAGCGTCATACAGGAAGCATACCAGGGCGAGACGCTGCTGAACGAGAAGATGGAGTGCGACTTCCCGGTTTTGAAGCCGGGGAACAACCTGATCAGCTGGTCTGGGGATGTGAGCAGGCTGGTCATTGTGCCGAACTGGCGGTATCTATGATGTGGCTCTTTCATCCGACCGTCAGATGTGGTATACTTGCAATCAGGTCAAGTATACAAATCGGGATTTGGAGGACAGTCATGAAAGTTGCAGTATGCGAGGATACAGACTGGCTGCTATCAGAAGAAGCATACTCGATCTATGCTCCCTGCATGTATCATCCCACATGCGAGGACTATAAGACACAGATGGAAGGCTTTTTACAAGCTTCATCGGTGAAAGTATTTGTATGTGAAGATCGAAACAGGAAAACAGGCATGATGGTTCTGAAGTTTTCAGAAGCCGCCGCGGAGATCATCGGAATTGCCGTGTCTGAAAAGCTCAGACGTCGGGGGATCGGAAAACAGCTGATCTTAAGCGCGATGGAGTTGGAAGGAATAGGAAGAATCGAAGCGCAGACGGACGATGATTCAATTGGTTTCTACCGCAGATGCGGCTTTTCTGAGGAGAAAAGCATCATTGATTATCCCGATGGGTCAGTCGTTCGTTATAACTGCATTCTGAACAAATAGACAGATTCCAGTTTGTTGGGGCATCAATCACCCCAACCCTTCACATCCAAATAGACAGCCAGGAGATGAATCAACATGCTGCTTGTGATCGAAGGAATGGCCATGTGCCTGATCATGCTGCTGACCTGTGTGGTTGGCATCGCCAAGGACGGCCCGGTGGGGCTTGTCACTTTCTATGAAAAAGAGGTGCAGGACAGAGTTGTCGCTCTCGGTCTGACCACCAAAGACAAGATCAGGAAGAGTGCGATCATCTCAGGTATTGTGGTCTTCCTGCCCATGCTGATCTTTATCCCTGCCATGGTCTATGGCCTGAACGGTGCCCGGGGATTCACCCAGGGATTCCTGCAGATGCTGGCTATTGGCATGATCTACGGCCTGTTTGACCGGCTCTTTATCGACTGGTATTGGGTCGGACAAACCAGGGCCTGGGACATCCCCGGAACAGAGGATCTGAAACCGTATATCTACGGTAAGACGCTGATTCAGAAATGGGTGGGAACGCTGGTGGTGCATCCGCTGTTCTATGCGCTGATCGCATGGATTATGAGCCTGATTCTGAAGTAAACAGCATGTGACGTTTTCAAAAAACCACTGGAGACGGCAACATGGTCATCAAAGAAAATGAAGTCAAGGTCATCATGACACAACAATTCGGGATTTGTGGGGATACAAAGATGAAGAAATATGCGATGCCGATCATTATGCTGGTCGTATTTGAAACGATTGCAATCACCTTATGGCTGACAAAGGGCAATCTGTTCTATCTGTTCAATTTCAGCTACATTGGCCTGTCCATCTCGCTGGGCGTCTTCCTGTTTATCAGACAATACAAGCATGCCAGGCGCATTGTTCAACTGCTTGTCGGTCTGTACATGCTTATTTATCTCGGATTGATCTGTAACGAAAACATGCAGATCGAAGGATTCTGGTATTATCTGTTCACAGGAGTATTTGAGGCGGCCACTATCCATTATGCTGTGGCCAAGATATTCGGACCGCTGATTTTCGGACGCGGATGGTGCGGATATGCCTGTTGGACGGCAATGGTGCTGGATTTTCTGCCCTTTAAAGCACCAAAGCAGCCGCGGAGGCAATTGGGGTGGATCAGGTATATCACCTTTGCTGCCTCTCTCATATTTGTTGCAGTATTGTTCCTTGCGCATGTGGGGAACATTGAGAGGATCATGTTCTGGGCATTTATCCTTGGCAACATTCTGTATTATGCGACAGGGATCATCCTTGCATTTGCCTTCCAGGACAATCGGGCTTTCTGCAAATACATCTGTCCGATTACAGTTTTCCTGAAGCCGATGAGTTATTTTTCTCTGATTCGTTTGAAATGCGACAAGGAGAAATGCATCTCTTGTGGGAAATGCAAACGTGTTTGTCCGATGAATGTGGATGTGACTGATAATTCAAGGAAACGTGAAAACGGAACGGAATGTATCTTATGCATGGAGTGCGTAAGAAACTGTCCGAAAGGCGCTTTATGACAACTTCCAGTTTGACGAGATAATCAGAATGACCAGCGTCGCTTACGAGCGGCGCTTTTCTTATGCCCTGAAGGAGGCGAAAACCCATGCTTTGTGTCTATCCACCCGACAGTACCGACTTCTCCAGCAACGGCCTGGGTACCATCGCGCCATCTTCCGCGCTGGTGAAGGAGACCCTGAACGGCGAGTATGAGCTGGAGATCGTCCATCCGCTGGATGATACTGGCAAGTGGCATCGCCTTCAGGAAGGGTATATCATCCGGGCACCGGTGCCCTCGGGCACCACGCCGCAGGTGGCGCTGGCCTATAAAGTACTTAGCGAGGGCAAGGCCATCTACAAGGTGAACACCAAGCGGAATCCGCTGGTGCTCCGTTCATCCACTGCCGCCAAGTACAAGAAGCTCGGCAAATACACAAAGGGCAAACAGGTCATCGTGCTGGAGCAGACCACCAGCACACTCTGGGAAGTCGTCTGTCCGGACGGGAAGCGCGGGTATATGCCTGCCGCTTCCCTTGCTTTTGTCAGGAACACCTCCGACTATGCCGACGCCGTCGGCGCGGTTATAGAGGGCCGCCAGCTGCGGGATCAGCCCTTCCGCATCTACCGGGTCGTGCCGGAGCTGGACAAGGTGACGGCCTATGCCCGGCACATCTTCTATGATCTGCTCGATAACATGATCAAGAAATACGAGCCCCTTCCCACGACGACAGGCAAAACCGTCGTGGATCAGATCGGGGCCGGTTGCCTGTCGGAACATGACTTCACCTTCTATTCCGACCTGACTTCCACGGCGGAGGAAGTGGTGTTCGAGAACAAAAACCCCGTAGACTCCCTGCTGGGCAGCGACGGTGTCATCGAGAAGTACGGCGGCGAGCTGCAGCGGGACTGGTTCGACGTGTTCGTCGTGGAGCGGGTCGGCAGCGACACCAATATACAGATCCGCCAGGGTAAGAACCTGACAGGCATCAAGTACGACGTCGATCTTTCCGACGTTGTTACGCGCATCATGCCCACCGGCGAGGACAAGGACGGTAAGGTGCTGTACCTGCCCGAGGTCTATATCGACAGCCCGAATATCGCCAATTACCCTGCGCCGAAATGGATTCATCTGGCCGTCTCCGACTGCAAGGAGGTCACCAAGGGAAAGAAAAAGAAGGCCAAGTCCAAGTGCTATACACAGATGCGCGAGGCGGCGCATGCAGAGTTCGACAAGGGTTGTGACCTGCCTGCCGTCACTCTGACCGTGGAGTTCATCGACGTGACCCAGACGGAAGAATACCGTCAGTACAGCTTCCTGCAGAGCATCTTCCTGGGGGATGCCGTGCGCGTGATCGCAAAGCGCGTGGGCGTGGAAGTGTCCATGCGCATGACGGCTTACACCTACAACTGCCTGACGCGCCAGTATGAGAAGATGACGCTGGGCACGGTTGAGGATACCGTGGGTGCCAGCATGATCTCTGCTCGTCAGCTGCCCTCGGGCATCATCTCCGGGAGCAAGCTCGCCCTAGGCTCTGTGGGCATCGGGCAGCTGCAGGAGGGCGCTGTCGGCGAATTGCAGATTCAGGAAGCGGCTATCGGCAACGCGCACATCCAGAACGCGGCCATCAGCGCGGCGAACATCCAGTCGGCGGCGATTGAATTTGCGCACATCGCAGCGGCAACCATCAACAGCCTGAATGCCGGGGCGATTGAAGCCGGGGCCGCAAAGATCGCCAGCCTGACCGCCCACGACATCGAAACGGACAGTCTCGCGGCGGCGCTGGCGGCGTTTACGGTCATCACCTGCGGCACCGCGACCTTTGACGCGGCAACCATAAAGCATCTGGTGGCGCAATCCATGAATCTGGACTATGGCGCTGCAGGACAGGTTTTCATCCGCAACCTGGCCGTGGAATACGCCCAGATGATCGGCGCGTCTATCGAGAACCTGTGCATTAAGGCCAGCGACGGCCAGTACTACAGCATCGACGTGGACAGCACCGGCAACGTCACCGGCACACTTACCACCGTCACCGAGCAGGAGATTGATGCCGGACAAACGGCCAGCGGTCGGGTCATACTGGAGACCTCCATCACAGCATCCGACATCAACACATCAAACTTGCTGGGCACCTTCGCGCTGATCAACCAAATCGATGCCGCCCGCATCGACGTGGATCAGCTGTTCGCCCGGCAGGCCTTTATCGATCAGCTGAACACTTCGGTGATCCAGTCGCAGGACTTCATTCAACTGGTAGTCGGCACCGTGGATGATACCGTGGAAGATGTCATGCAGGATGCCACGCCTGCCGTGCTGCGCATCGACAGCAGCCGGGGCACGGTGTTCAAGGATAACAACGTCTCCACAGTGCTTTCTGTCTCCATCCACTATGGCAAGCAGATCATTGAAAACCTGACCGCGCTCCGGGCGACCTTCGGAGTCAGCGCCCATCTGCAGTGGGAATGGCTGCGCATGGACGAGGACAGGTACGGTGTCATCTCCGCCGATGACAGTCGGCTTTCGGACGGTGGCTTCAGGCTTACGCTCGGCCCGGCGGATGTGGATGTGAAGGTCACATTCCGCTGCGCACTCATAACGGATTAAAAGGAGGACTCTTCATGGCCATCAGATCATCTGACCAGATCAGCATCGTCGACCTGACGGACGGCTACTCCGTCATGCTCACCAACGACAGCCATACCTTCCTGGGGGATACCAGCAAGGCCATTGCGGCCAGCACGCAGACGACTGTCATCGCCATGTGCGGTGCGTCGCAGGTAGCGGCGTCTGTCAACCTGGACGATGTGGTGAAGCCCACCGGCGTCAACGTCACCAAGGATACAGATGCCACCCAGCCCACCCTGACCATTGCGGTCACGACCGCCGTCACCGCAGGTGGCGTTGTTGACATTCCCATTCAACTTGACAACGGGAACATCACGATCCACAAGCTGTTCACCTTCCAGATCGCGTTCAAGGGGCAAACTGGCGCGGCAGGCAGCTCCGCGCAGTGGTATACTGGCACGAAGATCACCGGCACCAGCACCACGGCAACCATCTTCAGTGACAGCGGCATCACGGCAGCGAAAGTCGGTGATATGTACCTGAACACATCCACCCAAAACACCTACCGCTGTACCGTGGCAGGCGCGGCTGATGTGGCGAAGTGGGTGTACGTCTCCAACATCAAAGGCGCGACCGGCGGAGCAGGCTCTTCAGCACAGTGGTATACGGGCACCGGAATCACGGGCACATCTACCACAGCCACGATCTTCAGCGGTTCTGGCGTCGCCAACGCAAAGGTCGGCGACATGTACCTGAACACCAGTACCCAGAATACCTACCGCTGCACCGTCGCTGGCGCGGCTGATGTGGCGAAGTGGGTTTATGTCTCCAACATCAAGGGAGCGACCGGAGGAACGGGGCCTGCCGGGGCGGACGCCATCACGATGAGCATCACCAGCAGCAACGGCACCATCTTCAAGAACACCGGCGTCTCGACCACGCTCACGGCCCATGTGTACAAAGCGGGGGTCGAGCTCAATGCTACGCAGATCGCCGCCCTGGGCACCATCAAGTGGTATAAGGACGGCTCCTCCACGGCCATGTCCACCACCGGCCCGACGCTGAACATCACACCGACCGACGTAACGAACAAGGCTTCCTACATTGCACAGCTGGAAGGCTGATGGGAGGGATGAATCATGGCGATCAAGGCATCGGCGGCGATCACACTGTCGTCCATCCGCGACTTGCAGTCCTGTACCAGGTACTATCTGCTGCAATCGTCCACTTCCGCCAAGCCTGCCAAGCCCACGGCAAAACCACCCGGCGGGAACTGGGTGACGGCGGAGCCCAGCTATACGGCAGGCAGCACCAACAGTCTGTACTTCTGCGACCTGAATGTTTTCTCCGATGGGGACTACGCCTACAGCGATGTGTCCCTTTCTTCATCTTATGAAGCGGCGAAGGCCGCATACAACAAGGCGCAGACCGCACAGTCCACAGCGGAAGAAGCCCTGTCCAACGCGGAGTGCATCGTGGGCACCCAGACCGCTTCCACCAATGCCTGGACGGGACGCGCCTCCTTCGCCAGCCTGCAGGACGGTCAGGTCATCATGTACTGGCTGCCCTATGCGGGCACCAGCACGGCGGCGACGCTCAACCTGACATTATCCGGCGGCGGCACAACCGGGGCAAAGGAAGTTTACATCAACGCCACCACGCGCTGCACCACCCACATTGCGGCAGGCAATATGGTACAGATGGTGTATCGTGTCGGCGTCACCATAGGCACAGGCACTTACACCGGCTGGTGGATCAGCAGGGCGCTGAACGACAACACCTACGACCGCATCCGCTTTAACAATGCAATCAAGGCAAAGACGGCGATTTCCGCATCCCGCCTGATTGTAGCCGACTCCGGCGGGTATTACCACCTGGGGGCTGGCATGGGCTTCCATGTGGACAAGCCCATCCTGTGGGCAGGCTCCGCGATCTCGGCGGCGGCCACGGGCACCAACAACTTCTTGAGCTTTCCCAGCTGCACACTGCGCAACAATGCGGGCAGCAGCTGGACGGCGACACAGTACGCCACGTTGTACCTGGCGGGCACACTGGCAGGAAACGTGTTCACGGTCGCCAGTGAGAACTGGCTGACGACGGCCCCGGCGATCGAGAGCCTGACGTACATCTCCCTGGGCTACATGTACTCCACCTATCAGATGTACTTCTACCCAGAGCATCCCATGTACCGGCTGGTCAACGGCGTCCTGACCGCCATCAGCCAGATTGCCTATGAGGCTCAGGTTGCTGCGGATAGCGCCCAGGCGACAGCGGAGGCGGTTCAGACTGACTTCAAACGTGTTGTGCGCATCGATGATGACGGCCTTCACGTTGGCGACAACCTGTCCAACGGCGAAGTGCTGATCGACAGCGAATCGGTCAACGTGGTACTCGGTGGTAAGAAGTACTCGAAGTTCGCGGGCAGTTATGTCCAGTTTGGCAACTACCAGCTTCGTCGTTCCTCTGACGGTGGGCTGGTATTCAAACTTGCGTAGGAGGTTTAATTATGGCATTACCAACTTTTGATGAAGGGTTCTTTCAGGTTACCGCGTTGTCCTTTTCACCTTCCGTTGTGGCAGTCGGCGAAACTGCGACCATGTCGATCACGATCAAGAACGTGTCAGGTAAGAGCATCACCAAGAGTTATGTGTATCAGGATGGCAGGTATCCCTCGACGAACTATCAGTACGGAGGAGCTTTCCCGACACAGTTCCTGTACGGCGGCGGAGGCAGCTCCGGCTGGGATATGAAAACCATTTCCTGGGCAAACAATGCCTCCCATACGTTTACAGCAACGGTCTCATTCAAGGAAGGCTACTATCAACTGGATACATCGAATTACGTGCTCGATCCCACCAAGACCTACATTGCGATCAGTGTTGTAACGAATGCTACCTTCTCGAGTGGCGGGAACTATGACAACCTCTACATCAGGGCGGATGGCTCCTACCTGCGTATCCTGTCCGCTCGCGACAATCCCAAGCTGACGCTGGAAATCGAGCGCACCCCGAACGATGAGGCGATTGCTGTCAAGACCACCGCAAAGCTGACAGCAGATGTCGCCTCTTCTGTACTGACGGCCCATGGGTACTCCATTAAACTCACCGCAACGAATGCCCACAACCCGGCGCTGCCCACAGACACGGCGGTGACCTTCAATGCGACGCTTTCCCAGCTAATCACCGGTATAACCAACAGCACCAGCGCGGTTACCGCGACATTTTCTGCTGCGACGGACTGGTATTTCCTGTTGACGGTTTCCAACGGATATGAAACGACCAACGCCTATGGCAGTATCCCCCGGGCATTTGCGAACATTCATCTCGCCGGTCTGTCGACAGGAGGTGTGGCTTTCGGAAAATTCAGCGGTTCAACCCAGGGGAAACCGTTATTCGAGTGTGAATTCCCCGCATACTTCAACGCGGGAATCGCCAGCCACGAGTACCATAACGGAGATGTCGTGACGATCAACGGCGGCACGTTCATGGGATATGTCACAGGCAGCACGAAAGCGATCCATTTTGTGATTCCGCTGCGCAAAAGTCTCGAGCGAATCAATTCTGCGACGCTTACACAGCTCAAGGCAAACATCTCCAATAACGGTGGATATGCGATCACTTCCAGCAATGTTTCTGGCGGCAGCAACTATATCGTTTCCAGTGTAACACGTTCTGTCTCGGTTGACAAGGTGAGGAACGTCCTGGAAGTGTATCTGTATCGCTCCACCGCCTGGGATCTGACGAACAACGACGCCCTGAGTGTCCGCAATGATACCATTTCGATCACGCTGTATGAATAGCCTCAGTTGATCGGGATATAGAACAATGGTAAGAAGGAGGGCTTTGTATGAGGAATTTTCACATCGACCTGGTCTGGACGAAGGTTCAGATCGCCATCATCGCCATCGGTGGATGGATCGGCTACTTTGTGGGAGGGATGGACGGCATGTTGATCGCACTTATCGTGCTGATGAGCCTGGATTACATCAGTGGCATCATGTGTGCGGTGATCGACAAGAAGCTGTCCAGCGCCATCGGCTTCAGGGGCATCTGCAAGAAGGTGCTCATCCTGATGCTGGTGGGTGTGGCGAACATCGTCGACATCCATGTGGTGGGCACCGGCAGCGCGCTCAGGGGCGCGGTAATCTGCTTCTACCTGAGCAATGAGGCGCTGTCCCTGTTCGAGAACGCCGCCCACATCGGGCTTCCCATCCCGGACAAGCTCCGGGAGGCACTGGCGCAGCTGCACGGTAGGGACGGCAAGGACAAGGACGACACGACCGATCAGAGGGATAAGGGCGACGGAGAATAACCGTCGTCTTTATTTATACCACACCGGGCGACGGGAATCAACCGCCGTCCCATTTTTATGAAGGAGGATTTGATTATGGCAGTCAAGGTAGGAAGCGCGAGAATCGACGAGAACGGCAAGGCCCATGGCGGTCAGGCAGGCGACCAGACCGGCAAGGAGGTTTCCACCCAGAACTGGTATCTGCATTCCAAGGGCTGGCGCGTATTCAGGGCGAAGAATCCGTCTGTGGCGGAGAGGATTGCCCAGTGCATGGAACGCGCCTGCAAGAACTGTAAAATCGGGTATGATCAGTATCAGAGGAACACACTCTACAAGGCGGCGGAGAAAGTTGGCTTCGACGTTTCGAAGGTAACCACTGCCTGCGAGACGGACTGCTCCGCGCTGGTGCGCGTGTGCATCGCTTATGCAGGCATCACCGGCCTTCCCGAGGGATTCCGCACGGGCAACATGCCCGGCAACCTGAACAAGACCGGCGCGTTCATCGAGCTTACCGGCAGCAAGTACCAGAGCCAGTCCACTTATCTGGGCCGGGGTGACATCCTGGTCACCAAGACGAATGGGCACACTGTCGTCGTGCTCACGAACGGCAGCAAGTATGAGGGTACCGTCCGTCCTGTGGAGTATGCCCTCGGCGACCGCACGATCAAGTATGGCTGCGAGGGTCAGGACGTGAAGCTGATGCAGGAGATGCTGCTGAAGCTGGGCTACGACCTGGGCTCCTGGGGCTGCGACGGCGACTTCGGCGACTGTACCGATCTGGCACTCCGGGCCTTCCAGAAGGATGTGAAGCTGGACGTGGATGGCGAGTGTGGCCCGGCTACGCTCGTGGCGCTGGAGAAGGCTGTGGAAGCCCTGGATGACGGTGGCTGCAACGGCGACAGCTGCCCGATCAACGTCACCATCGTCGGCGGCAACTGCTATATCCGCACCGCGCCGAACACCGACGGCAAGATTCTGGGTGTAGCCCACAGAGGAGACACGCTGCCTTACGGTGGTCAGGTCTCTGAGGGGGGCTGGCTGCTGGTGCAGCACAAGAACCAGAATGCCTGGGTATCCGGGAAGTACGGAAAACTCGATTAGATTCTTTGGGGAACTCCGCTTATTTGCGGGGTTCCCATTTTTCTTTTTGGATAACGTCCTTTTTGTGCATCTCCCGAGGCTACAGAACGGAGGTGTATAGAATGGACAACAATATCATCTACTACGTTACGGCGATGACCATGGCAGGCAGCATGCTCGACAGCGGTATGATCACTCGAAAGGAATTCCTTGTTTTTGAGGAGAAAATGCGCCTGAATTATGAGATTCCGAAGTGTAGCCTTTATCGTGATTTTCACTTGCTTTACCCGCTGGATAAGAGGTAATATGCCAGCTACCAAAGGAGGTGGAATCGTGGAAAAGCAGGTTATGAAGCTGCCTGTCAAGCCCACGCTGCAGCGGCTGACCAACGTCGCCGCCTATGCGCGAGTTTCATCCGGGAAGGACGCCATGCTGCACTCACTGGCAGCACAGGTAAGCTACTACAGCGACCTCATCCAGAAGCACCCCGGTTGGCGTTATGCTGGCGTATATGCCGACGAGGCCATGACGGGCACCAAGGATAACCGAGAGGAATTTCAACGGCTTCTGGCTGACAGTCGAGCCGGAAAGATCGACATGATCATCACCAAGTCGGTGTCCCGCTTCGCCAGGAACACCGTCACGTCGCTGGAGACCGTGCGCGAACTGAAGGCCATCGGGGTGGACATCTACTTCGAGGAGCAGAAGATTCACAGCATGAGCGGCGACGGGGAGTTGATGCTGACGATCCTGTCAGCCTTTGCCCAGGAGGAGAGCCGGTCGGCCAGTGAAAACCAGAAATGGCGCATCCGCAAGGCCTTTGAGAACGGCGAACTGATGAACATGCGGACGATGTTCGGCTATCTCATCACAAAAAAGAATGGCATTGAACTCGACCCGGAGCAGGCTGAGGTGGTCAGGGAGATGTTCACCCGCATTATTCGTGGCGACAGTCTGATGTCCATCGTCCGGTGGCTGAACCGAAATGGGCACCTTGGGGCCTTTGGAGGGAAATGGACAGCGGGAAGACTGCGCGAAGCCCTGTCCAACGAGAAGTACATGGGGCATTCGCTGTTGCAAAAACAATTCAGGAATAATCACATCGAGAAAAAGCTGCTGCCCAACCAGGGTGAGCTTCCGCAGTATTATGCGACAGAGACCCATCCGGCGATCATCGATGAAGCGACCTTCGAGGCAGCGCAACAGGCGCTTGAGCGCATCGCCGCGCAGAAGCCTACTTCGAAGCCCAGGGAGCATCACATTTTCACCGGCATGATCATCTGCTCAGCGTGCGGAAAGCCCTACCGCCATGTGAAGAACCACGGTAAGTCCCGCTGGGCCTGCCCGACCTACATCATGGAGGGAAAGGCGTTCTGCGAGAGCAAGCAGATTCCGGAAGAGATCATCATGCGCATGGCCTGTGACCTGCTGGGGTGGAACAGTTTTGATGAGGAAGCCTTCAAGCAGACGGTGGATCATGTGACGGCAGTCTATCCGTACACCCTGATCTTCCACCTTCGCGATGGCCAGGATGAGAAGCTGGAATGGCAGAACCGTTCACGGGCAGAGAGCTGGACGCCGGAGATGAAGGAAAAGGCGAGAGAAAAGGCGAGGAGGAAAAACGATGGCAAAAACAGTGACTAAAATCCCGCAGACCCGGAACCTGTTCACCACAGCGCCGATTGCGACGACGGCGCGGCGTAAGGTGGCCGGTTATGCCCGCGTCTCCACAGACAGCGACGAGCAGTTCACCAGCTACGAGGCCCAGGTGGATTACTACACACGGTTCATCCACTCACATGCCGATTGGGACTTCGTAAAGGTCTACACCGATGAGGGCATCAGCGCCGTGACGACCAAGCATAGGGACGGCTTCAATGAGATGATCGCGGATGCGCTGGCCGGGAAGATCGATCTGATCGTGACCAAGAGCGTGAGCCGCTTTGCCCGCAACACCGTGGACAGCCTGACGACCATCCGGAAGTTGAAGGAGCATGGCTGCGAGTGCTTCTTTGAAAAAGAGAACATCTACACCTTCGATGGCAAGGGCGAGCTGCTGATCACCATCATGAGCAGCCTGGCCCAGGAGGAATCACGCTCTATTTCTGAAAACGTCACCTGGGGCCACAGAAAGCGCATGGCGGACGGGAAGGTCACGCTGGCCTACAGCACCTTCCTGGGCTACGACAAGGGAGAGGATGGGAACCTGGTGGTTAACGAGAAGGAAGCCCGAATCGTGCGGCTCATCTACCGGAAGTTCATGGAGGGCATGGCCCCCATCGGCATCTGCCGCATGTTGGATGAGATGGGCATCCTGACGCCCGGCGGGAAGACGCACTGGCGAGAGAGCACGATCCTGAGCATCCTGTCGAACGAGAAGTACAAAGGAGATGCGCTGCTCCAGAAGACATTCACTGTGGACTTCTTGACGAAGAAGCATAAGCAGAACGAGGGCGAGGTGCCCCAGTATTATGTGAGGGGCAACCACGAAGCCATCATCGCGCCGGATGAGTTCGAGCAGGTTCAGGCGGAGCTGGCCCGGCGGAAGCGTGCCAGTCGAGCCTTCAGTGGGAACAGCGTGTTCGCGTCCCGTCTCATCTGCGGGGACTGCGGTGGGTATTACGGCCAGAAGGTCTGGCACTCCAACGACCCGTACCGGAAGGTCATCTGGCGGTGCAACCGAAAATATGGGAAGGGCCAGCGCTGCTCGACACCCACCCTGTCCGAGGATGCGATCAAGGCATTGTTCGTCAAAGCCTACAACCTGCTCCTGGGGAACAGGGAGACGATCATTGAGGACGCCGAAACGCTTGCAGCAATGCTGGAGGACACGGCGGCGTTGGACACGAAAATCGCGGCTGCCCAGGAGGAGATTGACACGGTGGTGGAGCTGAACAAAGCCCTCATCCGGGAGCATGCCGTCACCGGCGTCCCACAAGAGGAATTCGACCAGAAGGCTGCGGCCTACGACGAGCGGTTCCGGAAGGCCGACGCGAAGCTGAACCGCCTGAAAGCCGAGAAGCAGGACAGGCTGATGCGGGTATGCAGCGTGAAAAAATATGTGGAGAACCTGCGTGGCCAAGCTGGACCCATTGACGTTTGGAATGAACAGGCATGGTGCCTGCTGGTCACGCAGGTGACGGTTCATGCCGACGGCAGCGCCGAGTTCCTTTTCAGGGGAGAAAACAGAATCATGGTCAAATAAGCGAAAACGGCCCTTTGCCTCCTCTCGCGGCTATCAGGCGAGAGGAGGCTTTTTGTTTCGATGAACAGTTTTATGCTGGATTGAATAATTCTCTGCGGAAACGTTCATGAATTGTTCATCGGCAAATTAGCACTCGTCTCTTGACAGTGCTAATAAAATGAGTATAATATAATACGAACCGAGGGGGAAGGAAAGAAAGAACCCCGGAGGTTCAGGGTAACAACATACAAAGACCGACGCCGACACGACAGCCTGCTCGAGGACGCCACCCGAAAGGGAGTATACCGACAGCGGGTGCGCGACCAGCGCAAGAGGGTCAAAGGAGGTAAGAGTTATGTTGATGCCGAGTATCTTTGGTGAAAACCTGTTTGACGAGTTCTTTGGTGACTGGGATCGTGAGATGCGGCGGATGGACCGTCAGCTGTACGGCAAGAACGCCGCTCGCGAAATGAAGACCGACGTGCATGAGCAT
>CADBVG010000006.1:0-32924 GCA_902798105.1 uncultured Eubacteriales bacterium
AAAGAAATCCGCAAGGATTTCTACCTTCCCTAACACCTACAACCTAAAACCTAAAACCTGAATTCTGATTTGTCGCGGAGCGACAAATCAGAATTTACCGAACCGAACCCTACCTTCAGGAGTCAGCTATAATGGACAATAAAGAAAAAGCGCGGCTATTCTCAGCACTCTTGGAAGCGGAACGCCCTTCTGTGTATCTCCGCGCCATGCTGGCTTCGGGGGAGATGGCGAAGGACCTCCCGGAGCTGGCGGCATGCGTGGGCGTGCCCCAGAACCCGGTGTACCACCCGGAGGGGGACGTGTTCGAGCATACGATGCTGGTGGTGGACTGTGCCGCAGCCCTGCGGGCGCAGGCGAAGAACCCGCTGGGCTTTATGCTCTCGGCGCTGACCCATGACCTGGGCAAGGCCATTGCCACCCAGGTGCGGGAGGATGGCAAGATCGTCGCCTATGGCCATGAGGTGGCAGGCCTGCCCCTGTGCCGGGATCTGCTGGGCAGACTGACGGACGACGGCGCGCTGATCGACTATGTAGAGAACATGATGTGGCTGCACATGCGGCCCAATGTGCTGGCCAAGTGCCGATCGAAGAAGAAAAAGACGCGACAGCTGTTCGATCTGAGCTTGTGCCCCGAGGACCTGATCCTGCTGTCCCGGGCGGATGCCTCGGGCAAGCTGGACGCGCCCTACGATGAGGAATGCGAGGCCTTCCTGCGCCAGCGGCTGGAGGACTATCGCCGGGTCGCCGCCCTGCCGATGGTCTCCCGGGAGGAACTGCGGGACGCGGGCTTCGACGGTGACACTCTGGAGGCGGCCTCTAACCGCGCCCGCCAGCTGCACTTTTCAGGCTACGACCGGCAGCGCGCACTCCGGCAGGTGACGGCGGAGGCGCGGAGCAGGACAAAATTGAGAATTGTGAATGATGGAGATATGTGATATACTGGTATTCCGAACACTGAATACAACGAGGATGGAGATCATGACGCCATGATAAAGAAGCTGGTTGGACAGATGCTGGCCGCGCAGATACTCTCCGCGCTGACGGTATCGCTGTGTTTGCTCATCGACAACCTGATGATCGGGCGCTTTCTGGGCGAGGGCGCGCTGTCGGCCTACGGCTTGGCCGGCCCGGTGCTGCTGATCATCGGCGCGATCGGCAGTATGCTGTGCGCCGGGGCGCAGGTGGCCTGCGGCAAATCCCTGGGCCGGGGCGACAAGCTGGAGACGGACGTGGGCTATTCCTCCTCCGTGGCCCTGGCCGCCGCGCTTTCGCTGGTCTTTACGCTGCTGGTAGCGCTTCTGCGCGTGCCGCTGGCGCGCTTGCTCGGCGCGAAGGACCCGGTTTTACTGGCGGACACCAGCAGCTACATGGCGGGCTTCGTCATCGGCGCGCCGGCTTCCATGGGGGCGCTGATACTCGTGCCCTTTTTGCAGATGGCCGGGCAGGGGAACCTGCTGATCGCGGCTGTGCTGGGTATGACCGTGGCGGATGTGGCCCTGGACTGGCTAAACGTCGTCGTGTTCCACGGGGGCATGTTCGGCATGGGCTTGGCCTCGGCGCTGAGCTATTACGTGGCCGTGGTCATCGGCGGCAGCTATTTTCTGTCGAAAAACTGCGTGTTTACGTTTTCAACCGGGAATATCCGCTGGCGCAAGATCCGCGAGCTGGTGGCCGGCGGCATTCCCACGGTGGTCGGCATGGCCTCCACCGTGGTGCTGATCTTCGCCGTGAACAAGCTGCTGTTGGACCTGGGGGGCAAGGCGGCGGTGGCGGCCTATGCCGTGATCACCTCCGTGTGCAACGGCGCCAACTGCATCAGCACGGGCATGGGCGGCGTGGCGCTGACCCTCTCCGGCGTGCTGTACAACGAGGAGGACCGCGCCGGGCTGTCGGACCTGCTGGGGCTGATCGCCCGGTGGGCGGTGGTGCTGGGCGTGGCGGCGATGGCGCTGCTGATGCTCTTCGCAAGCCCGCTGGCGACGCTGTTCATTCCCGAGGCGGGGGAGAGCCAGGTCATGGCGACAGCGGGGCTGCGGATGTTTGCGCTGGGGCTGATCCCCTGCTGCCTGAGCAACGGGCTGCGCAATTGCTACCAGGGCACGGGGCGGGTTCGACTGATGGAGGCAATCAGCGTGATGGCCAACGCGGTGGTGCCGACGCTGGCGGCGTTCGCGCTGGGCAGGCTGACGGGCCTGAAGGGCGTGTGGCTGTACTTTGCTGCCGGTGAAACGCTGACACTGCTGGGCATCCTGGGCTATGTGTGGCTTAAAAAGGGTGGCGTCACCTGGCGGGCGGAGGACATACTGCTGCTTCGGGACAACTTTGGCGTGCCGGAGCGGGACCGGCTCGAGGCGATACTGCGGGACATGGACGGGGTGATGGACTATTCCCGTGCCGCGTCTGAGTTCTGCGTCGCCCACGGTGGCAGCGCGCGCCTGGCCGGCCATTTGGCGCTGTGCGTGGAGGAGATGGGCGGCAACATCGCGATCCATGGCTTTGGGGCGGATGGGAAGAACCAGCTCGCCATGCGCTTGCAGGTGAAGGACAGGCGCTGGACGTTGCGCTTCCGGGACGACTGCATGGCATTCGACCCCATCAGCCATGTGGGTCAAGGCGATGACGGGAGCCTGGGCATACGGCTGGCCATGCGCATGGCGGATGAGGCGCGCTACACCTATTCCATGAACCTGAACAACCTGACCCTCGTGCTGAGGGACGCCGCCTGATCAGCGGCGTCCCGGGTATCCCCGAAACATATTCAGGCGGTGGCAACTTTACACAAAGCCGTTGACAGCTAAAATAAGAAGGTGTTATACTTTTTTATGATGATGCCGGATGCGCCCGCGGGTCTGATACTGGGACCGGCGGGCGCTTTTATGATCGACTGGAGGGTACAGCGATGCTGATGACCGGGGCGCAGATACTGATGGAATGCCTGCTGGAGCAGGGGGTGGATATCGTCTTCGGCTTTCCGGGGGGGACGATACTGCACGTCTACGACGCGCTGGCGGGCTATCTCAGCATTACCCACGTCCTGACGGCCCACGAACAGGGGGCCTGCCACGCGGCGGACGGCTACGCCCGCGCCACCGGCAAGGTGGGGGTGTGCTTCGCCACCTCCGGCCCCGGGGCCACCAACCTGGTCACCGGCATCGCCACCGCCTACATGGATTCCTCGCCGGTGGTCTGCATCACCTGCAATGTGGGGCTGCCCCTGCTGGGCAAGGATTCCTTCCAGGAGGTGGACATCACCGGCGTCACCATGCCCATCACCAAGTGCAACTATCTGGTGCGGGACGTGGCTGACCTGGCAGACACCGTCAGGGAGGCCTTCGCCATCGCCCGCAGCGGCCGCCCCGGCCCGGTGCTGATCGACATTCCGAAGAACGTCACCCAGGACATGGCCGACTACGCGCCCCTCGACAGAAACGAGCACAGCAAGGCGGGGCGGCTGGCGCAGCTGATGAAGCGCTCCAGCCAGGATTTCCGCGCCCCGGAGCCGGATTACTGGGACATCGACATCCTGGCTGACATGCTCCGCGCGTCCCAACGGCCGATGCTGATCTGCGGCGGCGGCGTGGTGCGCAGCCGGGCCGACCGGGAATTCGAAGCCTTCGCCAACCGCATCGACGCGCCGGTGGGCATTACCGTAATGGGCGCGGGCGGCTTTCCGGGGCTGAACCCGCTGGCCACGGGCCTGGTGGGCATGCACGGCAGCCAGGCCAGCAACATTGCCGTGGACGCCTGCGATTTGCTGATCGCCGTGGGCTGCCGCTTCTCGGACCGGGTGGCCCTGAAGCCCGGCAGCTTTGCCCGCAACGCAAAGATCGTGCAGATCGACATCGACCGCAGCGAGATCAACAAGAACGTGGAGACCGACCACCACATCGTCGGCGACGCGAAGCGGGTGCTGCAGCTGCTGAACGAACGGCTGGAGCAGCTGGAGCACGCCAAGTGGAAGGACTACGTGTTCTCCTTCAAAACCGAGACAGAGTACGACGAGGCTGGCGACCATATGACGCCCGGTCAGGTACTGGACATCATCGCGAAGGTCGTGCCCCGCGACGCCATATTCGCCACCGACGTGGGCCAGCACCAGATGTGGGCCATACAGCACCTGCACTTTGAATACTCCGGCCAGCTGGTGACCTCGGGCGGCTTCGGCACGATGGGCTTCGGACTGGGCGCGGCCATCGGGGCCCAGGCGGGCAACCTGGATAAGCCTGTCGTGCTGATCACCGGCGACGGCAGCTTTCGCATGAACCTGAACGAGCTTTCAACGGTTCAGTACTACGGCCTTCCGGTGATCATCGTAATCTTCAACAACGGGACGTTGGGCATGGTGCGCCAGTGGCAGACGCTTACCTGCAATGGCCGCTACAGCGAGACCACGCTGGACCGGGGACCGGATTTTGTAAAGCTGGCGGAGGCCTACGGGCTGAATGGCCGCAGGGTGGCGGATGTGGCTGAGCTGGAGGTGGCGCTGGAGGACGCCCTTGCGGGCAGACAGGCGACGGTGATCGACTGCGCCATCGATATTGACGAAATGGTGCGGCCCATGGTGGGCGGCGGCAGCGACATCACCAGGTTCATGGTGGATTGACGGGGAGGCGAGCGTCGATGAATGAAATCAGCAGGCACACCCTGGCGGTGCTGGTGGACAACGAGGCGGGCGTGCTGTCCCGCGTGGCGAGGCTGTTCTCCGGAAAGGGCTACAACATCGACTCGCTGGCCGTGGGCACCACCTACGACCCAGACATCTCCCGCATCACCATCGAGGTTTTGACCAGTGAAAAGCAGGCCAGGCTGATTTGCAGCCAGCTGCGCAAGCTGATCTGCGTCCACTCGGTCAAGCGGCTGGACGCCGCGAAATCCATCCGGCGGGAGCTGGTGCTGATCAAGGTGGCCGCGCCCACCCACGAGGTGCGCAACGAGATCATACAGATCGCCAACATCTTCCGCTCGTCCATCATCGATGTGTCCACCAGCTCGCTGACCATCGCGGTGATCGGCGACGACAGCAAGGCCGAGGCTATACTGAACCTGCTGGGCGAGTTCGGTATACTGGAACTGGTGCGCACCGGCATGGTCGCCCTGGAGCGCGGCGAGGATACCATCGACGCGCAGACCAAGGTGAAGGACGAGTACGATTATGGAAAGAATGTACTTTGACATAGAAGGGATGACACATGGGTAAATCCAATTTTGCGGTATTCGTTGATTTGGAGAACGTGGGGGCGAAGGAATCGCTGCTGCTCTCCATCATTGAAAAAGTGAAGATTCGCGGGGACATCCTGCTGGGCAAGGTATACGGCTACACCGACCGCTACACCGATCTGAAGCCGGTGCTGCTGTCGAACACCTTCGCGGTGGTGCCCTCGCTGCGCTGGGGCAAGGTGCAGAAGAACAACCTGGACATCCAGCTGGTGATCGACGCCATGGAGGTGGCCTACACCAACCCGCTGATCGACAGCTTCTGCATCGTCTCCGGCGACAGCGACTATACCCCCCTGGTGGGGCGGCTGAAGAGCATGGGCAAGCACGTGCTGGGCATCTCCCGCTCGGAGGCGGCCAGCGGCATATTCGTCAACGCCTGCAACGAGTTCGTGTTCCTGGAGTCGGTGGCCAAGCGCCAGCCCAAGAAGAGCAAGAAGCAGGAGAGCATTCCCGAGGAGGGCGACATCAACGAGCTGGTAGCGCAGGTGGAGACCATCGTGGGCGACCAGGACGAGGAGCAGATGTACGCCAGTGAGCTGAAAGACACGCTGAACCGCCTGCGCCCGGACTTTTCCGAGAAGAGCTACGGCTGCGCCACCTTTGGCAAGCTGGTGCAGCAGATCACCCGCAACTCCGACAAGCTGACCAGCTGGATGGAGAATTCCAGCCTGATGATCGGCCTGGATACCGAGGACGAGGGCGAGGCCAAGCTGGACAAGACCAACTGGGTGCACGCCTTCGAGCAGGCCCTGGCGCACTTCAAGGACGAGGGCTTCGAGCGCGTGAACCCCTCCATCCTCAAGGCCACCATACAGGCCGATTACCCCAGCTTCGAGGAGAAGCAGATCGGCTTCAAGCGCTTCAGCGACGTGATGAAGGCCCTGGAAAAGAAGGGCCTGCTGGTGATCGAAATGGACGACGCGCACACGATGCTGCTGAGGATATGCTGATAAATTCTGATTTGTCGCGCTGCGACAAATCAGAATTTATTAAACCAAACCACGGAGGAAGAAGACATGACCTGGGATCTTTCAAAGCTCTATGCGTCTTTTGACGCGCCGGAATACCTGAACGACATCGAAGCACTGAAGCAGGCCGCGGAGGATGCCGTGAACCAGGCGCGGAGCATGGAGGTTTCCGTGCCCGCGCTGGAGGCGGCCATCCGCGTGAACGAGAGGGCGGCGACGCTGGCCACGAAGACCATGTCCTTCGCCCAGCTGACCCTGGCTGCGGACGCCAACTGCGAGCCGGCCATGGCGGCCTATGCCCGCCTGTTGCCCATCATGAACCGCCTGGAGGAGGCTACCAGCGCCCTGAGCGCGAAGCTGGGCCCCGTCGGCAGCCTGGACGAACTGATCGAACAGAGCGACCTTCTGAAGGCCCATGCCTTTCTGCTGCGCAGGCTGAAGGAGAATGCCAGGCACGTGATCGACCCTGCCTTGGAGCCAACGGTACTCAGGATGCAGATGACCGGCGGCTCGGCCTGGGAGCAGCTTCGGGACCAGCTGGACGGAAACCACACGGTGGACATGACCCTGGACATGGAAACCCGCACCCTGCCCCTGTCAGCAGTGCGGGGCATGGCCAACAGCCCCGAGGCCGACGTGCGCAAGGCCGCCTACGAGGCCGAGTTGGAGGCTTATCCGAAGATGGAAATACCGATGGCCGCCTGCCTGAACGGTATCAAGGGCGAGGCCCGGACGATGGCCGAATTGAAGCACTACGATTCCGTGCTGGACATGGCCCTGGACGGGGCCAACATGGACCGGGCCACCCTGGACGCGCTGATGCAGGCCATGGAGGAGAGCCTGCCCATGTTCCGACGCTACTTCCGCCTGAAGGCGAAGCTGCTGGGCTATGATGGCGGGCTGAAGTTCTACGACCTGTTCGCGCCGGTGGGGAAGGCGAAGGGGGATTACACCCCTGAGGACGCCCGGGAAATCCTGGTGCGCGAGCTGGGCGCGTTCAGCCCCCGCATGGCGGACATGATCAACCGGGCCTTCGACGAGCGCTGGATCGACATGTTCCCCCGGGAGGGCAAGGGCGGCGGCGCGTTCTGCAGTGGCATGCACCCGCTGGGCATCAGCTATGTGCTGGCCAACTTCGAGGGCAGCTACGGCTCCGTGAGCACCCTGGCCCACGAGCTGGGCCACGCTTACCACAACGAGTGCATGAAGGACCTGCCCATACTGATGGCCGACTATCCCATGCCCCTGGCGGAGACGGCGTCCATCTTCAACGAAACCCTGCTGGCCCAGAAGATATTGGAGAAGGCGGATCGGGACACCCGTATCGCCCTGCTGGAGCAGCAGCTGTCCGACGCGGCCCAGGTGATCGTGGATATCATGAGCCGCTACCTGTTCGAGAGCGAGGTCGTCGCCCGCCGGGCCGATACCACCCTCAGCCCCCGGGAGCTGTGCGAAATCATGCTGGACGCACAGAAAAAGACCTATGGCGACGGATTGGACCCCGAATGCCTGCACCCCTACATGTGGGCCTGCAAGAGCCACTACTACTCCACCGACGTGCATTTCTACAACTTCCCCTACGCTTTCGGCCAGCTGTTTGCCGTGGGCGTGTACGCCCTGTATGAAGAGAAGGGCGCGGACTTCCTGCCGGACTACGAGAAGCTGCTGCGCTCCGCCGGCAGCGGCATGGTCCGCGATGTCGCCGCCTCGGTGGGCATCGATGTGGCCGACGTGAACTTCTGGCGAGGCAGCCTGAAGGTGTTTGCGGACAAGCTGGACGAGCTGGAGCAGCTGGCGGGGGCCTGAGCGATCAGCCCCGGGGGTCAATACCATGGATGCATTTGAATACGACGCCTTTATCAGTTATTCCCACCGCGACCTGAAGTGGGCCAAATGGATTCAGGAGAAGCTGGAGACCTTCCACATTCCCGACGGCGCCGATGAACCGTTCACGAATCGCCGCAGGATGCGCGTCTTCCGGGATCAGACGGACCTGGCCGGGGTGGAGGTAACGACCTCGCTGCGCCGGGAGCTGCGCCTGTCGCGCTTCCTGGTGGTCGTCTGTTCGCCCAACAGCGCCGCCTCCCGCTGGGTCAACGACGAGGTGGCCTACTTCGGGGGCCTGGGGCGGCAGGACAAAATCATCGCCTTCATCGTCGATGGCGAGCCCGACAGCGACAACCCGGCGCTGGAATGCTATCCCCCGGAGATGCGCAGCACCGCCGAGCGCGCCATGCTGGGCGCGAACGTACAGGAGATCGGCAAGGCCAAGGCGCTTTTGAAGGTCGTCTCGCTGCTCATCGGCGTGCGCTTCAACCGCCTGGTGGACCGGGAAAAGCAGCGCAGGCGCCGCAGCGCGATTACCATCGCCGCCATATTGTTGGTGGTCTCCGCGTCGCTGGCGGCGCTGCTTTGGCGAAACGCTCAGATATCCCGCCGGAACCGGGCGCTGTCCCGGGACGTCTACGGGGCTGCCATCGTGGCCTTCGCCCAGAAGGAGGTCCTCTCCCCGGAGGACTTCGACCGCATCCGGGAATCGGCGGAGGCGGGAAACACCTATGCCGCAACCCTGGTGGGCGACTGCTACGGCAAGGGCTGGGGCGTGCAGCGGGACGACGCGGCGGCCGTCGCCTGGTACAGGCGGGCCGCGGAGGCCGGGGACACCATGGGGATGATCGCGCTGGCGAACTGCTACCTGTTCGGCACCGGCGTCGAGGTCGACGCGGGGAAGTCCTTCGAGTGGAACATGCGGGCCGCGGAGGCTGGCTCGCCGGAGGCCATGCTGAACGTGGCCCTGGACTACGAGGGCGGACACGGCGCGCCGCAGAGCCCGGAGGCGGCGTTCATGTGGTACAGCCGGGCGGCGACGGAGGGGAATGACCTGGCCATGTACAACCTCGCGCGCTGCTACCGCACCGGCTATGGCACCCCGGCCAGCCCTGACAAGGCCTTCTACTGGATGAAGGAGCTGGCGGAAAAGGGGAACACCGAGGCCATGTATAACCTGGCCATCATGTACCAGGGGGGCTATGGCACCGCGGAGAACCCGAAGGCGGCCTATGCCTGGTACCGGAAGGCTGCGGACGCCGGGGACGCCGACGCCCTGTACATGACCGGCTGGTGCCTGGAGAACGGCTACGGCGTGGACGATCCTGCCCTGGAATGGTACACCCGGGCGGCCCAGGCTGGAAACGAGGACGCGGCAAGGGCACTCGAGCGGCTGGAAATGCCTGCGGGTCAGCCCTCCGTTGGTTGACAATCACTTACATATGCGCTGTTTTGACACAAAAAACGGCGCATATTTTTGCCTTTTTGGCGATTCTGTGAGTTGACAGCGCGCAATAAATCGTGTATAATCTTAACATGGTTCTTATGAACTAAATCAACAGGAGGAAGTATTATGAAGAAGATTCTCGTACTCGTACTGGCTCTGGTCATGGCGCTGAGCGCCGTGTCCGCCCTGGCCGACATCACCATCGTCCAGAACAAGGTTGAGATCGACGCCGCGCTGCAGGAGTATGCGGCTGAGTTCTCCAAGGACGCCGGCTACAATGTGAAGGTCATCACCGCTGGCGGCTCCAGCGACTACAACACCGCCCTGAAGGCCGAGTTCGCCTCCGGCAAGGAGCCCGACATCTTCGTCATCGAGGGCCCCACCGGCTACGAGCTGTACAAGGACAAGATCGCCGATATGACCGGCGAAGAGTGGACCCAGTACACCGCAGCCGCCTACATGGACGGCGACAAGGTCGTCGGCTTCCCCGTGGCCGTCGAGGGCTACGGCATGGCCTACAACAAGGACATCCTGGACAAGGCCGGCATTGATCCCGCGACCCTGACCAACGTGGACGCCTATCAGGCCGCCTTCGAGAAGCTGGATTCCATGAAGGAAGAGCTGGGCCTGGACGCCGTGGTGTCCATGGTCGCCGGCACCGCCCCGGGCATGACCTGGGTCACCGGCCTGCACAACTTCAACATCTACCTGACCGTGGGCCTGGACCGCAACGACACCTCCATCATCGACCAGGTGCTGGAAGGCAAGGTTGACGAGGACCGCTTCCATGCGTACTGCGAGTACGTCGCCCTGATCTTCAAGTACAGCGATCCCGAGATGCTGATCAACGGCACCCAGGATATGCAGCTGGCCGCCTTCGCCAACGGCAAGACCGCCTTCTACCACCAGGGCAACTGGATGGACCCCAACATCGTGGCCCTGAACGTGAACTTCCCCATGGCCTACGCCCCCCATGCGTTCCTGCATGAGGACACCGACGGCATCCTGGTGAACGCGCCCTCTTGGTACGTCGTGAACGAGAACGCCGGCAACGCCGAGCAGGCCATCGACTTCCTGAACGCGCTGGCAGATACCGAGGCCGGCCATGACTACATGGTCAACAAGGCCGCCATGGTGCCCGCCTTCACGAACGTGACCATCGAGCCCGCCACCCCCCTGTCCAAGTCCGTCATGGAGTGGAACGCCGCCGGCAAGACCTACAGCTGGCAGCAGTACAAGCTGCCCGACGGCTTCGGCATGGGCACCCTGGGCCCGATCTACGAGATGCTGGCTTCCGGCGCGATCGACGAGCCGACCTTCGAGCAGATGATGAAGGACGCCATCGCCACCATCCCCACCCTGTAATCTACGGGCATTCAACCACTTTTCTGCCGGAGGGGTTTCCTCTCCGGCAGAATTTCTAAATGCGCATCCCTCGATGTGGGTACACCATGGACCAAAGCCTGGGGATGCGGCGGCGGCGCCTGCGCCGCCAGGGCAATTTTTCAATATAAGCGAGAGGGGGAGATCGCTTGGAAAAGCAAAAGCTTTTCTACGGCCGGCGTGAGCGCAAGATCACCGAATTTCTGTTCCTGGTGCCGACGGTGCTGGCGTTCCTGCTGGTCATCATTGTACCGTTCATCATCGGTATCTACTATTCCTTCACCGACTGGGACGGCGTGAATGCCGCCAAGAACGTGGTTGGTTTGGCCAACTACAGGGCTATCTTTACCGAGCCCGGCTTCCTGCACGCCTTCCTGACCACGGTGCTGTTCACACTGTTCAACGTCATTGCAGTGAACGTGGCGGCCTTCCTGATGGCGCTGCTGGTCACCAGCAACGTCAAGGGCCGCAACCTGTACCGGGCCGGTTTCTTCGTGCCGAACCTGATCGGCGGCATCGTGCTGGGCTCTATCTGGCAGTTCATCTTCTCCAGCATACTGCCTGCCGTGGGCAAGGCGCTGGGCTGGGGCTGGCTGTCGGCATCGCTGATCACCAACCCGAAGACCGTCGTGGGCGCGATGGTCACCGTGAACACCTGGCAGTACGCCGGCTACATCATGATGATTTACGTGGCGTCCATCCAGGGCATCAGCCAGCAGGTCATGGAGGCCGCCAGCGTGGACGGCGCCACCTACTGGACCCGCGTGTTCAAGATCCTGATGCCGCTGATGGCCAACGCCTTCACGATTTCTCTGTTCCTGACGCTGACCAATTCCTTCAAGATGTACGACGTGAACCTGGCCCTGACCAACGGCGGCCCGACCACCCTGTTCATGGGCAAGCCGGTCCAGGCCTCCGAGCTGCTGGCGCTGAACATCTACAACACCGCCTTCAAGTACTCGAAGATGGCCCTCGGCCAGGCCAAGGCCGTCATCTTCTTCGTGGTGCTGGTGGTCGTGTCGCTGGTTCAGGTCTCCATCAATAAGAGCAAGGAGGTGGAGATGTAATGAGCCAGAACGCGCTGGATATCGTGGGCCAGAACAAGGCCCGGCAGAAGCGTCTGAGCATCCTGGCGGAGATAGGCTGCATACTGCTGTTCATACTGTTCATGATGCCCTTCTTCATCGTGCTGCTGAACTCCGCCCGTACCAACGCAGAGATCATCAACTCCGCCGTAGGCATGCCCGAGAACTGGGCAAACTTCAAGGAGAACATCGTCGCCGTCTGGAACAACCCCACCTTCAACTTCCTGAAGGCCCTGAAGGACTCCGTCATCATCACCGTGCTGTCCCTGGCGATCATCTCCGTGTGCTCCGCCATGACGGCCTGGGTGCTGGTGCGCAACAAGACCAAGTGGTCCACGGCGTTGTTCATGATGTTCGTGGCGGCCATGGTCATCCCCTTCCAGGTGGTCATGTTCCCGCTGATCACCTGGTTCAAGGACCTGGGCGATTTCCTGCACCTCCCGCTGCTGCGCAGCCACGGCGGTTTGGTGTTTGCCTACCTGGGCTTCGGCGAATCGATGACCATCTTCATCTTCCACGGCTTTGTGAAGAACATACCGCTGGAGATCGAGGAGGCGGCCGACATCGACGGCTGCTCCCGCGCGGGCACCTTCTTCAGAATCGTGTTCCCGCTGTTGCAGCCGGTGTTCGTCACCGTGTTGGTGCTCAACGGCCTGTGGATCTGGAACGACTACCTGCTGCCGCTGCTGCTGCTGGGTTCCAATGGCGAGGTGCGCACCATCCCGCTGGCGGTGCAGGGCTTCATCGGCTCCTTCGTCAAGCAGTGGAACCTGATCATGGTCTCCACCCTGCTGGCAATGCTGCCCATCATCATACTCTACATCTTCGCGCAGAAGTACATCGTGCAGGGCATGGTGGAAGGCGCGGTGAAGTAAAAACAATGGTTTTCCCGCAAAGGCGACGGCTTTGGCCGTCGCCTTTGTACATGAGTTGGGTTGAGCAGCTGATTTGTCGCTCCGCGACAAATCAGAATTTATCGTATTGACCGCATTGCCGCTTTGGAGTATAATAAAATTAGATGAGTATGAAATTTATGTTATCTGCCTTCTGGCTGCGAGGTGATCTCATGGGATATAAACGCTGTTTGATGTGTCTGGTCCTTGTCGTGCTGGCGGCATTCACCGCATTGGCGCCGGCAATGGCGGAGAGCCTGGAGGATGGCGAAGCAGATGTGCGCTTCATGGAAAACGAATGGAATTACGTGGAAGAATCCATAGATGCCTCCGCCGGAATCCCCATGGACGCTACGGGCGTGCTGGCCGACATCCGCGAGGCGGGGGTGCTTCGGGTGGCTACCGAGCCCTACTTTCCGCCCCAGGAGTTCATTGATCCCGACCTGGAGGGACAGGACAGCTATGTGGGTTCGGACATGAAGCTGGCCCGCCTGATCGCCCAGCGCATGGGCGTGGCGCTGCAGATCGTGCCGATGGACTTTTCCGAGGTGCTGAACGCCGTGGCGGACGGC
Source organism: uncultured Eubacteriales bacterium (assembly GCA_902798105.1). Taxonomy (GTDB): domain Bacteria; phylum Bacillota; class Clostridia; order Christensenellales; family Aristaeellaceae; genus UBA2862. The sequence continues at coordinate 13,393 of CADBVG010000006.1, forward strand.
AGCTGTGACCTGGCCATCTCGGCGCTGTCCTATACGCCGGGGCGCGCTTCCCGTATGACAATGTCCAAGGGTTACTATTACGCGGGCAGCCGCGCCGGCAGCGGGCTGATGATTCGCGCCGCGGACAGCGGCCGCATCACCGGCATCGCCAACCTGGTGGGGCGTAACATCGGCGCCCAGAGCGGTTCGCTGCAAGAAGTGCAGATGTACGAAAACGTCTTCCATTACCGGGAATTCCGGCGCATGAATTCGGTGCAGGAGTTGTACAATGCCCTGATGAACGGCACGATCGACGCGGCCATGGTGGACGCGGGCACCGGTCATGCCTACATCGACAGCAATCCCCGCTGCGGCCTGATGATGGTGCCCGGGGTGCACTTTACGCTGGAGGAGCAGTTCGACGGCGACCGCATCGCCGCCCGGAAGGGCGAGGGCCGGCTGATTGCGTTTGTCAACGGCGTAATCGACGAGGTGCTGGCCTCCGGTGCGTACATGGAATGGTATGAGGAAGCGGCAGCCCGGGCAAACGCGCTGGGATTATAGATGCGGCGGCACCCCGCTGCCAGGGAAGGATTTCATCGGCCTGAAAGGGAGGGATGCGACAAATGAAACGGTGGAAGATCTGGCAGATCAGCCTGTTTGTCGTGTTTTGCATATTGATCAATTACGGGGGCAGGGTGTTTACCAAGCGCTACGATCTGCCCCTGTGGCTGGATGCCTACGGCACGGTGCTGTGCGCTTACGCCGGCGGACCGGTGTGCGGCGCGGTGGTGGGCCTGGCCAGCAACCTCATCTATGGCATGATGAACGGCGTTTCTTACATCTATGCGCTGACCAGTGTGGCCATGGGCCTGATCGTGGGTTTCCTGGCGCGTCGAAAGAAGCTGAACAACATGTTCAACACCATGACGGTGGCGGCGCTCACGGCCTTTGCCGCGATGGCCATCTCGGTGCCGCTGAACATGATCTTCTACGGCGGCAATACCGGCAACCTGTGGGGCGACGGCGTGATCGGCTTCCTGCGGGAGCGGGGATTGCCGCTGGTGCCCTGCCAGATCCTGGGCCAGTTCTACGTGGAATTCCTGGACAAGCTGCTGACGCTGGTACTGCTGTTCGTGACGGTGCGACTGGTGCGCCGCCTGCGCCGCCGTGGCGCGGCGGCGCAGGCGGCCGGGGAGACGCTGGCAGCGCTGATCGTCGCCCTTGCGCTGGGCTTTGCTGTGACCGTGCCCGCCGCCAAGGCGGAGGACAGCGAGGCCATCGACTACAACGATTACGTGCAGACCGTGTACAACAGCAACAACGGCCTGCCCTGCGGCGAGGCCAACGACATCGCCCAGACCAACGACGGCATCCTGTGGATCGGCACCTATGCCGGCCTGTACCGATACAACGGCCGGGAATTCACCTGGATGGACGGCTACGAGTCCGTGCGCAACGTGAACTGCCTCTATGTGGACGAGGAAGGCCGCCTGTGGATCGGTACCAACGATAACGGCCTGTCCATCTGCATCAACGAGCGCATCTCCAATGTGGTGGACCAGTCCAAGGGCCTGCCTTCCAACTCAGTGCGATCCATCATACAGAGCGCTGATGGCTACTACTACGTGGGCACTACCAGCAGTATGCAGATACTGACCCTGAAAAACGGCCTGAAACGGGTCGGTACGCTGAGGGAGGTCAACTACGCCGACAAGATTGCCGCTGACAATGCGGGCCATGTGGCGGCGATCACCTCCGACGGCCGGCTGTTCCTGATGCAAAAGGGTGTGATCCAGAGCTCGCTGCAGCTGCCGGAGGGCGAGGAGCTGTTCAACAGCGTCTGCTTCGACCAGGACGGCGTGCTGCTGGTGGGCACCTCTACCAACCACATCTATGTGTTCGAGGTGGGGGAGGGCTGGTTCGACGAGAAGACCGTGCGCACCGGTGAAGGGCTGAAGAACATCAACGACCTCTACTACGTGGGAGGCGGCGAACTGTTCATCTCTGCCGACAACGGCGTGGGCTACATCAGCCGGGAGAATGAATTCGAAGCCGTCAACACCAACGACTTTAACAACTCCATCGACAACATGCTGATCGACTACCAGGGCAACCTGTGGTTCACCTCGTCCCGCCTGGGCCTTCTGCGCATGGCGCCATCGGCCTTCAAGGACGTGTACACCACCGTGGGCATGGACAGCCGGGTGGTCAACGCGGTGGAGCGCTGGCAGGAGGAGTACTACTTCGGCACCGATAAGGGCCTGGACGTGGTGGACGCCGCCTGCAAGAATCGCATCAGCAATGCCCTGACGGAAAAGCTGGACGGTGTGCGCATACGCTGCCTGCTGGTGGACACTCAAAACCACCTGTGGATATGCACCTACGGCAACGGCCTTCTGGAGGTGGAGCCCGATGGCACGGAGCACCTGTACAACAGCGACAGCGGCAGCTTCGGCAACCGTGCCCGGGTGGTGACGGAGCTCTCCGACGGCACCATCATGGCAGGCGGCGACACCGGCATCAGCTTCATCAGGGATCATGAGATCGTGGAAACCATCGGCTATGCCGACGGGCTGATCAATTCAATGATCCTCACCGTGACCGAGCTGCCCGACGGCCGCATATTGGCCGGTACCGACGGCGATGGCATCGCGGTGCTGGTGGACGGCAAGGTGGACCACATGCTGACCCGGGAAAACGGGCTCAGCTCCGGCGTGATCCTGCGCACCATCTCCGACCCCAAGGGGGAGGGCGTTTTCATCGTCACCAGCAACGGCCTGTGCTATATGGACCAGACCGAGGTCGTTCGCAGCCTCGATAACTTTCCCTATTATAACAATTACGACATTTGGCCCCGGGACAGGAACACGCTGTTTGTGATGAGCAGCGCGGGCATCTACGTGGTGGACCGGGACGAGCTGCTCTCCGGCAGCGAGAGCATCACCTATGATCTGCTGGACGCCCGCCGGGGCCTGACCAGCGCCCTGACCGCCAACTCCTGGAACTACTGCGACGATCACGGCGACCTGTTCCTGCCCTGCGACAAGGGCGTGTTCATCATCGACACCGAGCGCTACACCTCGGGCATCAACGCCTACCGTATGTCGGTCAAGAGCGTGAAGCTGGACAACACCGTCAAGAGCGTGGGTCGCCGCAGCACCATTGAAATCGGCCGCGGTGTGGGCAAGGTGGAGCTAATGCCGGAGATCATTAACTACACCATTCAGGATCCCTATGTGGGCTACTGGCTGGAGGGCTTCGACAAGGAATGGACCATCATGCCCCAGAGCGCGCTGGGGGCTATCACCTACACCAACCTCGCTTCCGGAAGCTACACCTTCCATCTTGCGGTGTTTGACAACAACAAGGGCAACATACTGGGCGAGCGGGATTATACCCTGGTCAAGGCCAGGGAGATCTACGACAATCCCTGGTTCGTGGCCTACATCGTGCTGGTGCCGATGCTGATGGTCATCTGGGTCACCTGGTACAGTATGCGCAGGCGCATGCAGTACGCCCTGGAGCGCCAGGCCCACGAGATGGCCCTGATGAAGCAGCAGATTCAGATGGGCAACGAGACCATCATCGCCATCGCCAAGGCCGTCGACGCCAAGGACGAACGCACCAGCCAGCACTCCCAGCGGGTGTCCCAGTATTCGGTGCTCATCGCCAGGGAACTGGGCTTCAGCGAGAAGGAATGCGAGAACCTGCGCCGTGCCGCCCTGATGCACGACATCGGCAAGATCGGCATCCCTGACCGCATCCTCAACAAGCCCGCCCGCCTGGATGACGACGAGTATGCGATCATGAAGTCCCACGTTACACGCGGCGCTGAGATCCTGAAGGATTTCACGCTGATCGAGAACGTGGTGGAGGGCGCACGCTACCACCACGAGCGATACGACGGCCGCGGTTATCCCGACGGTCTGAAGGGCGAGGAGATTCCGCTGTACGGGCGTATCATCGGCGTGGCGGACGCCTTCGACGCCATGACCGCCAATCGCGTCTATCGCAAGAAGATGGACTTTGGCTATGTGCTCAATGAGATGAAGAACGGCCGGGGTACCCAGTTCGACCTGCAGATCGTGGATATCATGCTGCGGCTGATCGACGAGGGGAAGATCGACCTGAACACGCTGTATCCGCCCAAGGCGGACGAGTGAGGGGAGGGGTGACGACGGGCATGAAGCGCGTATACATAACCACGATCGTGACGGCGCTGGTGGTGGTCGTGGCGTTCAGCATGGTGTATTCCGTCTGGGACGGCACCACCCGGATGGATGCCCTGAAGGTGGGCTTCATCTATGAAAACGACGAGAGCACGCCTTACACCTACAATTTTATGCTGGCCCAGGAGGCGCTGGAGGCCAAGCTGCCAGGGCGGGTGAGGGTATATACCCACACCAACGTGCCCGAGGACGAGAGCGCCGACGCCCTGCACGCCCTGGTGCGGGAAGGCTGCGCCATCGTGTTTACCAACAATTACAGCCCCAAGATCGTCGAGGAGGCACGGCGATACCCCGACATTCAGTTCTGCCAGACCTCCTACAACGCCGCGAACCATGACGACTATCCGTCGAATTACCATACCTTCAACGGCGCGATTTACCAGGCCCGCTATGTCAGCGGCATTGCCGCCGGGCTCAAGCTGAGGGACCTGATCGACAACCACATCATCGATTCCGACGCGGCGCTGGTGGGCTATGTGGGCGCCTATCCCTCGGTGGAGGTGGTCTCCGGATATACGGCTTTCCTGCTGGGGGTGCGCTCGGTGGCCCCGGAGGCGACCATGCGCGTGCGCTATATCTACGCCTGGAGCAGCTACAATCGGGAGAAGGCCGCCGCCCGGGCCCTGATCGACGAAGGCTGTGTGGTGATCGGCCAGCATACTGACACCATCGGCCCTGCCATGGCCTGCGAGGAGGCAAACGTCGCCCATCCCGTCGTGCATGTGGGCTATAACCAGAGCATGGTGGACATCGCCCCATCCACATCTCTGATCAGCACCCGGGTCAACTGGGTGCCCTACGTGCTGGGCGCGGTGGAGGCCCTGCTGGAGGGCAGGGAGATCGAGAAGAACGTGCCCGGCAGCGTCTTTGGCAACGACATGTGTGCCGGCTTCGACCACGGCTGGGTGGAGCTGACCGAGCTGAACCGCCAGCTGGCTCCATACGGCACCGAAGCAAAGATAAACAAGGCCATTGACGCCATGCGCAGGGGTACGCTGGAGGTGTTCAAGGGGAACTATACCGGCGTCGATCCTGACAATCCCGGTGATACCATCGACCTCAGCCAGGGGTATAAGGAAAACGCGAATACGTCCTGGCCTACATTCCACTACCTGCTGGACGATGTGATTACCGTGGAGGAGTAGTTATTTAACTGACTTGACACTTGACAATACCCCCTGGGGGTGTTATACTATCCCCATCAAATACCGGGAAGGGGTATATGGATGTCGAACGAAATGAACAACGAAGCCTTGCAGGAGGGCATCTATCAGCAGGCGAAGGACAAATTCCTGCACTATGCCGGGGCGGAGGATCTGCGCAATGCGGAGGCACTCTTCCACAAGATCGAGGATTACAAACAGTCTGCGGCCTACATCGAAAAGTGCGAAACGCTGCTGGCCTACATGCCGGGCTGCACGGTGACCTTTGGCAGCTTCGAGGGCGAGCCCATCCGATGGCGGATCGTGGACCAGCGGGGCAAGATGCGCCTTTTGCTTGCCGAGGAGATCGTCACCCGCCGCTGTTATCACCGCACCACGCTGGAGGACGCCACCTGGTCGGATTGCTCGCTGCGCAAGTGGCTGAACAAGGACTTCCTGGAGAGCGCCTTCACTCCCGCGGAGCGCATGAAGATCGTCCCCAACAAATTGAAAAATTTGCGCAACCGCAAGTTCTATACCCAGGGTGGCCCGGACACCATGGACCGGGTACACGTTCCCGGCGTGGAGGAGATCGAGCGCTACATGCCCGAACAGGCCGACCGCGCCGGCAGCGACTGGTGGTGGCTGCGCTGTCCCGGCAGCAATCTTTTCAGCACCGTGGCTGTGTATGACGACGGCACCATCTATGAAAACGGCATACACATCGACTACGAGGGCGGCGGGGTGCGGCCCGCGGTGTGGGTGCTTCTGAAGGTATAAATCAATCGTATGCAAACAACAGGAATGGCGGTAAAAAAACGCCATTCCTGTTGTTTCTACATTGTGCGCCGTCAGAACTGCCGTATCAGCGCCACCAGCTTGCCCAGCACGGTGACGCTGTCCACATAGATGGGGGCCATCGTGCTGTTTTCCGGCTGGAGGCGCACCCGGCCATCCTCGTAGAAAATGCGTTTCAGCGTGGCCTCGTACTCGGGGGTCATGGCGACCACGATCTCGCCGTTCTCGGCGGTGTCCTGTTGGCGCAGCACCACGATGTCGCCATCCAGGATGCCCGCGTCGATCATGCTCTCGCCCTCCACCCGTAGCGAGAACATGTCACCCTGGCCCAGCACGCTCTGGGGCAAGGACAGGTATTCCTCGATGTTTTCGATGGCCAGGATCGGCTGGCCGGCGGTTACGCGTCCCACCAGCGGCACGCTCCGCCCCCGGGCCTGTGTGCCGTCCAGTACCTCCAATGCCCGGGGCTTGGTGGAGTCCCGGCGAATCAGGCCCTGCTCTTCCAAATGGTTCAGGTGGGCGTGGACCGTGGAGGTGGAGCGCAGGCCTACAGCGGCGCATATCTCACGCACCGACGGGGGATAGCCCTTTTCCTCGATCTCCGATTTGATAAAATCCAATATCCGCTGCTGGTTTTCATGGGAAGCGCGCATGGTCATTTCCTCCAAACAAATGTTCTGCCAGTATTATAACACGTTTTTCTTCGAAATGCAAACACATGTTCTGATAAGCCTGTGTAAATGTCCATAAATATGACAAAAATCTGAAAAGATATGAAATAAGTGTCAAAAAGTGGCGAAAAGAGTATTGGTGTGGTATAATGTGGGGTACAAAGTGGGGCAAAGGGGGTGAATCCGATGCCGGGCGCTGAATTTTCGGGCAACTACACGCATAATATTGACCCCAAGGGCCGGGTGACCATTCCCGCCGCCTATCGTGAGGCGCTGGGCTATGGGTTCACCATCGGCTTGAACAATGCGTTCAATGCCATCGCGCTGTACCCCATCGACAAGTGGCAGGACATGAGCGAGCGCCTGGACCGCATCCCCGACAGCGATGTCCGGGGCATGGCCTACGTGCGACTGATCAAGGCCTTCTCCTTTACCAACCAAAGCCTGGACGGCCAGGGACGGGTGCTGCTGCCCGCGGTACTGCGTCAAAAGGCGGGCATGGATAAGGCCATTCGCTTCGCCGGCATGGGCCGCTGGCTGGAGATATGGGACGAGGACCGCTTTGCAGAGACCTGTGAAAAGGCAGAGACGGACATCGACGCGCTGCTGGACTATGTAAACGATCGCTACTACAGTACCCCGGCCGGCGGCAATGCCAAAGAATAGTGTTCTACCCTTGGCGGCGGAGGAATAGATATGAAAAGGATGCCAGCCTCCAACAGGTTGCGTGAGCAAAAGCTGAGCCGAGTGCTCATGATCGCCTTTGCGGTGGTGGTGCTCCTCGGCGTGATCGCCCAGATCACGATGATGGCGCAGTTGTCCACGCAGAGCAAGCAGACTTACGCGCTGCGCAGCGAGTCCAAGGAGCTCACGAGCCGAATCCAAAACCTGAACCGCAGCCTGGATCAGTTCCACAATCGGGAACGGATCACGGCCAGGGCCCTGAAACTGGGTATGCAGCTGCCGGATGAAACGCAGCTCCGGGTGGTAAACCTGCCCGGGCTGTCCTACAGCACAACCGCGCAGAGCGCCGAGAATACCGGCGCTGGGGAAATGGAGTAAACTATTTTTCCAGGGCGGGGAGGGGTGCGCTTGGTTCTCACAGGGCCGGTCATCCGTCGCCGCCTTGCGCTATGCATGGCTGCTTTTTTCCTGCTGTTCACCGCGCTGGGCGGACGACTTTTCTGGTTGCAGGTGGTCGAAGGCAGAGCCTTACAGCGGCGGGCCCAGTCCCAGTGGACCAGCGAGAGCGCCATACGGCCCACCCGGGGCCGCATACTGGACCGAAAGGGCGCGGTGCTGGCCCAGAGCGCCACGGCCTACACCGCCTCCGCCAGCCCGCGGCAGGTGGTGGACACCGATCGGTTCGCCGCGCTGCTCTCGCCGGTGCTGGACATGGAGGCCGCCGTCATCCACAAGAAGGTGTCCGACACCAGCCGGGGCGGGGTCACGCTGAAGCGCCAGCTGTCCCGGGAGACGGCGCAGCAGCTCAAGCGCATGAAGGCTGAATACGCCGCCGCGGGCTCCGACGCACTGAACGGCCTGTACCTGGAGGAGGAGAGCAAGCGCTACTATCCGATGGGCGAATTCGCCACCCAGCTGATCGGCCTGACCACCATCGACGGCGTGGGCCAGGCGGGGCTGGAGCAGTCGCTGGACCGCTACCTTTCCGGCAAGGCAGGGCACGTGCTCAGCCAGGTGGACGGCAAGGGTCGCACCCTGGGCTACGGCGAGACGGAGTACATAGCTGCCATCAATGGCGGGTCAGTGACGCTGACCATCGACGCTTCCATACAAAGCTTCGCCGAGCAAGCCGCCCGGGAGGCCCTGGAGGTCAACAACGCCAAGGCGGTGCGGGTGCTGGCCATGGACCCGGCCACCGGCGAGATCCTGGCGATGGTCAACAAGCCGGACTACGACCTGAACAACCCGCCCCGCGACGACGTGGAGACCCTGACCACCCGGATGCGCAACCGGGTGCTCACCGACGCCTATGAGCCGGGTTCCACCTTCAAGACGCTTACCGCCGCCGCTGCGCTGGACGCGGGACTGGTGTCGGTGGACGAGGGCTTTTACTGCGCGGGTTCCGTGGTGGTGGATGGTGGAAAGATCCGCTGCTGGGGCAAGCCACACGGCGCGGAGACCTTTGCCCAGGCGCTTCAAAATTCCTGCAACCCTGTGTTCGTGGAGATGGGCCTGCGCCTGGGGACAGAAAAGCTGTACCACTATATCGACGCCTTCGGCATCGGCAGGCGGACCGGGGTGGACATCCCCGGCGAGGCCGACGGAATCGTGATTTCAAAGCAGGCCGTCAAGCGGGTTGACATCGCCCGCATCGGCTTCGGCCAGTCGGTGGCTGTGACGCCGATCCAGCTGCTTACCGCCGTGTGCGCCGTCGTCAACGGCGGCAACCTGATGAAGCCCTGGGTGGTGAAGTCCGTCTGTGACGCCGACGGGGAAATCATCCGCCGGGGCGCGCCGCAGGTGGTGGGGCATCCCATTGCCCCGCAGACCTCTGCCGTGATGCGTCGCCTGCTGGAGGATGTGGTCACCCTGGGCGGCGGCAAGAACGCCTACATCCCCGGTTACCACGTGGGCGGCAAGACCGGTACGGCCCAGGTCTACATAGACGGCGTGGTGTCAAGGGAAACCCACATCGGCTCCTTCGTGGGTTTCGCTCCGGCCAATGACCCGCGCATCGCGGTGCTGTTGGTGGTGGACGAGGCGGACGTGCCGGTGGACTTCGGTTCGGTGACGGCAGCGCCTTTCGCCAGGGAGATCCTCGAAAAGTCGCTGCCCTACCTGGGCGTGGCCCCGGACACCGGCGAGACGCCCGCCCCGGGGGTGACGGTGCCCGACGTGACTGGCCTGGACGTGGATGAGGCCCGGAAGGCCCTCGCTGAGGCGGGACTGGACAGCGTGCTGGATGGGGCGGGGGGCAAGGTGATCCGCCAGCTGCCGGTGGCCGGCGCGCAGATGAGCGCCGGGGCGCTGGTGATGCTGTACGTGGCCGGGCCCTCGGCGGATGGCGAATCGGTACAGGTGCCCGACGTGGCGGGTATGCCCGTGACCGAGGCCAACCGGCTGCTGAAATCCTACGGGCTGGAGATGCAGATCGAGGGCAGCGGCCTGGCGGTGAGCCAGTCGCCGGCTGCCGGGACAACGGTGAATCCAACGACGCGGGTCGCGGTGCGCTTCCAGCCGCCATGACGGGCAGCGCGCATTGTCTGTCGGCAAAACCGCGTCATGGCGCGAAACCGTAGCGGTGGCGCCATGGCCATGATGTGAACGACGCGTATAGAAGGTCCTTCGACTCCGGCTGCGCCTCCGCTCAGGATGACGCCGCCGCGCAAATGTGTCATCCTGGACGAAGCGAAGGATTTTTGATTTGAAAATAGCATGATACATATCGTCATTCTGGGGGAGGCTGTCGGATGAAACTGAATGCGCTGATCGGGAGGATTCCCGGAGAAGTCAGTACAAGGGGCAATACAGATATTGAGATCGCGGAGCTGTGCGTCGATTCCAGGCGGGCGACGCCCGGCGCGCTGTTCTTCTGCACCCCCGGCCTGCACATGGACGCCCACGACTTCGCCCTACAGGCGGTGGAGAAGGGCGCATCGGCGCTGGTGGTCCAGCGCTTCCTGCCGCTGGATGTGCCCCAGGTGAAGGTGGAGGACGTGCGCGTGGCGGTTTCCTACATCGCCTCCGAATACTTCGGCAATCCCTCGGAAAAGCTGATGATGTTGGGCATCACCGGCACGAAGGGCAAGACCACCACCAGCTTCCTGGTGAAGGCCATCATGGAGGCCGCCGGGGTCAAAACCGGCCTGATCGGTACCGTCTGTTCGATGATCGGCGACGAGACCATCCCCAACCGCCTCACCACCCCCGATCCCATCGAGACCCAGACCCTGCTGCGTCGCATGGTGGACGCGGGCATGGAGTGCGTGATCATGGAAGTCTCGGCCCACGCGCTGGACATGCACCGGCTGGCGGGCATGAAGTTCAAGGTGGCGGCGTTCTCCAACTTCTCCCAGGATCACCTGGACTACTTTCCCGACCTCGATGCCTACTTTGCCGCGAAGATGAAGCTGATGGTTCCCGAGGTGAGCGAGAACATCGTCTACAACGTGGACGACGAGCGGGTCAGCGCGGGCGTGCGTGCGCTGGGCCGCCAGGCCATGCGCATCGGCATCCGGGAGAGCAGCGACGTCTACGCCAACGACATCGAGATTGGCGAACGGGGCTGCAGCTTCCTGATGACCTGGCACAAGCGCTTCCGCACTACCATATCGCTGCACCTGGCGGGCATATTCAACGTCTACAACGCCCTGATGGCCGCGGGCATCTGCATCTGCGCCGGTGCGGGCCCCGAGAGCATCCGCCAGGGCCTGGAGAGCGTGTACAACGTGCCCGGGCGCATCGAGCTGCTGGACACCGGTACCGCCTACCGGGTGATACTGGACTACGCCCACTCCCCGGACAGCCTGGAAAACATCCTGAAGGCCGTGCGCCAGACCACCAAGGGCCGCATGATCGCGCTGTTCGGCTGCGGGGGCGACCGGGACCGGAGCAAGCGCCCGGTGATGGGCGAGATCGCGGGGGAGCTGGCCGATTACTGCATACTGACCAGCGACAACCCCCGCAACGAGGACCCCATGGCCATACTGGACGCCATTGAGGCGGGCATCAAGCCCACCGGCTGCGAGTACGTGGTGATCGAGAACCGCCGGGAGGCCATACGCTACGCGCTGAAGTTTGCCGGCGCGGGCGACGTGGTGGTGCTGGCCGGCAAGGGCCACGAAACCTACCAGGAGATTTGCGGCGTCAAGCATCCCTTCGACGAGAAGGTGGTCGTGCGGGAATTGCTGGAGGAAATGTAAGATTCAAGGAAGGAACATAACATAAGATGCAAAGACTGATCTGGACCGTAATCGCGTCGTTCGCAATGGCGATCGTGCTGGGCCCGATTGTGATTCCCTGGCTGAAGCGGATGAAGTTCGGCAAGGAGATCTACGACCTCGGCCCCCAGACCCATAAGAAGAAGCAGGGGACGCCCCAGATGGGCGGCATCATATTCGCTGTACCGGCGCTGATTGCCACGCTGGCCTTTTCTTACGGCACCGCCCGGTGGGATTTCATGCTGATGGCGGTGGTGTCGGCGGTGGGCTTCGGCCTGATCGGCTTTGTGGACGACTGGATCAAGATCAGGCTGCACCGGGCAGAGGGCCTGACGCCCAAGCAGAAGCTGGCTCCCCAGATCGTGTTGTCCATCGGCCTGGCCTTCTGGGCTTACTTCAACCCGAATATCGGTTCGTCGCTGACGGTGCCCTTCGTCAATGTGGAGTGGAACCTGGGCTGGTTCTACATCCCGGTGATGGTGTTTGTACTGGTGGGCACGGTGAACTCGGCCAACCTGCTGGACGGCCTGGACGGCCTGCTGGCCGGCTGTTCGCTGTTCGACTTCGTGACCATGGCGCTGATCTGCGTGGCCCTTGCGGCAGCCAACCCGGCCCAGGCTGACAACCTGCTGAACGTCGCCATCTTCGGCGGGGCGATGGCGGGCGGCCTGCTGGGCTTTTTGCGCTACAATTCCCATCCGGCCCGGGTGTTCATGGGCGATGTGGGCTCTTTCTTCATCGGAGGCGCGCTGGTGGGAATGACCCTGGTGACCCGGCTTTCGCTGCTGTTGCCCATCATCGCGCTGGCAATGGTGCTGTCCAGCCTGTCGGACCTGATCCAGTTCGCCTACTTCCGGGCGACCCACGGCAAGCGCTTTTTCAAGATGGCGCCGCTGCACCACCACTTCGAGCTGAGCGGCATGCCCGAGACCAGCATCGTGGCCATGTACTACATCGCCACCGCCGTGCTGTGCCTGATCGCGCTGTTGGGATTTGTGGCGTAGCGGAATAATGAGGAATTAGGAATGAGGAATGAGGAATTGTGGAGTGCCTCCCGGTGGATTTCAATCAATGAAATCCGTCAGGATTTCCACAACCATTCCTCATTTCTAATTCCTCATTCCTAATTATCGGATTCACGACAAGTATTGGCATTTGGAGGTATCGGCATGATGAAAGACAAAAAGGTCCTCGTCTTCGGCATGGCGCGCAGCGGCATCGCGGCGGCGAAACTGCTGCTGCAAAATGGCGCGAGGGTGTGGGTTTGCGACGGTAAGGCCGAGGCAGACTTTAACGGCGCGCTGGATGAAATCAAGGCCGCGGGGGCGGTGCTGTGCCTGGGAGAAGAGCACCCTGAAAACCTGGTGGAGGGCATGGACGCGATGGTCGTCAGCCCCGGCATCCCGGTGGAGCATCCGGCGGTGGTCCGGGCGAAGGCACTGGGCGTCGACGTGATGGGCGAGATCGAGTACGCCTATCGCGAGGCCAAGGGGCTGCTGCTGGCCATCACCGGCACCAACGGCAAGACCACCACCACCACGCTGCTGGGTGAAATCTTCAAAAACGCCGGCCGACGCACCTTCGTAGTGGGCAACATTGGCACGCCCTACAGCGGCGCGGCGGGGGAGATGAAGCCGGGGGACGTGACCGTCTGCGAAATATCATCCTTCATGATGGAGACCTCCCGGGACTTCCATCCCGCGATCTGTGCGGTGCTGAACATCTCGGAGGATCACCTGAATCGCCACGGCACGATGGAGAAGTACATATCGCTGAAGGAGCGCATCTTTGAAAACTGCGCCGGGGACGACGTGGTGGTGCTGAACTGGGACGACCCCGTCACCAAAGACATGGCCAGCCGCGTGAAGAGCAAGGTGGCCTGGTTCTCCTCCCGGAATCCGGTGCCCTTCGGGGCTTTCGTGCAGGCGGGCAACATCGTCTATGGTACCCCACAGGACAACAAGTCCGTTTGCGCCGCCAATGAGGTCTATATTCCCGGCGAGCATAACCTGAAAAACGCCTTGGCAGCCACGGCCATGGCCATGGCGGCGGGCATCCCCGCGCCGGTCATCCGCCACACGCTGCGCAACTTCAAGGGCGTGGAGCACCGCATCGAGTTCGTGCGGGAACTGGACGGCGTGCGCTTCATCAACGATTCCAAGGGCACCAACGTGGATTCCAGCATCCAGGCCGTGCGGGCCATGAAGCGGCCCACGGTGCTGATCCTGGGCGGCTACGACAAGCACACCGATTTCACGCCCCTGTGCGAGGAGATCATGAAGTGCCCCATTTCCCGGATCGTGCTGATCGGGGATACCGCGAAGCAATGCGAGGAAACCCTCGAAAAGGTGGGTTATCACGGCTGGGTGCACTGCGGTTACGACTTCAGAACGGCGGTGGAAAAGGCCTTTGAGCTGGCCAATCCCGGCGGAAACGTGCTGCTGTCCCCCAGCTGTGCCTCCTTTGACATGTTCAAGGACTACGAGGAGCGGGGCCGCGTCTTCAAGGACATCGTGAACAAGCTGGAGGGTCGCAAGGCTTGATCCTGCGGCCCGCCATCGGAGCCAATGAGGCGCGTGTCAATGCGCAGAGAGATACGGGACGGGGCATGTTCTCCGGAATCGACAAAGGGCTGGCGCTGACCACGGCGCTGCTGCTGGTGACGGGTTTGGCGACGCTGTACGCCGCCAGCTACTACAATGCCCAGGATCACGGCGGCGCGTTCTCCGAAGTGCTGTCTCAGCTGTTCGGCGTGGGCGTGGGCGCGGTGGCGATGGTCGTGATACTGCGCATGGACTATCGCATACTGGCCAAGCCCTGGCTGTGCGGCGGGCTGCTGGCGGTGAGCCTCATCATGCTGGCGCTGGTAGCGGTGCCGGGCATCGGGAAGATGCTCAACGGCTCCCGGCGATGGCTGAGGCTGGGACCGGTCAGTTTCCAACCGTCTGAGCTGGCGAAATACGCGATGATCGTCTACCTTGCCCGGGCGCTGAGCCAGAAGCGGCGGGACGTGACCCGGTTCTTCCGGGGCCTCGCGCCGCTGTTCGTGCTGCCGGGGATCGTGTTTCTGCTGATCCTGATGCAGCCAAACCTGTCCACTGCGGGCAGCATACTGATCGTTACCGCCGTGATGGCGATGATCGCCGGGGCCCGATGGCGGCACTTGGGATTGGTGGGCGCGGCAGGCATGGCGCTGGGCACGTACTACGCCCTGTCCGAGGACTACCGGCGGGCGCGGCTGATGTCCTTTCGGCACCCCTTTGACTTCATGACCAATGAGGGCTACCAGCTCTCCCAATCGCTGCTGGCCTTTGGCTCCGGCGGGCTGTTCGGCATGGGCCCGGGCATGGGCCGGCAGAAGTTCGCCTTCCTGCCCTATCCGGAGTCGGATTTCATTTTTGCCGTGGTGGGGGAGGACCTGGGCTGGGTGGGGTGTGTGGCGGTGCTGGCGCTGTTTGGAGCCTTCCTCTTTTTCGGCCTGAGGGTGGCCATGAATTGCCCGGACCGCTTCGGAGCCATGCTGGCCGGGGGAATCACCTGCATGATCGGCGTGCAGTGCGTGCTGAACGTGGCCGTGGTCATCGGCATGATGCCCACCACTGGCCTGCCCCTGCCCTTCTTCAGCGCCGGCGGCACCTCCGTCAGCATACTTATGGCCGCCGTGGCGGTGCTGATGAACGTTTCGAGGGAAGATGGTAAATCCTGATTTGTCGCGGAACGACAAATCAGAAATAACCGGGATGCCACACGCATCCGGAGGAATAAATGCGCAAGAGGAACAAACAACCTGTCATCCCTTTGCTCGCGGCCATTGTCGTGCTGGGAGTGGCCTTTTGGCTGCTGCTGGTAAACGTGGTGTTCGTGGTGAGGGGGGTGCAGGTGGAAGGCGCGGGGGATGTTCCGGTCAACGAAGTGATTCGCCTGAGTGATATACGGCTGGGCGGCTCCATGCGCCGGGTGGATCCGGAGCAGGTGCGCCTGGCGGTGGAAAGCGACGGCCGACTGGCATTCGTGGAGCTTGAAAAGCGCTATCCCAACCGGATTCTTCTGAAGGTGCGCCCCCGCAGCCACGATGCGGTGATGCTCCAGGGGGGCAATGTACTGGTGCTGGATTCCGGGGGCTACGTGGCCCAGGTACTCGAACGGATACCGGAGGGACAGATGCCCTATGTCAGTGGGCTTCGGACATCCTACTATGTGCTGGGGCGGCAGCTGGACACCGCCGACGGGCGGGTTGACGCCATGGGGGTCGTGTTGGATGCGCTGAAGGCCCGCGGGGCGATGCAGTACGCCTCGGAGATCAGCGTAGAGAACCTCGAGGATTTGCGCATCATCACCCGCACGGGCGTGACGGTGCTGCTGGGCAACAGCGACAACATGCCCGACAAGATCGTCTGGATGGCCGGGGCCCTGGCCGACCTTGAAGCCCGGGGCGAGCGGGGCGGGAAGCTGGACGTGGTCAGCGGCACCAAGGCCGACTACATCCCCGAGGCGACCCCGGAGGCCAATCCTTTGCTGTACGGCTATAACGGCGCATCGCAGCCCACGTCCACTCCCACCCCGGGGGAAACGCCAGCGCCGGAGAGTTGAGGGGCAAATTCTGATTTATCGCGCAGATGCGTCAGCCCAAAGCCTTCCCCAGGCAGCGAAGCTGCCGGTTCAGGGGAAGGTGGATTTCCCGGAAAATGCTTGCATTGTTCCGGGAAAGACGGAAGAGGTCGTTCACTTATATGATAGCGCGCAAACCGTCGATACCGCAGGGGGACCGACCTCTTCCGACCCGGCCTTGCGGCCGGCCCACCTTCCCCTGAACCGCTCCCTTCGGTCGCTGGGGAAGGCTTTGGGATGCGCCATCTGCCTTCCCTAAAACCTAACCCCTAAAACCTGATCCCTCAATTATGATTTATCGAGCTCTGCTCGACAAATCATAATTTGTCCTCCCCTTAGAATTCTATGACAAACCCTTGCCTCAAATTTGAAAGTATTTTGAAAACTGTCGAAAAACGGAAAAATTCGGGGTTTGCGGTTTGCATATCGAAACAATTCCATGTATAATAACGATGTATGTTGGGCTATACGTAGCGCGTAACAAAGGATAGGGTGGGTCGACTACAGATATGAAAACGCAAATTGCGGCCATTGAATTCGGAACGTCCAAGATCGTGACGGTGATTGCCCAGAGCGGCGGCATGGACCGCCTGGACATCATCGGTTCGGGCACCGTGCCCTACGACGGTTATTCCGACGGCGACTGGAACACGCCGGGCCAGATGATACAGCGCGTGCGCGATTCCATCGCTGCGGCAGAGCTGGAGGCCAACTCCAAGATCAAGGAAATCTACGTGGGCGTGCCCGGTGAATATATCCATGTGCGCACCTGCGAAACTGAGGTTGAGCTGCCTGACGGCGTGGTGGACGAGGCGGCAATCAACGCCGTGCAGGACGCCGCGGCGGACCAGCTGCACATCGCCGACGAGGGTGGCCTGGTGATGCACCGCACACCCTCCTGGTTCATCGTGGACGACGGCAAGAAGACCATGATGCCCGGCGGAAAGGGGAGCCGTCTGCGGGCCAAGACCACCTTCATCGTGGCTGATCCCCAGTTCATCGACGACGTATCCGAGATGATCGGGCGGCAGAACATCACGATATTGGGCTTCCTGTCCACGACGCTGGGCGAGAGCCTGTTGGTACTGTCGCTGGAGGACCGCGACCGGGTGGCGGTGCTGCTGGACGTGGGTTACCTGAATACCGAGATCAGCGTGGTGGAGGGCGACGCCATCGTCTATCACGCCATACTGCCCCGGGGCGGCGGCCACATCACCGCCGACCTGGCCATGAAGCTGCGCATACCGATGCGCGCCGCGGAGCAGATTAAGAGGGGCTTCGTGTTTAACCCCGACGAGTTTGACGCCAATTCCTTCTCTGAGGTGTTCGACGACAAGGGTCGCCGCATGACTTTCCCGCGGGACCAGGTGGGCAAGATCGTCGAGGACAGCTTCCAGGAGCTTGCGGACATGATCGACATGACCCTGCGCAACGACGTGGAACCCCTGCTGGGCAAGCGCTCACAGGTGTTTCTCACCGGCGGCGGCATTGCGCTGATGCGCGGGGCACGGGAGGCCCTGACCGCGAAGATCAACCGGCCGATCAAGGTTTCCGCCGCGAAATCATCGAAATTGAACAGCCCGGTATTTTCGGCGTCTCTGGGACTGGCTGACCTGGTGTTTGATTCCATCGAAAACCAGGGCGGGCAGGACGAGCGCCTGTCAAGCCGCCTGAAGAACCTTTTCGGCGGCCGCGGCTGATGCGATATACTTACCAAATTATACTGACGAGGGGGATGCCTTGTGTTGGAATTTGAAATGGAAGACAAGAACATCAATAATGAGGAAGAGAACACCAACTTTGCGGCCATAAAGGTCATTGGCGTTGGCGGCGCGGGTACAAACGCGGTCAACCGCATGGTGGATTCCGGCCTGAGAGGCGTGGATTTCATCGCGGTGAACACCGACAAGCAGGCGCTGGCCATGTCCAAGGCCCCCATCCAGATCCAGATTGGCGACAAGCTGACCAAGGGCCTGGGCGCGGGCGCGAACCCCGAGGTGGGCCAGAAGGCCGCCGAGGAGAGCCGTGAGGATATCGCCAACACCATCAAGGGCTCCGACCTCGTATTCGTCACATGCGGCATGGGCGGCGGCACTGGCACCGGCGCGGCGCCCATCATCGCCGAGACCGCCCGGGAGATGGGCATACTGACCATCGGCGTGGTCTCCAAGCCGTTCCTGTTCGAGGGCAGGCAGCGCATGAAGAACGCCGAAAACGGCATCGAAAAGCTGAAGGCCAACGTCGATACCCTGGTGGTGGTTCCCAACGACCGGCTGCTGTCCGTGGTCACCAAGGGCACCACGATGACCGACGCCTTCAAGATCGCCGACGACACCCTGCGCCAGGGCATCCAGGGCATTTCCGACCTGATCGCCGTGCCTTCGCTGATCAACCTGGACTTCGCGGATGTGCGCACGGTCATGCAGTCCCGCGGCCTGGCCCACATGGGCATCGGCATCGGCAAGGGCGAGAACCGCATGGTGGATGCCGCCAAGCAGGCCATCTCCAGCCCGATGCTGGAGACCTCCATCGACGGCGCGCGCGCGGTGCTGATCAACATCACCGGCGGCCCCGATACCTCCATCATCGACATTAATGAGGCGGCTCAGCTGATCACCGCCGCCGCTGACCCCGAGGCCAACATCATCTTCGGCGCGGGCATCGACGAATCCATGGACGACGAGGTCAAGATCACCGTGATCGCCACAGGCTTCGAGAAGCCCAGCTTCACCGAGACGCTGAAGCCCTCCATCGGCGAGAACCGCGAAGAGGAAGGCGAACCCGCCCGCGGTCCCCGGCCTTCCCGCTACGACGAAGAGCAGGTTTCCCCGATCTTCGAGCGCCGCGCCCGCAGCGAGCGTCCGCCCCGCGAGGCCTCTGACACCGGCTATGAGCAGCGCGAACAGCGCCGCGCCGAGCGCCAGCAGACCCGTCGTCCCCGCGTCTATCAGGACGAGGGACCGGAGCCCCGCAGCCAGAACCGCCGCGGCTTCACCCCTGATGTGCCTAGCTTCATGAAGCGGAAGTAAGCGGTTTTAGAGGATTCAATGCGCCGCCCTGCCGGAAGGCAGGGCGGTTGGCGTATGGGAACGGTAAATTCCTTTAAGGAAATACCGCACAAACGGGCGGCATGTCTGGCGGTGCCATTTCCGCCATGCACATCCTGCAAATTCCTTGACTTGCCGCCAGCAAGCCTGC
>CADBVG010000006.1:32992-35010 GCA_902798105.1 uncultured Eubacteriales bacterium
CGGGTGAATTTCAGCCGCTTGCTGCCTGCAAAAATCTCGATTACCCGCCAGGTAACCTTCGATTTTTGCCGTTCGCAATCGACTAAAATTCCCTCCGCTGCTGAACCACTCGATTATGCGGTATTTCCTTTAATTTTCTCATATACCTATTGACATACTGGGAGAATAGGCATATACTCCTCACATAAGGAGGCGCAGGCGATGGCACGGAATCTTCTTTTTGGCGCGAACACCCTGATGTGTTGTCGCAGGGTCTGCTTTGCCATGTCTGCGCGCCGGTGATGGTTTAGAGGGTTGAAGGATGCAGCGGCCGCGGGCCGCTGTTGTTTTTTGCTTTGAAGGGGGCACTTGACTTTTGGACACGTCGTTTATGGTTAAATTCCTGCCCATGTACGTGAAGGCCGCGGGGCTGACGCTGCGGTTGGGCATGGCGGGGATATTGCTGTCGCTGGTGGTGGGGGCGCTGTGCTGCATGGCGCGGCACTTCCGCGTGCCGGTGCTGGACAAGGTGGCGGGGGTGTACATCGAGCTGGCCCGGAACACGCCGCTGCTGGTGCAGCTGTTCTTCCTGTATTTCGGCCTGCCGAAGGTGGGTATCAAATTGGACGCCGAGACCTGCGCAGTGGTCGGCCTTACATTCCTGGGCGGGGCCTACATGGCGGAGTCCCTGCGCAGCGGGCTGGAATCGGTGGACCGGGCCCAGGTGGAATCGGGCATGTGCATCGGGTTGACGCCGCTGCAAAACCTGCGCTACGTGATCCTGCCCCAGGGACTGGCCACGGCTATACCGTCCATCGGCGCGAACGTCGTTTTCCTGATCAAGGAGACCAGCGTGTTCAGCGCGGTGGCGCTGGCGGACCTGATGTATGTGGCGAAGGACCTGATCGGCATGTACTACAAGACGGACGAGGCGTTGCTGATGCTGACGCTTTCGTACCTGACGCTGCTGCTGCCGATTTCGATCGCGTTTACCCTGTTGGAGAGGAGGCTGCGCCATGCGGGATTTGGCGGTGCTGTTTAAGGGCAACAACCCGGCCCGGTTGATGGGCGGCCTGGGCGTGACGCTGGGGCTATCGCTGGTGTCGGTGGCGCTTTCGGTGGCTTTGGGACTGGTGGTTGGCGTACTGATGACGCGGAAAAACCCGGTCATCCGGGCGCTGATGCGTCTGTGGCTGGAGACGGTGCGCATCGTGCCCCAGCTGGTGCTGCTGTTCCTGGTGTATTTCGGTATGGCAAAGGCTTTCAACCTGCAAATGTCCGGCGAGACCGCGGCGGTGATCGTGTTCACCTTCTGGGGCGCGGGGGAGATGGGCGACCTGGTTCGCGGGGCCATCACCTCAATACCCCGCCACCAGCGGGAGAGCGGTGCGGCACTGGGGCTGACCCAGGGGCAGGTGTGGCGCTTCGTGCTGCTGCCCCAGGCGGCCCGACGGCTGGTGCCCCAGGCAATCAACCTGGCCACCCGCATGATCAAGACCACATCGCTGGTGATGCTCATCGGCGTGGTGGAGGTGTTGAAGGTGGGCAGCCAGATCATCGACGCCGCCCGCTACGACGCCCCCCAGGGCGCGGTGTGGGTCTACGGCGCGGTGTTCCTGCTGTACTTCCTGGCCTGCTGGCCCATCAGCCTTCTGGCGAAGCGGCTGGAGCGGAAGTGGGCGGTGGTGGCGGATGCGTGAGCCGAGTGGAGATGGCGGAAGGCAGCTGTGCATAAGGATTGAAAAAAGGATGGAGAATTATGAGTGTCGGAAATGAGATCCTCCGGGTGGACCGGTTGACAAAAGCATATGAGAAAAATGTGGTCCTGCGGGACATTTCCCTTTCTGTGAAGGAGGGAGAGGTGGTTGTGATCCTCGGACCCTCCGGCTGCGGGAAGAGCACCCTGCTCCGATGCATGAACGGCCTGGAGAAGATCCAGGAGGGATCGGTAACCTACAGGGGGAGTCTCGTGAATGGAAGCCTGGAAGGAGAGACCGTATCTGCCCGGGAGCTTTCGGAGATCCGTCAGAAGGTGGGCA
>CADBVG010000007.1:0-42851 GCA_902798105.1 uncultured Eubacteriales bacterium
TGATTAAGCCTCAAACGGCCACTTAAGGGTGGCCGCTGACCCAACGCAAGGTGGCCGCTGGTGTAACGCATCTGCGGCCGCCGGCTAACGCAGAATGCAGTTCTGCTACTCCCCTACTTCTTATGAAGATTTTCTGGGCGTTTTGACCTTCTTCGCTTTTTCTCGTTTCCCCGGCTCCACCAAATCACGTAATGCTCTTGACCTTGCCGGGTGGATTAGCTTTTTCAATGCTTTCTTCTCTATCTGGCGCACTCTTTCGCGAGTAATACCTCGTATTTGACCAATCTCCTCTAGGGTCTTGGGCCTACCGCCATCAAGACCAAATCTAGCAACTACGATCTCTTCTTCTTTAGGTGTTAGCTTCTCTAATGCCTCTTTGATCATCCGCTTAACTTCGCTATTAGCAACGCTGTCGAACATATCCAATTCAGGCACATATTCTGCCCAAGGATGATTGTCACAGAAGAACTCACCTGCTGGATCGTCTCGAAGTACCTCCTCCAGGTACTCCTCATAGGAAACTGGCGGTTGCAGAGCCATAATCAGATCATCTATTTCATCCGCTCTGCAACCTATCTTATCGCAAATCATCTCAGATGCATGCGGACAATATGCCAGGTCGGAGCATTCGAGGCAACCGTGGCTTTTAAGCACGGGATAGATTGCGTAATAACTCTCCTGCCGATGCACAGGAAAGTAGATATGTGGGTTTTGAGTAGGCTGTAACCTGCTTACAAACTGTAGCGCCCATATCGAGGCATATGAGGCAAACGGTCCACTGGTATCTGGATCGTACCTATCAACTGCCGATACCACTCCTAAACAAGCATTCAGCACCGAATCGACAATATCTGTATTATAGGTCTGTGCTCTCTGGAGACCAATCCTAAGAGCGATTCTAAGGTGCATCTCCACCATTCGTTGCCTAGCGTGAGCATTACCTTCCTGAACCAGATACTTAAGCTGGGAAGTTTCCCTAAACTGCGGGGGCCTAATGGCTCTTACTTCCTCAACAAATGGCTCCAGAGATGGCTCGATCCTTATGATCTCCCGATAAACCTTTTCGTAGTCAATCTGGGAGTAGTCATCTACTTCATCATCGTCAATTTCTTCTACTGATGTAGTAGGGGCGGTATCGTAAACAAGAATGCCTCTAGTAGTAATTGTATTGGATACCCAGTCAAAATCGGCTATGGAAAGAGCATACTCATCGCCACTGTTCATGATGTCGTCAAAGGTTACAAACCCTTGCCGGTCAGCTTTTTTAAGCAGCGCATCCAATGCTTGGCTCCGAGCATCCCTTTCCATAGTCACATCTCCCAACTATTTTCCGGTACAAAGGCTCAGCAGTACATCTGACGTTACGCCTTCGTTGAATCGTTCGTCGAACTCTTCAACGAATTCGTACAAGCGACTAATGTATTCGCTTGGGTCGCTCACGCCTTCAATCAGTTTCTCATGGAGTACCTCCACGCCGCCTCGTGTATAGGCATCGAACAGTTCCATATCTGCTGGATCTTCTCCGGGATGCCTGAACGCCCGGTTAACCCGCGACTCTTCGTTTGCTTCGTACTCGGTATCCAGCAGGATAATCAGCTTAAAGTTGAACTCCAACGTCTCCTTGTTGTTGATGACCTGCTCGTCGAATACACTCTCTTCCGCAACCTTACCAGTGTTAGGGTTTTTAGCATCGTCTTTCTCAGCTTTCCTACCAAAAAGGAAACCGATCAGAGGTGCGTTGATCAGTACATCCAGATTTCTCCGGAACAACTGTGCTTTGCTCTCTGCATCAAACTGGGCCGTGAGATCAGAAACCTGCATCGCGTGCTTGCCGCGGAATCTATACTGTTTATCAAACATCTAATCCACCTCCAATCACGAGAGAACAGTTTCGAACTCGTTCTTCTTCTCAAAGCGATGACGGCTGCCGATCCGGTCACCCATATACTCTTCTGCCAACTCGCCGTCGGTATCCTTGATAAAGATAATCACCTGTTCAGCGGTCTCCGGCAGAGCGGTACATACGGTCTTAATACGCCTCTTATCGAAAGCCGATAGCGGTGCGTCCATGACTAGCGGATATGGCTCAGAGGACAACAGCTTGGCATTCTCGTCAGTCGCATTCCGATTCTCTCGCGCCATCTTAATGATTGCCGTAATGAAGGCGAAGATAACTGAGATGCTCTGCGCAGTAGAGGTCTCCACGTCGCCCTCGTAATCGGTAGCATACACAGAGATGTGGTACTTATCATCAATCGTCAGCGACAGGCCACCCTCATAAATCTGCTTGAAGATCTCATTGATCGTATCCTGTAGCTTATGACGGATTTCTTTTTCGCTGGTATTGTAAGTATCAAGCAACTCGTGGTAGATTCTAGTAGCGTAAGCCTTGCAGATCTCTATCTGCTTGTTCTTGCTGTCGAGAAGCGTCAGAGCCATGCGGTCACTCTCGGCACGGGACATCTGTCCTTCTAATGCTCCACGTTCACCGAGCAGCTTATCTCGCTCGGCGTTGCATTTTCTAATGATATCGTCGCACGTCTTGATCTCGTCGTTGATTACGCGAACCTTATCGCGGACGTCACCACCGCTTAGATGGCCCTCAATGGCATGGAGATCATTCGTCAGATCGTCGATGTCATCATCTTGCTGGCCTATTACCGCTAGCCGTCCCTTGATCTCTTCAAACATACTCGTGCCAAGTTGATTGGCGCGGCTTTTAGCCTCTTTCTTGAAGTCTCCGATCGCAGCACTCAGCGTCTGGGGCGGCAAGAACTCAATCAACTCCTTGACCTTCTGGTACGGAATCGTCCCCGGATCAAGATGAGTTCCGCAGATACAAACGCCCTGTTTGAGCAAATACTCGATGGTATCCCCATGCATATGAGGAATATCTTTGCCGGTAAAGTCCTTTGCGGAAAGCATCTCCAAGGCTCGCTTGATCAGAAGCGCAGAGAAGAAGGCATTCATTCCTTGTCCAAAGTCACCGCACAAGCCCTTAACCGTCATCGCTCGCATCTGTTTGGTGCTTGCTATTTTGCGCAGCAGCGCCTCTTTTTCTTTCTGGAGCTTCTCTCCCTCAGCGTAGGTCTTGATCTCCTCTACCTTCTCAGACTTGCGAGCCCTTGCAGATTCGATCTGACCTTCCAGCTCCTCGATTCGAGCATCTATTTGAGCAATTCGATCTTTACACCGCTGGACAACAGCCGTATACTCTTGGATCTTGGTATTGCTATGGGCATCGTAGCTGCTTTAGTAACTACCGATAACTCCATACTTGGAAGTCGGCTTAAAGTGTTGGATCGCAGTGAAGATCGCATTAAGCCCCAGCAAGCCCTTTACTGCTTCAGCAAAGTCATTGGCTTTCTTGTCCTGCGAGATGTCCTTACTCATCCGTTCAATACGCTCACCATCAAAGAAGAAGTAACGCGACAACTCTTTCGGCAGGATCGACTTGACCTCTGCCTCACAGAGAGATTTCTTCACGTATTCAGTATTGCCGGTATGATCTCTTCTCGCGATGCTGAATGTGGTATTGTCAGCTTTGATCTTGCCGGAGTATTCCTTGCGATAGACCTGCTCACGGATCAGGGTATAGAGCACCTCGCCATGCTTCAGAGAAAGCTCAACTCGGACAGTCTGCGGATTCTCTGGAGTCATTTCTCGAGCTACAATGCGGTTGAGGATTACCTTATCAGTAAACTCAGTCTCGCCGTACAAACACCAGAAGAATGCCTGTGCGAAGGTGGTCTTACCCGTACCGTTCTCACCGAGGATGATCGTGACGTTCTTGCCGTTCTCTCCATTCGCAAATTGAATGGATTCGTTCCTGAACTGCCGGAAGTTAACCAACTTTATTCGTTCGAGTAGCATTTAACTTCCTCCTCAATCTGTTTCTTGATCCACGAGATCATCTCTTGGTCGCTTTTCGTTCGAGTCTTAAGGTTCAGGTTCTCTTGGATGATGATCTTCTTCTTAAGTCTCTCGACTGCCTTGTCGTTGACTTTGATCTCTTCCATCGCCGCATTGCCTCCTATCGTATAGTTTCAATTAATTTCTAAAACTCTTCCTCAACAGGTTTAGCATCCACAATGTGGTAAGCGTCCTTAATATCCCAAATCAGTTGTTGTGAGTCCATCGGGTTCATAGATAGCCTTCCGAACTCCATTATCCTATCAAGTTCGCGCTTCACCAGCGACAGATCCCAATGAGCCTGATCTTCCGTTAATCCGGAGACACTGTCAAGCGGTCTCGGCAGTGTCACAAAATCATATATTTCTGCAAACAGTTTGCCCGATGCCTTTCTCAGCACGCGACCTCGTCTCTGGATATACTCTTTAGGGTTGGTAGTACTCGCCAGAATAAATGCGGTACGAATGCCAGGAATATTGACACCCTCGTCCAGACACTTAATCGCGACAATCGCCTGAAGACCGTCGGCTTTCTGGAACTGTTCCTTTATGATCGTCCGCGTTTCCATGCTCTCCTCTGCAGTAAACCGGGCGACCTTCATTCCAAATTCATTGCCAAGAATATTGGTAACCGCTTCGATTTGGCGTAGATCTCCAGAGTCAGTAGGCGTATAATCACTTTTATCGTCCAGCACATTCGTAGCACCGCAGTAGACTAGCAGGTTGTTGTCGTGTATGTAAGGCTGGATTACCTCACGCAAAGCCGTCAGTTTTTCCGACGCTCCCGCGACCAATCTCGCTCGTTGCAGGGCCAGGATCTCTCCTCGCTTATTGAGCTTCGGCTTGCCGTTCTTGCCAGTCGTCAAGCATCTGGACATCTCATAGGATAGTTGCCCATATTTCTCAAGCTCGTCTTCGTTTAGGTGTACGACAACCGGATAATACTTGTACTTCGTCAGTTTATCTTCACCGATGGCCCGTTCCATCAAATACTCGATACACTTTTTTCCAAAGAAGTCATACAGCAGAGCCGTGCCTTCCTCGTCGTGATGCCGTTCAAGCGTAGCCGACAAAGCCAATCTGTAGGTAAACCGATCGTCCAAGCATTTGGCATAAGTGTGTGCACCAAAGTTATGTGCCTCGTCTACGACTAATAAAATCGGGCTGCGAATCTTATTGATCTGGTCCTGTACATAAGTGCTCGCAAACGTCGCGTTAGTGCTGACGAAGCAGAAGAAACGCTTCTCCGGTCTCAGTTTCTGATCGAGGATCGCCTTGTTCAGTCTCTTCTTCCAGTCCTTCTGCGGCGAGCTACTATATCCGATGATCGGCTTGATATTGAATCTAACAATATCCTCAACCCATTGATCAACCAGATGCTGATAGGGGCAGACGATAATAACAGCCAGATCATCATTCAGATCCTCGGAGAGTTTAGCTATCGAACCTAAACCTGTAAAGGTTTTACCTGTACCGGTGGCCATGTCATAGATACCACGATAGTTCTCTCCGACCCATGCTGCGATAGCGTCTTTCTGATAGTCGTGGAGCTTAATGTCTGCTGGGATACGCGCACCAACCGGCGTAACCGGAGCAGACTTCGTCCGCTGCCGATGTTGGAACTGCATAATATCGACAGTATAATTCGGAGCCTTTTTGCGATACTTTTCTATTAGAGCCTCGGTGATCTTAGGAAACTCCAGAACCTTGATATTCGGTTCACTATCACTCCAGATCGATGCGAACGCCGCTTTCTTTAGTTTTACCCGTTCAACTTCATTTGTGTCGCCCCAGCTTCGGAATACATCGATAGTCTCATAGTTTATCAGCATCGCTGTGGCCGACTCGTTCATTGACCCAGAGAAGGCTACGCAGTTTCCTTCAGCATCCTCAATCAGCCCCATCTTCTCGTGATACATTCCGATTCCTTTAGCGTTCTCAGTATAAGCGATACGGATGTCGAGAATACTCTCGGCGATCAGATTAGCCAGCAGATTCAGTCGCTCCATCGAATAATAGTCCAGATGCTCGTCAGACAGCTGGGAAAGCAACGCCTGCTCGATAATCTTATTCCGATCCTCATAGCCCTTCCGGATTGCATCGATATCTTCATCCGACAGATATGGAGAGGCTACGATCTGGATTCTGCCGCCTTTCTGTGCCATCGCCGCGATGCCTTTGGAAACCTCCACTAGGGAAGTGGATGAGAAAAAGCCCACAGCACGTTTATAGACCGTCGCCTGATTAAGCAGAGGAATATAGAAGTCCTGTACGACATTATCAATCAGCGATCGATATTCTGCTTTGATCGGAAGGTTTGCTAAACTCATTCTGCCACTCCTCTCAAAGATTCTCCTCGATATAATCGAGAGCGTTCTGTAATTCCTTAAAATCCGCTTCTGAGGTAAAGTAGCTCGTACTAAAGCGGATTGTTCCCACCGGGAATGTTTTAAGGAACTGATGCGCCAACGGCGCACATTGTAGCCCTGTCCGTACTGAGATTCCTTGCTGATCAAAAACCTGCCCTGCGCTATCACTGCTGATCCCATCCATCACGCAGGATACAATACCGGTAAATCGTGCGGTAGCCGAATTGCCTACCACTCTAAGGAACCAATACTTCTCGAACAGATCGATTAGTCTCTGCCGGTTCCTGACTTCCACCTCCAACAACTTCTCGCTGCCGACTTCCTCAATCCAACATAGAGCCGCATTGAGCCCCGCAATACCGGAGGTATTGAGAGTTCCCATCTCGTATCTCTCTGGCAGGGAATCAGGCATATTCTGATTCGCCGAATCATAGCCTGTCCCGCCAAATAATATAGGTGGCAGGTCGAAGGAAGGCTTCATCAGAAACCCAGATATACCAGTTGGCCCGTAGAGTGTTTTGTGTCCTGCAAATACCGCGAAATCAACCGTTTCTTGCCCGACTGCCAAGCTTACCAGCCCTGCGCTCTGGGCCATATCTACCACTGTCGTCGCCCCGTATCCCTTTGCCAGCCTAAACACCTCGGCAACAGGTGAGATTAGCCCAATCACATTGCTGACATGGCTTATGATGACGAGATCCGGACGTTCCGTTTCAAACTGGTAACGGATGCCTTCTATGTCGTACACCAGGTCATCTGCGGTTTTGAGCTGGTTTACGAGGATTTGCGCTTTCTCCTCGAAGTGATGAAGAACTCTCGTGACCGCGTTGTGCTCGAAGGGGCTGATATAAACTGTCCGTGCACCTTTCTCAATTATCCCTTGGATAACCATATTGAGCGCTATTGTCGCAGTCGGAGTGAAGATCACCTGCTTTACTCCAGCGTCCAGAACTCTTCCGATCCGTTCTCGTGTATCTCGGAGCAGTGCTCCAGTATTCTGGGAGAGAGTATGACTTCCCCGACCAGCACTACCGCCAGACAGGCGATAGAACTCATCCATTTTCCGGTATACCGCCTCTGGCTTTGGGAAGGTCGTTGCCGCATTATCGAAGTAAGCCATTCTCTCATCTCCCTTAGCAGAGATCCTTTAAGACCTCCATCAGTACCTGTCGTTTTTCCTGTTCAGTTATAGCTTGACCCATTTCTTTCAGCGCTGCCTCGACGCGCTTTTTGAGAATCATCGATCTGGCTGTCGGGGTAACGGAAGCGAACCTCTTAGTGACAGGCTTTCCCGTTGCGTCGGGATAGACAATTTGGAATCCTGCGCCCTCTGGCAGTTCTCCTTGTTCGTCGTTCTCTGACGCTGCCTGGAATTCTTCTGCTGTCGTTTTGTATCGCGACAAAACTTCCATGTACCGTTCAACTGTATTATCAACCCAGTCCTCTATCCGAAGCCCGGTCGCCAGCTTACTAAGTCTTAAGATGAACGTATGCTCATCATTGGTAACGCTCTCCATCAGAGCCAGGGCTTTCTCGGTCCCATCAGGGAAAACCTGCTCGAATACTCTCGGATCTAATGACTCACACCAGTCCTTGACTACCGAGTAGAGTGACTGCTGATCAATGTTGGCTTGTGCGGATGGCAGCACTAGTAGCTCTTTGGTGCGTTTGGCGATTGCTGCTTCCAATCTTCCAAGCATCCGGTCAAAACTACTCTTGGCAGCTTGGATATTTTCATCTAGCCCTTCCAGTGCGTCATGGTAATGGAAAGCAGCTGGGATTTTTTTGAACAGCAGCTCGAATCCCGAATCGTTCTGACGGAGCAGTCGCATCCACTCCAGCCTTCTCTTATCGATGGGCTGGCCGTCAGGATAGATCCGACATTCCTTAGTATACTTAGGAAGCGACATATACCAACGCCGCATCGCGTTAACGACAAAGTCGTATACGTTGTCGTTTTTCTCCGCTTCGACTACAAAGTCAGAGAATACCGCTTCTATCTTCCTCACGAATTCTGCCTTGTCCTGGCTCCACTCTACAAGAGAAACCGTAAAGTCTCCAGGTTCCGCCGCGATTTGCTGTACCACGTCGCTGGAAAGAGTCACTGGACCAAACCGGTCAGCCAAGATGAGCTGTTGCTTGTACTCATGTAAAACTACCGCCAGATAGATTGGAATGATCCCTCGCCTAAGTCCTATTCCATTTTCGGGGCGAATCAGTTGGTCGTACAGCTCAGAGAACCTGGTGCCATTACCGGCTCCAGACAGGAACCTGCGGATGATATCGAGAAGATATGCCATATTGGGATTATCTATCTTTGAATTGACCACCAGGTGCCCGTTCTCTTCGATTAGCACTCCTGTATTAAACAGCGTATTCCGGGCGATGGACACCTCCTGACCCGTTCCAAGAAGGCCCAGATTCGGCTCCAGCTCGTTCCTGAGCAACGCCGCGATGATCTTGCTCCGGCTATTATTTGCCATTGAGGTGATTTCATCTTTATTGATCATCTCATTATTGACGGTTGGAGTATGAGTATAGGTCTTTTCACAAATCTCAGATGCGAGCTCAGTGAGCCTTGCCTTTCTTCGGATATCAGCCACTTTTCCCTTATGGATGTAGGTTGCCTTATGATGCTCCGGGTGAGTATACTGAGCGATGTATTCGCAGATCACATCATACAAGTCCTCATAGATCACTTCGTATTCGTCAAACAACACTCGGTCGTCCCGCACCTCGTCGCGGAGCAGAGATACAGCATAGAACTCCCTGACAATTTCCTCGATCTCGGAGTGGTGCTTGGGAATGATAAATATGCACCGTTCGATGCTAGCACTACTTGCGATCAGCTTCTCCTGGATCTCAGGGATCGCCTCATCAGCCTGAGGAAGGATCGCGTAAACGACACCGTCTCCGGGGATCGTTTTGGCCTTCTGCGTCCAATCTGTATCAGAGCCCACCTCGCTTCCGTCGATGAACGTAAAGGAAAAATACCTTGTCATCCAATGCTCATCGTTATAGCGAGAGGGATAAACGAAGCTGTCGAAGTTCGTGCTGTTAAGGATGTCCTTGACCACGATCCGGCTGCCCTTAGCTTCTATCAGATCATGGATCTTCTCCTGGATATCGATCCCAGAGGCTTGCTTAAGCTGCAAATAGCCATTGCTGCGCTTTAAGTAGACCAGGAACTTGCTATCAACCAGATCCCGGATAGCTTCCTCTATTTCCTCGTGGGTATAGCTGACAGAGAATACGTCCGCCAGCTCGCCAATCGTCGGCCTGATCCGCTCAAACTGCTCCAGCATATAGATGAGGGCGATCGTCTTGACGATTTTTCGCTGAAGCAGATCGTCTCCCAGTCGTTCCAGGATCGACGACGCGAGAATGAACGTATGGTGGATGCCGCCTTCATACACTTCTTTTTTGAGCAACGGCTCAAAGTAATCGTAGATGAGGTCTGGCGTTATGACCCGGAAATCCTGATCATCGTATGTATCGAGAAAAGCGCTAAGCGTCGATGTTCCTTCGGCAGAAAGGAAGGTGAACAGCGTCCGCTCATTCTGCGCCACCTTCTCCGACAGCCTCGGCAGAATGAAGGTCGAGACCGGGTGGAGTGGATAGCTGTCATACACAATGGCTTGAGCCGTTTGCCCATCAACGTCAGAAAACAGAGGGTGCCGGGAGTACTTTCCCGCCAGATCCCTGAAGTTCCCGCTGAATCTCCTGGAGAATGCATCCCATAACTCGGCATCCTTCTGGATGACCGCGGCAATGATCTCGTAGGTCTGCGAGAAGTGATTGTTCAGATGGACGTGCAGGAACCTTTCCGATACACCGCGCCAGCCATCAACCTTCTGTTTCGGCAGCTTATCTATATAGTTGGCGATCTCCTTGTGAGAAATCAGCATGATATGCATCTGCAGCGTCCCACTACGGTTGCACTTCTCCGCAAAATCCTGCAACATCTTCGTATCACTGACAGATGCTTCGGTGATATTCGCTTCCAGGAATTTGCTAAACTCATCATAAACCAGATAGATTCCAGTATAGCCCTTCTGGCGCAGCCCCCTAGCTGCGCTCTCGTAGAGTTCGATAACGTCGAAGCCCAGGAACGGGTTGAACAGGCTCCCTGAGGTTAGCAGGGGGTATACTCGTTCGAAAAGTTCATAGGACTTTGTATCGTAATCCTCCAGACGAGAGATAAATTCCTCGATCGGCAGGTCGATCTTTTTCTTTAGCTGTTCGAAGGTTTTCGGGTACTCATCCCTCCAGCGCTGGATCGTCGCTACTGCTGCCCGGTAATTCGTCTCCGGCATTACGTCAAGGAGATCATGCTGAGACAGCGTCCTCTGCAATGCCAGCAGGAACGCTTGTGTCAGGCTAGTACTGCTGCCCGTAATAACAACGGGCAGGATTCTCTCATCTGACTCATAGTAACTATCTATAAGCTGCATCAGCTGATGGTCTTCTGCCGCTTTGGAGAGCAGTTTCTCAAACAGCCCCTTATCGCGTTTATAGAGCATAGCGAGGATGGTCAGCACGATATGAGACTTGCCCTTGCCATATGCACCAATCAGCACCCTGGCTCTCTCTGTAGAAGAGGGCCGAGTGCTCAGAAGGATATCCTTTAACAAAGCAAGCGAGGCTTTAGTCGGTATGAAGTTTTTGAGCTTTTCGTCGTTGTTCAGGTCGAAGCCTATGTTAACGGAGTATTGGAAGCCTGAACTGACAGAAATCATTTTGCTCATGGAACATAACTCCTGTTTACTGTGGATTGATCGATGCGTAGTATTGTTCGACGCACTCTCGGAAGGCAGGAAGGCCGTTTAGCGTTACAACATCAAGGCCAGCAGTACGGTTGATCCGAATGAACCCAAGCTTCTCCGTTTTATAAAGCACATCTAGCATGGTGATCGTATCAAGGTTGAACACTTTTCCAATATTTCCCGGCGCGCTCAGCAGGTTGCTCAGGCTGACTTCTGTTTTACACCCGGCAAGCTCTGCTTGTTCGGAGATGATAGCCATGACGACCCATGGATTAAACATCTCCGAAGATGGCATTGCCTTCCGATAGGTCTTGGCCTTTTTATCCAGGATATCGACCAGTCCCAATTCTCCCAACGGGCAATCGATATTGTTCTCAGCGGATACCTTGTCAGGATTGACTTTATAGCGGGGAAGATAAGTGTTGACAATACACGCAAAGTCGTCATTGAGTGACCTGATCGCCACATCTTCCTCACCCGCTGTCATCCGCACAAAGGACTGCAAGCCTTGAACGAAATTATCGCGGGTAAACTCCGCCATATTGAAACCGTTGAAAAAGTAGTACCATGCCGTCGCTTCATCCTTATTGGTGGCCAAACGATATTGGAGCAGCATGAGCGTCCCGGTCTCTTCAATATAGCGATCGTGCGCATACACGCTTTCTCCCAAAGTGGTCAGGGTCTGCGTTCTGCGGCCCTTTGCAGGCTCCTGGGTCAACCCCACAGCTTGCATCCAGTAGCGGAGAGATTTGACCATATTGCTGCCAATGCCGAACACATCCATCGGGTTGACCTCTTTAGAGATGAACACATCGCCGTTTCTATATACCTGGCTCAAGCCCTTGTTCAACCATCCTTTTCTGATAAAGAACGTCTCGTGAGCTCTAAACTTCACAGGCTTGCCACCACCTTTACTTCGTTCTTAAGTACTTATCCATCATACAGCCGCCATCCAGATATTTGGCATTGACGCACTTCTTACAATGGACGCATTTTTTCGGATCGATATAGTATCCGTCGTTCGTTATGGATATCGCCCCAGTTCGACAGAGCGATTCGCATTTTAAGCATTTCCGGCAAGCGTTGAACTTCCTGATCTGGTATGCGACCTGCCTCTGCAACCCCTCATGGTCTGCAATGTTCATCGTCTTGATCTTGACCGCATAGTCATAGCCATCCTGGGAAAACGGCTGGATCGACAAGATTGGAACGTTTGCTGTTGCGTCCATGACAATGACTTCGCGGAGCAGCTTCTTACCGAGCTCAGGCGCTACTCTGCCGAAGGGGACGAACATCCCTACCAGTTCATCGTCGTATGGCCGAACAAGCTTATAGATTTTGGCATGGTCCTCGGTCGTGCAGTTAGTAAACTTGATCTTGACGTCGCCAGCCGCCTTTAGCCCATTGCCGCCTTGCCTTGCTTTCCATTTTCCCGAATCGACGTATTCTTCCGCATCCGGCTTGCCGATCTGCCTCGCAAACCGAACCAGAAAATCTCTCCACGCCTTTGACTGCTCCGGCATATAAATCCGCGAGAGGAACTGCGCTCGTTGATTGTTATTGGGACACATCCAGCATCCCACACGATCATATCCTAGGCGGTATGCCTTGTTAAAGTCTATCCCCTCTGATAGCAGATACAGCCAAATATCGATATCCTTCCAGAAAAATATCGGTGATGCGACGGTCTGCTGCTGGATCTTGACTGACTCGGAGCCATTCTCCACCCGGTTATACTTGCTTCGGCTAACAGACTCTGATTTACGGATACCGTAATAGGTCAGGATCTGCTCATTACCGTACAGGCTATTGAGAACGCGAGAGATCGGTCCTGTCTTGAACATCGAACAGCACCAGCGCATCATTCTAGCTGGTGGACCGATATCCTCACATAATTCGCTGAACACCTGATCTTCGTTCTTTGCCTCAATAAAGATCGCCTGGGGATGCTCGTCGCGGTAACGCTTAGCGTATTCTTCCGTCAGTGGGAACTCCAGCGTCGTGTTCCCAAAGATATGGATAATACTCGGATCGCTCAGAGCCGTAGTCACCAGGTGCGCCGTCGCTGTTGAGTCCTTGCCACCTGAGAAAGAGATTACGATCTTCTCTCTGCCAAACTTAGCAGCGGTCTCCTTGACGAACGCATGTGCTTCGTCTTTGAGATAGTTCAGCCGATTTACATTGGCCCGGAAGAACACTTGGATATTCTCCATAAAGTACACGCTGTCGTTCTGTGACTGATACTTCCGTACCGCATCGCCGATTGCGTCTGTATCTGCCGTCTGGAAGAGCTTCATTGGCAGGGATGTGGCCTTACCGTCGATATAATAGCGATTGTTTTCTGCCCAAACTGATGAATGAGCGTAGGTATTTGGCTCCACTCCTTGCAGAATTTCCATCAGCAAGCGTTCTTCAGGAAATACCGGACGCAGGTCTGAAGACATGTACCTTGTTTTTTTCCCGCAGATAGGGCAGAACCCTCTGTCCGACTGTTTAACAGTCTGGATAACTGGAGTATGGCAGGATTTGCACCAGTAAATTTCAACCGGCAAATCTTCAACCGTCTCGGTACCGCAAATCGGGCAGAGTTTCTCATTGGTTTCTATATTGCACTTCCTGCACCACATTCACGTCACCTCCCTCTCCAGTCTATCGCTCTCGTTTCTCAGGTCAGTCAGTCTCGTCCGGAACGACATCAACAATATCCCCTAGTTCGCAGTTCAGCGCAGTGCATATTTTTCTTAAAGCCTGCGTTGAAACATCTCCGCCTTTACCCATCTTAGCTAAGACATTAGTCGACAGTCCAGCCATCTCTCTTAAGTCCTTCTTTTTCAGATTGCGGTCAATGAGTAGTTTCCATAACTTGTTGTAACTCATCGCCACCGCGATCACCTCCGTTGGAGTAATAATACAACACTCTAACTATACCATCATGTCATAGAAAAGTCAATTTTATTTTGCGTATTTCAAACGTTTATAATATTAGCCTTAACTAATGACTTCGCTTATTACATACACCGCCAATCGACATTTACTCCAATAGTAGGTCAGCATCGGCATTCTAGGCCAGCACTAGCACTAGCTTCCTTGAATGCAAGACTAAACCTGTGACTGAAATATCGAGGGAACAGAAAAAACGAAAATAGAGGCATCAGAGGCTTCCTGGTGAGGTCTAAGTCAGTCCATATGTGCTATAAAAGGCCTGATCCAAACCGAAAAGGGCAGAAAAATGGAACAACAAACAGACGGCTGGCAAATCCTTATGCAAAAGTAAACGCGACCCGTCGTACAGGTATTATTCGACACTGTACTGGTATGTTCCTTTTCTCCGGCCTGAGCATTTATTCCACGGTGTCCCTTGACAATGGGACCCGCTGGCGGTGGTTTTCAGACCAACGCGCCAACCGGTCGCTGCGCTGGGTTGGTCTGGCGTACAGCCTACCACCGCCAGTCCCATTGTCAAGGGACCTTTCGCGGCATAAACGCTCAGACCTTCCTTTGCTTTCTATTGCAAAAGTAAACCTGTTGCGTTTCCTCGATATTTAGCTCTCAAGGTACGGGTTTAGTTTTTCATTTTAGGCTAGCACTAGCTTAAGTATATCATTTATGGTGTCCAAAAGAACTCCCTCTATCTGTTTTTTCGCATATGAAGTGAAATAGGATGAAAATTGTGCTGATATGCTTTTTTCTTATTGTGTTACTATTCACAGCAGTCAGAAATGAATTATCTGTGTTATCTGTCTTTCTCTTTTTGCATACGTACCACCTCTGTCTGGCTGTCAGCCCATCCCATAATAGCTATGGGTGTTTCCAGCAGTCCCCGTCTCTTCTATGTAAAACAGGTAATCCATCTTGCAAAGTGATACTGCCTATGGTAAACTTGGCTTATACACACATGATGACGATAAAACAATGGCATAGTTGAAAACAATATTGAAATTATCACAGGATGATTCATCGAAAGAAAGATGTAATCATGACCGTGGAAGAATTGAAGCGTATTATTGAAAGCAGGAAAAATTGATGCGCCACTATCTCTGTGAATGTACGGTTTGCCATACCCGGCAACAATACGCCTTTGATGAACCGTATCCGGGCATCGGTGATTCATTCCCCAGACCATGTAATCAATGCGGCGAGATAACACCGCACAGCCGTGTTCTCACCAGAAAAGCAATGGCAGAGCTGCGGGCAGCGGAAGAGGAAGCCACCCTGCGTCAAGAAATTGTCGAAAAGTGTGAACGGATGGGCTTTGCGTGTCGTTTCGTTTACGAGTCTGTGGTCATCTTAACGCCTGTTTCATCCTGGCAGTTTGATTACCACAGGCGTTTGAAAACCCTTCGCCATGAGAGTACTATCAAGGTGAATTTCAAAACGGGCGATCCTGCCTTCACCCATGAGCAATTCCGCGACAGGAAAATGAGCAACGATGAGGTGATTGATTACATCGCCGCGCACGATGCTTGGAGGGCAAAACAGTGAAGCACCCATTTAACCGCATGACAGAAGAAGAGAAGCTCTCCGCCTTCCGGGTAATGCTCCGAAACGCCGCCTCCGCAGTTTTCCTCGGCGGGGCGGGTGTGTCCACGGAGAGCGGCATCCCGGACTTTCGCAGTAAGGATGGACTGTATCATAAGACCGAAAAGCGTTTCGCCAGCTATCAGCCGGAATACCTTTTGAGCTATGAATGCCTGCGCAACGAGCCGGACGTGTTCTTTGACTACTACCGCAGTCATCTGGACGCAAGGTCTGTAGAACCCAATGCGGCGCATAAGATTCTGGCCCAGTGGGAGAAGGACGGCAAGCTGGCCGGCGTCGTCACCCAGAATATCGACGGGCTTCACCAGAAGGCCGGAAGCGTGAATGTTCAGGAAATCCACGGGACGACCTGGCGCAACCACTGTACCATCTGTAACGTCGCTTATGGCGTGGATTTCATCTTTGAGAGCACCGGCAAGCCACGCTGCCCGAAGTGCGGTGGCATGGTACGTCCAGATGTCACCCTCTACGGTGAATTCCTGCCGAAGGAAGCGCATGACAAGGCACAGAAGATGATCCGCGACGCCGACCTGCTGATCATCGGAGGGACGTCCCTTCAGGTCGGCTCTGCGGCAGGGCTGGCAAGGCAGTTCTGCGGAGGTCGCCTGGTGATCATCAACAAGAGCAAAACACTGATGGACGGGGAGGCCGACCTCGTCTTCCACGATAGCATCGGGAAGATACTCTCGACGGTCAATTCTATGCAATGAGGTGCGAAATGAACGAAACTATACGACAGCTTTACGAACGCAAGTCAGTTCGCGTTTTCACCGATCAACCGATAGATGAGACGGATGTTCAGGCCATCCTACGCGCCGCGGCGATGGCTCCCACTGCCGGCAACCAGCAGCTCTATACCATCCTGCGCGTGACCGACCCGGCATTGCTTTCCCGGTTGGCAGAGTCCTGCGACCATCAGCCCTTCATCGCGAAAGGGATGCTGGTGCTGGTCTTCTGCGCGGACTGCCTTAAATGGTACGACGCTTTCCGTGACGCCGGCTGCAAGCCCCGCAAGCCCGGCCCAGGCGATCTGCTGCTGGCCGTAGACGATGCTCTGATCGCTGCGCAGAACGCCGTCATCGCTGCGGAATCCCTCGGCATCGGCTCCTGCTACATCGGCGACATCATGGAAAACATGGAGACTCAGCGGGATATTCTTGGCTTGCCCGAGTACGTCTTCCCCGCTGCCCTGCTGGTGTTCGGCTATCCGACAGAGCAGCAGAAGGAGCGCAAAAAACCAGAGCGCCTGGATATTCAATATATCGTTCAGGAGAACCAATATCGGCGCAAAGACAGCGCTGAGCTGAGGGAAATGTTCTGGGGAAAGGCTGCTGATGGGGATTATGAATCGTGGATGCGTGCCTTCTGCCAACGGAAATACAACTCCGATTTCGCTAAGGAAATGAGCCGATCGGTGTCAAAATATCTGAAACAATATGAGTGAGGGCATGACAAGCCGCTAAAAAAGAATGTTAATTATTCGTTTAGCTGCATTCTCGTGAGATCAACAGAAACGAACGCTTACAAAAAAAGAGACACGAAAATCGCAAAAAGGAGACATGAAAATTTGAAAATGCCGTAATTACAAGGGGTTTGGCGTTCATAGAGCACGGTTCAAGTCCTGTTTCCCGCACCATCAGCACTGACAATAGGTGCTGCAAGCGAGCTCATCAGAAATGATGGGTTCGCTTTTCTTTATGCAAAACCCGGCCCTTTGCCGCCCTTATCACCCGTATTCCGCAGGAATACACGGTTGGGCCTGCAACATGGGCCGGGTTCGTTTGTAAATTGTTCGGATCCGCCACACAGGGATTTCAATTCCCGTGGATTCTTCCGGATTTGCCGTGTACCGCGTGTACGGCGTGTAATCCGTGTAATTCGTGTAATCCGTGTACGGATAACAAAATATAGAAGTCTTTCTATTTTTTCTGTTGACAAAAGCTTAGCTTCTGCATATAATATAGACATATAGAATTTATTCTATTGATCGGAGGCGGAAACATGGAGCAGATTTACACCGATACTGCGAAGGTGCTTAAGGCCATTTCCGATCCCAAACGGTTAAAGATCGTGGATATGCTGTCCTGCGGCGAACTGTGTGCCTGCAAGATCCTTGAAGCCTTTCATATCACACAGCCGACACTTTCCCATGATATGCGGGTATTGATCGAAGCCGGGGTTGTCATTGATCGGCGGGATGGGAAGAATATATACTATTCGCTGAACGCCGACAGACTGTCCGCATTCCATGAGACCCTTAAACATATCTTTGAAGAAAAAGCAGACTGCATCTGCCATCGCAAGGAGTAAAGATCGACTCGGAGGAATCACACCGATGTTGACGGCATCGGTTTTTCTCAGGACAACATATCGAATAATTGCAATATATCAATATTATGGAGGCGTCAAATGAGCATTGGGACTATTATTCAGGATGAAGTATTGGGCATGAAATGGCTGAACAGGCTGATCGGGACGCTGCTCTCTTTCCTGGGGTTGAATGCGGACAGTCGAATCGGAGCGAGTGTTCAATTCTTTCTCTACGATACCATCAAGATCATGGTGCTGCTGGGATTCCTGATCCTTGTGATCTCTTACATCCAGAGCTACTTTCCCCCGGAGCGCAGCCGAAGGATTCTTGGACGTTTCCACGGCATCGGCGCAAATATCGTCGGCGCGCTGCTGGGTACGGTAACGCCATTTTGCTCCTGCTCGTCCATTCCGCTGTTCATCGGATTTACCAGCGCTGGCCTGCCGTTGGGCGTGACGTTCTCCTTCCTGATCTCCTCCCCGATGGTTGATCTCGGCTCGCTGGTGCTGCTCATGAGCATCTTCGGGTGGAAGGTCGCCGTGGTGTATGTGGTGCTGGGACTGATCGTCGCGGTGATCGGCGGCAGCCTGATCGAACGCCTGCACCTTGAAGATCAGGTGGAGGACTACATTCGCAACGGCCATGCGCTGGATGTGCCGCAGAATGAATTGCTGTTCAAAGATCGTCTGAAATACGCCTGGGAGCAGGTCGTGTCCACCGCAAGGAAGGTCTTTCCGTATGTGCTGGCTGGCGTGGGAATCGGTGCGGTCATTCACAACTGGATTCCAGAAGCATGGGTTGTTGCGGCGCTGGGCGGCAATAATCCGTTCGGTGTCCTGATTGCCACCATTGTCGGCGTGCCAATGTACGCAGACATCTTCGGCACGATTCCCATTGCCGAGGCGCTGCTGGCCAAGGGCGCGTTGCTGGGCGTTGTGCTATCCTTCATGATGGCGGTCACGACGCTCTCGCTGCCCAGCCTGATCATGTTGCGCAAAGCCGTGAAACCGAAGCTGCTGGGTATTTTTATAGCCATATGCGCTGCTGGAATCGTTATCGTGGGCTATATGTTCAATGTCATTCAGCGTTGGATCATCTGACGCAGCATTATAAAGGAGGCAATAATCATGTTCGGAATTGGTAAGAAGAAGGAAGAAACCCAGGCAACCAGCTGCTGCTGCAATCAGCCTGATAAAGGCAATGCACAGTGCGGCTGCAACATGGCAGATCAGGCGGATTGCGGGTGCGCTGCAAATGTCGGGAACACCGTGAAGATACTGGGTTCCGGCTGCAAGAACTGTCACACCCTGCTGGAGAATACACAGGCAGCGGTAAAGGCAATGGGCAAATCCAATTCAATCAGGATCGAGTATATCACAGACATGCCCACTGTCATGAGCTATGGCGTCATGAGTATGCCAGCTCTTGTCCTGAACGAGAAGGTCGTATCGATGGGTAAGGTTTTAAAGCCTTCCGAGGTACAGAGAATTCTGGAAAACTCAGGGTGCTAAAAAGCAAGGCCATATATTAACCCGGTCCGTTGCCGCCCTTATCCCCCGTATTCCGCAGGAATACACGGTTGGGCCTGCATCATGGGCCGGGTTCTATTTGGGAGTTATCTGATATAGTCACCTTGGGATTCGATTTCCCGTGGAATTGCCCGGATTTATCGTGCGCCGCGTGTATGGCGTGCAATCCGTGTAATTCGTGTAATCCATGTACGGATAGGACTGTCAGCCAGTATAGGCATTTTTCGCCGAATTGGAGAAGTCCTGCTTTGCCAGCCATTCCCTTTCCTCATCATTTTCCGGAATGTCAATGCGCTCGATCTTGAAGATGACCGGTCTCGTCCCATCATTACAGCAGGCGATCATGATCCGGTCATCATTCGTCCAGCCCTTCATGACCGATCCACCCTGCAACGCCGTATAAACATAGCGGCTGACTGCGTCCCAGGCCTCGCCACAGAATTTGCCATCCATCAGGTGGTAAAAATCATCCTGTTGCGGTGTGCGCTTCAATATGAATTCGTCACCCACGTTGAAGAAGGGACAGGGGCCGGACTTGGGATCGGCCAGATACTTCTCCTGATAATCGGTAAAACACTTCTTTTCCAGAACGGTGATCTTACATTCGTGCTGCATAATGGTACCTCCTCCATCGATCTATTAGTATGAATCATAAGGTCATTCCTGTGGTAGCCCGATTATTGACTTAACACCTCCTGTAATGCCTCTTCATCGTGGATCGTAATGACCGCTGATGAATGGGAAATAATACCTTGTTCCTCCAAGCGCTTCAATTCTCTGTGAAGTGATGGCCGGGATACATTCATCAGCATGGCCCATTTGGATACTGATTCGGGAATAGGAATCGCGTTGTTCCCTGCCTGGCGCATTTGCGTCAAAAGCCAGAAAGCCGCCTTTTGTGCGATCCCACTGTAGGACAACAATTCAAGCCGCTGCTGCAGCATATATGTGGCCGAGGCGATCTCTGTCGTGAAATTCTCCAGAATTCGGATATTCTTGTACATCAGCGAGAGCAGATCTTCTTTTTGGAACATCAGAACCGTCACCGGCTCCAGCGCGACGACATCGCAGGGGTATTTTTGTGAGATCGAAAATGCCGCAGCCGGGCCGATCATCGTTCCTGGCCCGCGAACGGAGACATTGACCTGGCTCCCGTTCGGGAATGATTTCTGTGCCTCTACGCGCCCTTCCAGTATGATGCCGATCCGCGACGCCTGATCCATCAAATGAAAAATGATTTCCCCTTTTTCGTAGCATTGGATGTGATGCGTCGAAGATGCCAGGACGGCCCGGAGCTCGCTGGCAGGTATTCCATGAAACAATTTGCTTTTTTCAAGAACGGAGTAATCCATAATCCTCCCCCTTTTCCCGTTTCACAATTCCATTATAGCACAAAAAAACCAAAAGCATGTATCTCCAGATACAGGCAACTGAGATAATTCTGAGTATACTGATACCAGTGAGGCAAGGGAGGCGAGCTTGATGATCCGGAAAATCATCCACATAGACGAGGAAAAATGCGACGGTTGCGGCCTGTGCGCCGAGGCCTGCCATGAAGGGGCCATTGATATTGTCGATGGCAAGGCGAAGCTCATGCGGGAAAATTTCTGCGACGGTTTCGGCGATTGTCTGCCGAACTGCCCGACCGGAGCAATCACATTTGAAGAACGCGAGGCACCGGCCTATGATGAAGCGGTGGTCAAGAAAGCGCAGGAGGTCAAGAAAATGGATGGAATGAAGAACATTCAGCATGAAGGTGGATGCCCCGGATCGAGAATGATGCAGTTTGCGCATGAGGATACGGAGAATACAGCAATCGGCACGGCAAAGCCGGTTTCCCGCCTGGGGCAATGGCCCTGCCAGATCAAGCTGGTACCGACGCAGGCACCCTTCTTTGACGGCGCGAAGCTGCTGATTGCCGCCGACTGTACGGCTTATGCCTACGCCAATATGCATGAGGATTTCATGCGGGGAAAGATCACGATCATCGGCTGTCCGAAGCTGGACGCCGTGGATTACACGGACAAGCTGACCGGGATCATCCGCGACAATGACATTAAGAGCGTGACGATCGTCCGCATGGAGGTGCCCTGCTGCGGCGGCCTGCAGAGGGCGGCGGAAAACGCGCTTCGGAACAGCGGGAAATTCATCCCGTGGCAGGTCGTGACGATTTCCCGGGACGGCAACATTCTGGACTGAGGAGGGTTCAACATGGAGTGGAAAGATAAGATCGGTTCCTTCAAGCAGATCGACGTAAGGGGCATTCAGGGTAATTTCTTCCCTGGCCTGAAAAAGCAGGCCACGCAGCTTCCTGTCGGCAGCGGCCTGGAGATCATCCAGTCGTTTGACCCAATCCCCCTGTATGAAGTGATGGAAGACCTGGGATTTGAGCACTTCACCGAACAGAAGGGCGACGCCGAATATCATGCTTACTTCTATCGGACCGAGGTCAGGCGGGAAGAAAAGGACATTCCGATGCGTCCGGCAGCGCTAACCAATATGCCACTGATCGAT
Organism: uncultured Eubacteriales bacterium; assembly: GCA_902798105.1. Lineage (GTDB taxonomy): Bacteria > Bacillota > Clostridia > Christensenellales > Aristaeellaceae > UBA2862. Next base: position 21,940 of record CADBVG010000007.1, read on the forward strand.
GAAAAGCTGGGAAACATCGCGGTCAGCTTCTGGGATCTGACTTGGAACGACGAGCATCGGCACCTGCCCTATGAGGTTCGTTTGCTGCTCTCCCTCACCAACGCCGTTGGCGCGGGCCGGATGCGGCAGGCATCGCGGGAACTGGTAAAGGCCTATATCCATGGCCTCGACAGCGCGGCGCTGGACGATGTGTTCGAGCTGCTGGCCTGGAATCAGGGGATCGGCTATTTCAGCAGCGAGATCGGCCCCTCCACGCTGTTTGCCGCGTACAAGACCATCAAGCATATGGAAAAGCAGGGCAAGGAACGCGGCGAGATCTGCGAAACGCTCAAGGAAAATTTTGGCGAGAAGAATCCGGACGTGAAGGTGCAGTAGAGGCGGTTCGATATGAAAGATGCGGTTGGAAGGATTTTCTCCATTGCCGGGGATAACCGGCCTGTTCCGGGCTGCACCGTATCAAAGACAATCTGCGATAGGGAGAACGGCGTTTCAGTCTTTTCCCTCGCCAAGCAGACGGACATCAGTGCGGAAATCTATCCTTATCACAAGTTGCTGATCATTGCGGATGGCCGCCTGGAAGTCTATCAATCGGACGGCAATTCCCAGGGACTCAGAAAAGGAGAATCCTTGGTGACGGAAACGGACATTCCCGTGGGAATGCGGACGGATACAGGCGTAGTATATACAGAAATTGAGATCAGGAGGACAGATGTCATGAATAACGCGATCAAAACGGGTGAAATCTTTAAGCTGTCAGAGCTTGTGCCCTATCAGGAGGGCAAAATCGTGAACATGGACGTGGTGCACAACGACAAGATGAAATTTGTCGTGATGACCTTCGATGCCGGAACGGGCCTCTCCGAACACGCTGCTCCCGGCGAGGCACTGATCTTCGCTCTGGACGGCGAAGCGGTGATTGGCTATGAGGGCAAGGAGCATCCGATCAAGGCCGGGGAGAACTTCCATTTCGCCAAGGGTGGCCTGCACTCTGTCAAGGCGAATGGCCGGTTCAAGATGGCGCTGCTCCTGACGCTGGAATAAATTGACCTCATGGGGTGAGATCATGATTAAAGTTGCTTTGTTTGACGCAAAGGCCTATGACAGGCCGTCCTTTGAACACTATGGCAGTCTTCGGGATGTGGAATTCCGATTCCTGGAGACCAAGCTGAATGAGGATACCGTAGAGCTGGCCCGGGGCTGCGACGCCGTTTGCGTATTTGTCAACGACACCGTCAATGCGGCGGTCATTGACAAGCTGTACGCGTATGGGGTCAAGCTGATTGCCCTGCGCTCGGCAGGCTACAACAATGTGGATGTGAAGGCCGCCTTCGGCAAGGTGCATGTGGTGCATGTGCCCGCCTATTCGCCCTACGCGGTGGCAGAGCATGCCATGGCGTTGCTGCTGACCTCCGTGCGCCGGATTCACAAAGCGTACAACCGGACGCGGGACTTCAACTTCTCGTTGAATGGGCTCACCGGCTTCGATCTCCACGGAAAGACCGTGGGCGTGATCGGCACCGGCAGGATCGGACGAATCTTCATCGACATCTGCCGGGGCTTCGGCATGAACGTCATTGCTTATGACCACTTTCCGGCAAAGGACAGCGGCATCCATTATGTTGCGCTGGACGAATTATTCAAGCAAAGCGACATCATCTCGCTTCACTGCCCCCTGACCGATGATACACGCCACATGATCGACGGGGCCGCTATTGAAAAGATGAAAAAGGGCGTCGTGATCCTCAACACCTCCCGGGGCGGACTGATCGACGCGGAGGCGCTGCTGGAGGGCATTAAGGCAAGGAAGATCGGCGCGGCCTGCCTGGACGTGTACGAGGAGGAGGCGGACATCTTCTTCGAGGATCGCTCCGGCCACATCCTGAACGATGAGCTGCTTTCCCGCCTGATCTCCATGCCCAATGTCATCGTCACGTCCCACCAGGCCTTCCTGACTGAGGAGGCGCTGAACAATATCGCCGATACGACAGTGAACAACATCCGCTCCTGTTTTGACAACGATGGCGTCTGCGACAACGAGCTGTGCTATCGCTGCGGCAATATTGAGCAGTGCAAAAAGGAACGAAAGGAAAAATGTTTTTAGGAGGAAGGCAGCATGAGAAAGCACGTCAAGGGAAATGTCAGCTGGGTTGGCTATATCGACTGAGAGCTGGAGAGCTTCCACGGGGACGATTATTCCATCATGAACGGCTCCAGCCAGAACGCCTACCTGATCGAGGAAGAAAAGACCGTCCTGATCGACACGGTGTGGACGCCCCATCGCTTTGATTTCGTGGAGGACCTGAAAAGGGAGATCGACCTCAAGAAGATCGACTTCATCGTGGCCAATCATGGCGAATGCGACCACTCCGGCTCTCTGACCGCGCTGATGGACGAGATTCCGGACACGCCCATCTACTGCACAGCCCAGGCGGTCAAGAGCATTGAAGGACAGTATGGCAAGCGGGGCTGGAACCTCCAAGTGGTCAAGACCGGCGACAGCGTGGACATCGGCAATGGCAAGCAGCTGGTGTTCGTGGAGATGAAGATGCTGCACTGGCCGGATTCCATGGCGACATACATGACCGGCTATAACATCCTGTTCTCCAACGATGCCTTCGGCCAACACTGCGCCGTCGAGGAACTGTTCAACGACAGGGCCAATCCCTGCCTGCTGAACAAGGAGGCCATGAAGTATTTTGCGAACATACTGAACCCCTTCGCCGCGATCCTGACAAAGAAACTGGATGAGATCGGCAAGCTGAACGATGATTGCTCCCTCCCATGGCGCGATCTGGCGCGAGAACCCCTTGCAGATCGTGGAAAAGTACGCGGCGTGGGCGGCGTCTTACCAGGAGGATCAGGTCACCATCGCCTATGATACCATGTGGGAAGGCACAACGAAGATTGCTCACAGGATTGCGGAGGAGATTCATCGCCAGAGCCCGGATACCGTGGTGAAGGTATTCAATATTGCCAAGGCGGACAAGAACGAGATCATGACCGAGGTGTTCAAGTCCCGCGCCATCGCCGTGGGTTCCCCGACAGTCAGTAACAGCTACCTGTCCTCCGTGGCCGGATGGCTGGAATTCCTGAAGCAGCTCAAGTTCAAAAACAAGAAGGCCGCTGCGTTCGGCTGCTACGGATGGAGCGGCGAAAGCGTGAAGCTGCTGCAAGCAAAGCTGGCGGAAGCGGGCTTTGAGGTCATTGAGGAGAACGTGCGCAGCATGTGGAACCCAAAAGAAAGTGATTTCGAGGGTATTCCGGCTCTGGTAAAATCTCTGATCGGCTAAATGGAATGGACAACCACACCCGGCATCGTGCCAGGATCGTGGTTGTCCTTTTTACTTGGTGCGGTATCCGTCCTGATCCAGCGTCAGCATCAGCTGGGAATTGCGCGTGCTGGTCAATACATTGCAAACCTCTTTCACCAAATCTCCGTCATTTTGTCACCAGTCCAAAGCCCTGTCGTGATATAATGGTAGTCACCATTTTCAAGGGGAGGCGCTTGCATGATTTCCTACTTCCGCTTATGGCGACTCCTTGAACGGCGTGGGTACTCCAGAAAGGATATCACCTGGCTGGCTGGAATCAGCGACAGCACCTATAGAAAACTGCTGAACAGCAACTCTGTTCGCATGGATGTTCTTGAGAGAATCTGTAAGGCGTTAAACGTGGATATCGGCGACATTTGCAGTTTCAGACACTACAATCCAAATGTATAACCTGGTTTATAAATACTCATATTATTTCAAATTCAGACAAATGAACCGCCTGCTCTGATGGGTTTATCCGTAGGAGCCTAAGAACTGTCTCTATACAGCTTCTTTGGCTCCTTCGCTTAACCCTTCAATAAACCCTTTTGGTCCAATAAACCCATTTTTAACCCCTATAAAATGGGTTAAACGAGGTCAAATCAGGACAAATCCAGACAGCGCCAAAAAAGAGAAAAACCCCGAAAACCGTTGCGGCATCGGGGTTTTGGAACTTCTTTAGCGCTTGGAGAACTGGGGCGCGCGACGGGCGGCCTTCAGGCCGTACTTCTTGCGCTCCTTCATGCGCGGGTCGCGGGTCAGGTAGCCGGCCTTCTTGATGGCGGGCTTCAGGTCCGCGTCAGCCTTTACCAAAGCGCGGGCGATGCCATGACGGATGGCACCGGCCTGGCCGGTAAAGCCGCCGCCCTTGCAGTTGACGACGACGTCAAACTTGCCAAGGGTCTCGGTGAGCACCAGGGGCTGGCGCACCACGGTCTTCAGGGTCTCGTAACCGAAATACTCTTCCAAATTGCGCTTGTTGACGGTGATATTGCCCTCACCGGGGATCAGACGAACGCGGGCGATCGCCTTTTTCCTTCTGCCGACAGCATGGAAACAAACATTACTCATTTCTTCGTCCTCCTCCCTATTACAGCTTCAGGGCTTCAGGCTTCTGCGCCTGCTGGTTGTGCTCGGGGCCGCCGTACACGAACAGCTTCTTTGCCATAGCGTAACCCAGGGGTCCCTTGGGCAGCATGCGGCGAACGGCCTCGCGGAAGGCAAATTCGCTCTTCTTGGCCATCAGCTTGCGGTAAGTGATCTCCTTCAAACCGCCCGGATAGCCGGTATGATAGCGATAAACCTTGTTATCCAGCTTCTTGCCGGTCAGCACCAGCTTATCGGTATTCACAACGATGATATAATCGCCACAATCACAGTGAGGGGTGAAGGTGGGCTTGTGCTTGCCGCGCAGCATAGCGGCAACCTGGGAAGCCAAACGGCCCAGAACCATGCCCTCAGCGTCGATCACGTACCACTTGCGCTCGACGTTCTGGGGATTCGCCATAAAAGTACTCACGAGTGTTTCCCTCCAAATTTTGATCGCCGGCTATTGCCGGCTGCAAGGCCGCTGACAGCGTCCCTGCCTATCCAAAGCTCTTTCATTGCTTGCCAAGGTGTGGTCAGTACCTTTGGCATTCATGTCATGGCCCGGGGCTAATGAGCGTATTGACACAAGTTGTATTATATCCAATTCCAGGCCTCCAGTCAACGCTTTTATGGCGATAATTATAACATTTAACATCATTTTCTGCCAGTGATAATCTGCCATCACGTGTATCGCTTTTGCAAGCCCTGTGTTGTCAAAAACACCGTGATATGATACAATACATGTATTCGATACAAAGGCAGAGGGCGCGGAGGTGTGTGCTGTTGACGGAGGAGAGTCTTTATCTGTCCTTTTCCGGCATTCGCGTCCACTTTCGCGTCGTCCGGCCCGATGTCCCCGTCCACAGCCGTATCATGCTGCTGGCCTCGCCGATGATCTGCGCCTTCCACTGGCGAAAGATTCTGCCGGAGCTCTCCGGGCTGGGATGTCTGGCTGTGCTGGTAGACCTGCCCGGATTTGGCCATGGCGACCCGAGCGCGCCCCAGGACGCAGACGTCCGCGCGAACCTGATCTGGGGCATACTGGACGAGGTGGACCGGAACATGGAAACGCCCCTGTCCCTGTGGCACCTGGTCGGTCACGGCAGCGCCTGCGCCACAGTGCTACACATGGGCGCGCTGTACCCAGACAGCGTGAAATCCCAGATACATATCTCCCCACTGTTCTCCGTGGACAAGTCCTTCAGAAGGCCCGAGGCCCGGGATCGTTTTTTCACTGAAAACATCCTTCGCCCGGGCGACTTCCGCCGCCTGATCGAGGGCTGGGCGGGCTTCCCGCTGGACGATTACATCGTGGACCGCATGCGCGCGCCGCTGACGCGGCAGGGTATGCGCAGGACCTTTGATCAGATGCTGCGCTGCGCCATCAACCCACCCCGGGAGAGCGTTGGCTTCTGCCCCACCATGACCCTGCTGGGTGGGCGCGACCCGCTGCTGGACGATGTGCGCCTGACCCAGGCCAGGAACCTGCTGGCCGGGGCGGAAACCCACCGGCTTGCCTCCGCGGGACACTTTCCGATGGAGACCCACAGCAAGGCCCTTCGGGATTACCTTCGGGGCTGGCTGCGCTACAACGATTGATAAGGAAGGTTTTTCATGCCAAAGCTCGAACCCTATTCCCGCAAGCTGGATTACAGCTACCAGCTGGGGGTGTTTCCATCGCTGATGCTGCTGGAGGCGAAGCCCGATTGTGCCGCAAGGCTGCTGCTTCATTCCCAGGGGCTTGAAAACGAGGGCGTCGTCAAGCTGCGGGCGCGTTGCGCCGAGTTGGGTGTGCGCGAGGAGCTGGCCGACCGGGTACTTCGGAGGGAATCGAAAAAGGACAACTGCTTTGCGGGGCTGGTGTTCAATAAATATGAGTCCAACCTGTCCCCGGCGTCGAATCACGCCGTACTGTGCCAGATCTCGGACAACGGCAACGCCGGTACGGCCATGCGCTCGCTGCTGGGCTTCGGCATCCGGGACGTGGCCTTTGTGCGCCCCTGCGTGGATGTGTTCGACCCCCACGTGCTGCGGGCATCCATGGGCGCGTTCTTCAAGCTGCGGGTCAGGACCTACGACAGCTTTGACGATTACCGCGCCGACTTCTCCGACAGGCCCCTCTACCCCTTTATGCTGGATGGCGCTCAGCCCTTGGACGCCGTGGCCGCCCGTGCCGCAGCGCCCTTTTCGCTGATATTCGGCAACGAGCAGACCGGGCTGCCCCCCGCCTTCGCACAGGTCGGCCAAAGTGTGTTCATCCCCCAGAGCGACGAGATCGATTCGCTGAACCTGGCAGTGGCGGTGTCGGTGGGGGCCTATGTATTCACGAGGGACAGGCATTAACAACGGAGGTCGATAACGTGTTTTTCCGCGGTTACAGCATACTCAGCAATATCGCCCGGCCGGAGGCGCTGCCTTCGCCGGTGGCCACAGGTCCTGCGAAGGAGTGGGCCAGCGCCGGCGCACACCTGGCCATGAGTCGGGAATTGCCCGCCATGAGCCTTTCCCAGCGGCTGGCCGACCCCGGGTCTTATGTGCGCCTGCAAAGGGGACGACGGCAGGCCCTGGAGGCGCTGATGGCCGTGGAGCCGGACGGGCCGCGGCTGGAGCGGGTCATCGACCTGATTTGCATGATCGTCGAGGAATCCAGCTGGGCGGAAAGCCCAAAGGGCGCCCCCTTTGACGACGACCAGCACCCCCGCATCGACTTCCAGTGCGCTGAGACGCTGATGCTGCTGGCCTGGGTGCAGCGCGCCATGGGCGATCGTCTGGGCGCGCGGGTATCGGCCAAGCTGCAATACGAGGCCCGCAGGCGGGTATTTTCCCCCTTCCTGGCCCACACCGACTACCCCTTCATGCGCTTTGTGGGCCCGCGTAAAGTGCAGGCAGAAAAGCCCTTGTGTATTCTCAGCGACATACTGCTCACCGCCGTGCTGCTGGAGACGGATGCCGGACGCCGGAGCGCAGTGATGAAGCTGGCGCTTCGTTTGATCGACCAGGCCATACAGGCGCGTGAATCCCGCCCTTCCGCGTTGGCAAATGAGCTGGCGGAGACAGCGGCGGTTACCGACCTTTGCATGCTGCTTCGCAAATTAACGCGGGGACAGTTGGACCTGACCGAGGTCTATCCCACCACCGACTGGCTGGACGCGCTGCTGGTGCCATGGATCGAGGACGATTACTTTGTCGACCCCGTCACGGGCAACATGAAGCCGGGGCTCTCCGGTCAATCGCTGTTTCGCGTGGGCCTGGCCAGCGGCGACGAGGCGCTGACCACCCTGGGAGCGACGCTGCACCAGCAGAATCACGTACCCTCCGCCACGGTAACGGGGCGCATGCTGGACCTCTCCTGCGCCGGTATGCTGTCCGCCCAGGTGGGCAGGCCCCCGAAGCTGAAGCATGCGGCCACGGCCCGCAACCGGCTGATGCTGTCGCGGTTCAGCGGTATGGCCTGTGCGCTGCACGCCGGCGGCGACCGGGCAAACGCCGGAAGCCTGGTGCTCTTCGCCGACAACAAGCCAATATTGGTGGAGACACCCAAATACGCATCCCTGCCGCTGATCGACGGCGTCGCTCAGCTGGTCGTCCCCGGAGACAACGCCCCGGAGTCTGCCTTCGGCGCGGACGTCTGCCCCGCCGACTTTGAAACCCAGCCCGACCGTGATCTGTTGAGCGTGGAGCTGACCCACGCCTGGCCCGCACGCCTGGGCGCGCGTTCGATCCAGCGAACGGCCATGGTGCTCCGCAAGGACGAAGCCCTCCGACTGGTGGATGCCTTCGACCTTGAGAAGGCTTCGATGATTGCATTTCACTTTATCACGCCCCAGAAGCCCGAAGTTATCAAGCCCGACGGCGCCACGCCGGCGGGAGTGCGCCTCGGACCGATTGGGCTGAACTGGGATGGCGACATGCGCTGCGATGTGACGACGCTCGACGACCGCTTTCCCACCGGCGAGGCTGACGGCGCGCATCTGTATTGCGTCCGTTTGACGCCATCCAGGCCGGTGCAGCGGGGCTTCTTCGCATTCTATTTTGCGAAAATATTATAATATAAAGCCAAAACTGTAGGAGCGCCGATGCGGCGCCCGCCCTGTACGAAGCGAATCGTACTTTTCGGCGGGCGGCGCGTCGCCGCCCCAACATTAAGGAACTACCGCACAATACGGCGGCACATCTGGCGGTGCCTTTTCCGCCAGTCATCTCTTGCAGATTTTTTGATTTACCGCCAGTAAACCTTCAAACGAAAAAATCACTCGCCAGCTGACCACCTTAATTGCGCGGTATTTCCTTAAGAAAACACCTTCTAATTCACCTTTTTCAAAAACTCAAATCCGTTGAACGTATCGTAGACCCGCACGCCGCCCAGGCCGCCGATGGAACGCCCTGAGAGCACGGTCCCCGTCCTGAACAGCAGCCCCATGATCGGCAAGCGGTTGACCAGCGTCATCTGAATGTCGCTGTAGATCTTTCGAAGCATGGTCTCGTCAGAAGCGGCATCCACGCGCTCCAGAAGCTGATCCATGTCGTCGCTGCTGTAATGATTCATGTTGAGCGAACCCCTGCTCTTCAAAAGCGGCGACAGACTCGGCACTTCGCTGAGGTTCACGCCCACCAGGGCCAGGTCAAACTCCCCGTCCTTCATCAGCTGTCGCGTGCGCTCCTTGGAATAGATTGTCACCGTCACATTGAAGCCCACGGTGCGCAGGTAATCGGCGATCAGGTTCGCGGCGTTTTCGCGTATGTTGTTACTGCTCTCGTTGTAGGTGATGATGGACAGCGTGGGTTCCTGTACCATCACGCCCACATGCTTGTTCAGCGTTCCGTCGCCGGTCAGGTCGTACCAGCCCAGGTTGTGCATCAGCTGCAACGCCCGCTCGGGGCTGTAGTAGTAGATGGCGCTCTGGCTTTCGTACAACCAGGATGACGGCGGCAGCGGTACCTCGCACTGTACGGCCATGTCCAGATAGCCGTTGGAGGCGATCACCGAGCGGTCAATGGCGTACATGATGGCCTGGCGCACGCTGGCATCGGCGGTAAGCATACCGTCGGACAGGTTTGGCACCAGCATTTCATAGGTCAGTGTTGGATAATCGATGCTGGTCAGGCCGGACAGCTTCCGGCTGAGGGACGCCTTCGGGCTCTTGGTCGAGAGCATGTCGATTTCGTGCTTGCGGATACCCTCTATGGCGTCGCCAACGGTATAGTAGCGCTTGAGCAGCACGCTCCTGATCTCCGGTTGCTGCTTCCACCACAGCGGGTTGGCCTCCAGCCGAACGGTGCCCTCGGCGTTGGCCTGTATGTACCAGTAGGGCCCGGTGCCCCTGGGCAGGTCGTCATAAAGGGTGTCGTACTGCATCACCGGGAAGACCATGGCGTACAGTGTAAGCAGGCTGGTGTTCTTTGCGGTCACGGTCAAGCCGTAGATGTCCGTGGGCGAAGCGTCCATGTTTTCAATTACCTGTAGGCGCTCATAATAAGGGTTCTCCTCCCCGGCCTGCATCAGCGTCTGGTAGCTGCGCACCACGTCGTAGGCGGTCAGCTCATAGCCGTTGTGGAACTGTATGCCGCTGCGCAGGTTGAACAGCCAGTTCCTGCCGTCCTGCACCCAGTTGTTGGCCAGCATCGGTACCGGCTTCAGGTTTTCGTCCAGGTCCACCACGCTTTCGAACACGAGGTTGTTGACGCTGATCATGCTCCAGATGTCAGTGGCCACTGGGCTGTAGGTCAGGTAACCGGGCTCCACATAGCCGATGGAGAGGTCAGCGTCCGTCATATTCACCTGGGGCAACTGCGGCCCCTGCTGCTGAACAGTCGGATCAGTGGCCTGAAAGCCGCCACCCAGATCCGTCGCGATGTCACTTGACGGCTCTGTCGCCAGGAGATCGCCGCCAAGGTCCGAGGCGACGTCGTTGGACGGTTCAGTGCCCTGCAAGCCACCGCCAAGGTCCGAGGCGATGTCATCCGTCTGGCCGGCGGCTTCGTAATCACCGCCCAGGTCAGCCGCCAGGTCATCGGCGTTGGCCAGCGGTCCTAAGAGCAGGCACAATACCAGCGCCAGTACACTAAAGCGCCACAGGCGCGTACAGTTCCTTGTATTTCTCATAATATTTCAATACCCTCTTGACATAGGTGTCCGTGGCGTTGGACGGAATGGTTTGCAGCGTCTGGCCGTCCGAAGTGTATTCCGGGTTGGCCAGCCAGCCGTCCACCGTGCCCTGCCCGGCATGGTAGGCCGCGATGGCGCAGGTCAGGTTACCTTTGAAGCGGCGGATCAGGTAGCCCAGATACCAGCAGCCATATTGTATGTTGGTGTTCGGTTCGAACAGGCTGCCCTCCCGGTATTCCTCGTCGCACTTGCCCGCCACCCATTCGGCAGTGGAGGGCAACAGCTGCATCAATCCCTGGGCATTGGCTTCGGAGACGGCGTCCGGCACATAGCTGGATTCCGCAAGGATCACCGCTGCGGGTAGAGCCGGGTCAAGGCTGTTCTCTGCGGCATTCGCGCGAATCTCCGCCTCGTATGCCATGGGATAAACCTGCACCGTGGTTTCCGGCCGTTGCATGAAAAGAAGCCACAAGCCCATGCCCACCAGTGCCAGCGCCAAAACGGCGATGACGACTGCCGCCGCGATGCGACGGTTGCGACGGGCCTTGCGCCTGTGCCGCCGTTTTCCATTCTTTGTCCTATTTTCTTTTTCGAGGACCATGCTTCCTCCGAAGGTGTCCGTTATTGCTTATTGCCCGTGTTTGCCACAGCCCACTGAGTGCAATATCATCAAGTTTGAAAGTATTGCATCGCATAGGCGCCTGGCCCCCCACATGTGGGTCAATGCTTCTAAAAAAGCATCAGCCCTTCTCCGCCCGTTTCCGGGCGGCCCGGTAGAGCTGCTCCAGCTCGGCCTGGGTGCGCTCGATGGGGCGGTCGGTGTTGACCACATGTGTAGCCCGGGCGTTGCGCTCCTCCAGGGGCATCTGGCTCTCGATGCGGGCCAGGGCGTCCTCGGGGCTCAGCCCGTCGCGGGCGACGATGCGGGTAATCTGCCGTTCCCGGGGTACGGACAGCGCCCAGGTCTCGTCGCACAGGGCGTCCATGCCCGTCTCGAACAGCAGCGGCACGTCCAGTATCACCACCTCGACCCCGGCCCGGGCGGCCTCGTCCATGGCCTGAAGCATGTTTCGCTGCACCAGCGGGTGCAGTATGCCCTCCAGGGCGCGGCGGGCGGGCTCGTTGCCAAATACCAGCTTGCCCAGCTTGCCGCGATCCAGAGTCCCGTCCTCCCGAAAGGCATGATCGCCAAACACGCGGCGAATCTCGTCCAGGGCTTCGCCGTCTTCGGCGGTCAGCGCCCGGGAGACCTCGTCCGCGTCGAAGTGGGCTGCCCCCAGGGATTCCAGGAAGCGGGCAGCCTCCGACTTTCCACAGCCAATGCCGCCGGTCAGGCCGATCACATAGGGCTTATTTGCAAGCACGCCAATCCCCTCCAATGGTTATATCGGTGCGCAACGGCACGGACAGCGTCATCACGCCCTCCATGCAGCGACGCAACAGCTCGCGAACCGCCTCGGCTTCCGCCTCGGGAGCCTCCAAGATGAGTTCGTCGTGGACCTGCAATATCAGCTTTGCCGTGAAGCCCCCCGCCTTCAGTTCCCGGTCCACCGCGATCATCGCCAGCTTGATGATGTCCGCGGCGGTGCCCTGTATGGGGCTGTTCATCGCGCAGCGCTCGCCAAAGGCGCGCACGGCGTAGTTGGAGCTGGTCAGCTCAGGCAGATAGCGCCTGCGGTTCATCAGCGTGGTAACGTAGCCCTGGACGTGGCCCTTTTTTACCGATTCTTCCATGTACGCCTTTACGCCGGGATAGCGGTCGAAGTATCGGTCGATGAACGCCTTGGCCTCATAGCGGCTGACGCCGATGTTCTTTGCCAGTGTGAATTCGGAGATACCGTATACGATACCGAAGTTCACCGCCTTCGACGCAGAACGCATCTGGCCGGTCACCTGGTCCAAGGGCACGCCGTAGACTTCGGAAGCCGTGCGGGCGTGGATATCCTGATCCATCAGAAAGGCATTGATCATCGTGGCATCGCCGGACATGTGGGCCAAAACGCGCAGCTCGATCTGGGAATAGTCAGCATCCACCAACAGCCATCCGGGCCTTGCCACGAAGGCCTCGCGGATGGCTTTGCCCAGTTCGGTGCGCACCGGAATGTTTTGCAGGTTCGGCTCGGCGGAGCTGATGCGCCCGGTGGCGGTGCCCACCTGGTCGAAGCGGGTGTGGATGCGGCCGTTTTCGTCACGCATTGGAATCAGCGCGTCGATATAGGTGGATTCCAGCTTTTGATACTTCCGGTACTCCAGCACCTTGCCGCAGATTGGGTAGTCGTCCGACAGCTGCTCCAGCACCTCGGCGTTGGTGGAAATCTTCTTCTTCGGCGAGGGGATGCCCATTTTTCCGAACAGCAGCTCGCCCAGCTGCTTGGGAGAATTGAGGTTGATGCGCTCCCCGGCCATCTCCGCGATCTCGTCTGTCAGGCGCTGGATCTGGGCTCGGAACGTGATGCCCAGGTCCCTGAGCACGCCGGCATCCACCAGGAAGCCCTCGTCCTGCATCCCCCTGAGCACGTAGGCCAGGGGCAACTCAATATCGCTGTAGACCTGCTCCAGGTCGTTCTGCCTGAGCTGCTCCCGCTGTATGAGGGCCAGTTTGCGCACCGCCGTGGCAGGGTGAACCTGATAGCCCTCGATACCCTCCTGCGCGCACAGCGATTGGGCGTCGAAGCCCGGGCGCTGGGGATTCAGGGCGTAGGCGGCCAGCATCACATCGGTGATGCCGCCCCTGATCCTGCTGATATCCATCGGTATCGACTTGATATCCCACAGCGCTATAGGGCACTCCGCCTCCAGCAGAGGCATAGCTGCCTGCCACGCCTCCGCGTCGGTGATGCCCGGGGAGAGCAGGTCGCCACCCATGGCCATGGACAGCCGCGCGACGTCGGTAGCCACCGTGAAGCGGTCGCCCAGATGGATCGCCGCCCATTTTGCGGTGTCGGCCAGTGCCATAATACGCGCGGCAAGCGCGTCCTGTGCGTTGAATTCCTCGATGGCGGGCAGCGCTTCAGCCTCGACAATGGCAGCTTCTATTACCTCCACGGCCCCTTGGGGCAAAAGCGCCTTCGCCACGTCAATCAGCCGGCGCACGGCGGCATTCATGCGCAGCTCCCGCAACCGCGGCAGCGCGGCGGCGATGTTCCCCAGTTTCCAGGCCCCGGGATTGACATCGATGGGCGCGTTCCGGTCGATTTTAGCCAGTGCGTAGCTCATCTCTGCCAGCGCACGCCCCTCAACCAGGCGCTCCCTCAGCTTGCCCTTCTGCTCTGTAGGCGCCGTATCGAGCACCTTTTCCAGGCTGCCGTACTGCTGCACCAGCTTCAGCGCCGTCTTTTCTCCCACCCCGGGTACGCCTGGGATGTTGTCTGAGGCGTCGCCCATCAGGCTCTTCACGTCGATCAGTTGGACAGGCTCAATGCCGTAAGTCTGGTGGATGTATTCCGGGGTGACCCGCACGGTGTCGGTGATGCCCTTCTTGGTGTAGAGGATCGTGGTCCTCGGGCCGGAAAGCTGGAAGGAATCCCGGTCGCCGGTAACCAACAGCGCCTCCAGTCCCTCCCGCTCGCAATACAGGGACACAGTGCCCAGTATGTCGTCGGCCTCGTAACCTTCCGTCTCAAGAATCGGTATGCCCATCTCGCCGACCAGCTCGCGAATTACAGGGTCCTGGGCGCGTAGCTCGTCGGGCATGGGCTTGCGGTTGGCCTTGTAGCCATCATACATCTTCGCCCGGAAGGTGGGCGCGTGCATGTCGAAGGCCACCGCCAGGCTGTCCGGGCGTTCCTCCTCGATCACCTTCAGCAGCATCATCACAAACCCGTACACCGCGTTGGTGGGCGTGCCGTCCGGCGCATTCATCGGGGTTTGCAGCGCGTGAAACGCCCGGTACATCAGGCTGTATCCATCCAGTATGACGATCTTCTGGGCCATGGCAATGCTCGCTCCTTTGTCTCCCGCACAAAGGCAGGATACACAATATCTATTTTATTATATCACACAACGCCGGAAAATACAACAAACGATACGGGCAGATGAATCAGGGACAGCGAAAACCGCTGTCCCTGATTCATCTGCTCGTATCGGTAATACCGCATAATAAGGGTGGTTGGCTGGCGAGTGAATTTTCCGTCAGGCGCGCCTGCAAATTTCGCAGGCTTGCTGGCGGCAAGTCAAGGAATTTGCAACATGCCGCCCGTTTGTGCGGTATTTCCTATAGGTAATACCGCATAATCGAGTGGTTCAGTAGCAGAGGTAATTTTCGTTGATTGCAAACTGCAAAAATCGAAGGTTACCTGGCGGATAATCGAGATTTTTGCAGGCAGCAAGCGGTTGAAACTCACCCGCTAATGGGCCGCGAGCATGGTGCGGTGTTTCGTATACGAAACGCTTACCCGATGTGTTCCACCGCGGCGCGCTCCACGGGAATCGCCTCTTTATAGCGGCGAATATAGGCATTGAAGCTCTCCACATCCTTGGGATTCGGCTCAAGGCATTCGCCCACCTTGCCAGAGAAGATGCGCTGGGTCAGGTATTCCTCAAGGGTGACGCCCAGGGCCTTGTCGGCCATGTAGCCCGCCAGCAGCGCGATGCCCCATGCGCCGCCCTCGCCGGCGGTCTTCATCACGGCCACGGGTACGTTCAACGCCGCGGCCAGTATGCTCTGCCCCACCCCCTTGGTCTTGAACAGTCCGCCGTGGCCGTAAATGCGATCGACCTTGACGCCTTCCTCGTCCATGAGGATATTCGTGCCGATCTTCAGCGACGACAGGGACGCGTACAGGTGGGTGCGCATGAAGTTGGCCAGGTTGAAACGGCTGTCAGACGCGCGCGCGAACAGCGGGCGGCCCTCCTCGAAGCCGGTGATGTGCTCGCCGGAGAAATAGTTGAAGGCCAACAGGCCGCCGCAGTCAGCATCCGCCTCCATGGCCCTGTTGAACAGTGTGCTGTAGATCTTCGCCGAGGTGGCTTCGACGCCCATGAGCTTTGCGAATTCGCTGAACAGCTTCGCCCATGCGGCGATGTCGCTGGTACCGTTGTTGCAGTGCACCATGGCCACCGGCTTGCCGGTGGGCGTGGTCACCATGTCGATTTCCCGGTGCAGCTTCTTCATGGCCTTCTCCAGTACGATCATCGCAAACACCGAGGTACCGGCGCTGACATTGCCGGTGCGCGGCGCGACGCTGTTGGTGGCCGTCATGCCGGTGCCCGCGTCGCCCTCCGGGGGGCAGAGCTTCGCACCGGGCTGCAGCGTTCCGGTGGGGTCCAGCAACTTCGCGCCGGCCTTGGTCAGCGTACCGGCGCAGTCGCCCGCCATCATGACCTTCGGCAGGATATCCTTCAGTTTCCAGTGGAAGCCCTTGTCCGCCACCAGCGCGTCAAAGGTGGCCAGCATCTTCTCGTCGTACTGGTTGGTGCGGCTGTCGATGGGGAACATACCAGAGGCATCGCCGATGCCCAGAACCTTTTCACCGGTCAGCTGCCAGTGGATGTAACCGGCCAAAGTGGTGAAGAAGCGAATCTCTGGCACATGAGGCTCTTCGTTCAGTATGGCCTGGTACAGGTGGGCGACGCTCCAGCGCTGGGGAATGTTAAAGTTCAGCTGCTTTGTCAAAGACTCGGCGGCCTCGCCGGTCATGGTGTTGCGCCAGGTGCGAAAGGGCACCAGCAGCTTGTCCTTGCCGTCGAAGGGCAGGTAACCGTGCATCATCGCGCTGATGCCGATGGCTTCCAGCTTTGTCAGCGCCGCGCCGTACTTCGCCTTCACGTCCGCAGCCAGCTTGCTGTAGCAATCCTGAAGCCCGGCCACGGCGTCCTTCATGTCATAGGTCCAGATGCCGTTGACCAGCTGGTTCTCCCACTCATGGTCGCCCTGGGCAATCGGGTCGCCCGCCGGATCGATCAGGACACCCTTGATGCGGGTCGAACCGAATTCGATGCCAAGCCTTGCCTTGCCTGCTTCAATGACCGTGCGAATGTCGTTCGTGCTCATTTGAAACAACCTCCAAACCGTTATTTAGTATAACAAAATCATTATAACACGTATATCCTGTTTTGACCAGTGTCAGCGCTTGTCCTTGTCGATGAATTCCAGTGTGATCGTGGAAAGTGCAGCGAAGACGAATATGAACAATACCAGGGTCATCCAGTATGAAGCGACATTGTCCGGGGTGTATTCGTAGTCCATTTTATAGTTCGCCGCGGCAGCCTTCTCCTCCAGGAATTGCATAACCTTATCCTCGCCGATCAGGTTCAGCAGGTCGCCGACCGTGGCGGGCATGTCAATCACCTTATCCCGGTGCTTCTTGAGATCGGGGTTTTGTGCCACTAGGTCCACGAGGTCGCCGATAGTCGTATTCTCCGTGATGACTTCATCCTTGTTCTGCTCCCACAGTCCTGAGGCCTCCACCATATCCAGCACATTGCCCAGGGTCAGGTTGTCGGTGATTGGATCGTCCCTGTGGGCGGCGACGGTGGCGGAACTATCCAGCGCTTCCTTCAGCCGGCCTACCGTCATCGTCGGGAGCAATACCTGGCTTCGAATCATACCGACAGTCTTGTTGTCCTTGGCCTCCAGCATGTCCATGATCTGTCCCACCGTGACAGTCACGTCGATCTTGTCATTCTTCATCTTCTTCACCAGGTCCGCGATGGTGGCATAGGGCTGGTTGTTCACGTCAGACTGTGCGGCAATGACCTTCAGGCCGGGGTTGGAGATGGTCAGGTAGGTCAGCGGCTCGCTCCACTTGGGCAGTGTCAGCATGCCGCCGGAAAACACCAGCTGGAAGATCAGCACAAAGGGCATGATGGTCATGGCCGTCGTGGTGGTGTGGGCCAATGTGGATATCCACAGGGACATCATGTCGGAGGCGTAGGTGATCAGGAACATTGAAATGCCAAATTCCACGATAAACCAGTGGGTGACCTGTCCTTCAACCGGGTATTTAACGCCCACCTGCCTGGTCACAGCCAGGGTCACGCCCACCTGCAGCAGGCACAGCAGCGCCTGGTACAGCATGTGGGCGGTGATATAGGACGAGATGTGCATGCCGGAACGGTGCTCGCGCTTGATCACGTCCCGCTCGCGGCAGATGACCTGGATCGAGTTGAAGCAGCCGTTCCAGATGCATACGCACACCATGGCGAAGGCGCCCATCACGGTGCCTTCCATGTTGATGAAGAACTTGCGGCGAACGACCATGCCCACCAAACCGGCGATCAACGCCGCCATGGGCAGCACCTTCCAATCGCTCTGGTAGATAAACATCCTGAGCAGCTTGCCCAGGTAGATGAAAACCTGCGCGCCGCGCCCGCGATGGCGGATCATAAAGCGCCTTTTGGTGCTTTCAATTCTCGTTTCAGCCATGCTGTGACACCTCCGCGTACTTCATAATAAAATCGTCGGCCAGGCCATCGCCGCCCTCCTCCTTGCGATTGACGGATTTGACGATCTGCTCCATCTTTTCCCGCTGGAAGAATTCCCGCGCGTCTTCGATGCTGCCATAGTAGGCCAGCCGTCCGGTGCGCGCGCTGTCCTTGGCCAGCACGATCACGTCGTCGAACAGGTCGATTACGCGGTCCGGCGTATGGGTTATGACGATGACGATCTTCCCGGTATCTGCGATCTTGCGCAGCTGCTCGAACAGCTCCCGCGCCATGACGCCGTCCAGGCCGGAATCGGGCTCGTCCAGTATAAAAAGCGACGGATTGGATATGAATTCCATGGAGATGGACAGGCGCTTCTTCTGGCCGCCGGAGAGCTTTTCCACCAGGTTGTTTTTCACAGGGGTCAGGCCGAAGATTTCCATGACCTCATCAACGCGCTTGCGGCGCTGCTTCGCAGTCACCTCCATCGGCAGGCGCAGCTTCGCCGCGTCCAGCAGGGTGTTCAAAACGGTGTCCTTGCCCCGCATCATCTCGCTCTGGGGCACAAAGCCGACCTCGTACTGCATCTTTTTATAGTGCTTGTACAGGTTGGTGCCATTCAGCATGACCTGGGCCTTCGCCGGCTCGTAACCGTTGATGGCGTTGACGTAGGTGGTCTTGCCCGCGCCGGAGCCGCCCAGCAGCAACACCATGTGGCCCTGGGGGATGGCCATGTGAATGTCCCGCAGCAGTACCTTCTTGCGGAAGAACTCGGTGGCGGAGCGCTCGGTCAGGTTCACCGTCAGGCCCTCGTCCATGACCGTGGCGCTGCCCTGGGTGGCCAGCCGGGCAAGCTCGGCGTTGATGTCATCGATCTTCCATTCGGGCTGGTACTTCTTTCCAAAACCCCATATCAGCGCGGGAATGAACCGCGTATAATTGGTCAGGCACAGTATGATCCAGCGCTTTTTCACGCCGTACACGTTGATCATGCCCAGCCAGATGCGAATGCAGTAAATAGAGTGCACCAAACCAAGGGACATCGTCAGTATGGCGATGATCATGTCCCCCGTTCCGACCGTCGCCGCCCTTTCGGGGGTTTGATTGATCAGAAGTGCGATGATATCAAGGCAGGTCAGGCCCACCTGCGTCAGCGAGAACACAGGGCCCTCATTTTCACGCCCGGCGCAGCGGGCCAGCTGATACTCCCTGGCAAATGGGACCAGCGCCCACTTGCCCTTGATGCCCGACTTTTCAAACAGCTTCCACAACCCGATCAAATACAGGACTGAAAACGCCATCGTTAAGATTGAACTGGCTGAAAGGAACACGGTTAGCAGGATTTCCACAATGATCATTCCGTCCACTCCTTTTGCACCGTTTGGACATGACACAAAGTACTGATTCTATTATAACGCCTGAATTGTCATCACGCAATATTTATCTTTACATAAATAATATGAATTTGATTTGACAATCCACGGGCAGTCCGTATTGCCATATCCATCGCTTTTTGTTATAATACCATTGATGTTGTTTTGTATCCGGTTGAAAAGCTCACAAAACCACAAATCCAACCAAAGAAAGCGAAGAAAGCCTCATGAATATCGCGATACTCATCGATGCGGAAAACGTACTGCCGGGTCATGCCGACCTGATTTTTTCCCACGCACAGAAGCTGGGCGATGTGGTCTGCAAGGAAATCTTCGGCGCATCGTCGGCGCTGTCCTCCTGGGTGGCGCCGGTGTTGAAGTACGCCATTCATCCCAACCTGACCATCAAGGCCGCAAAGGGCAAGAATTCCTCGGACATCGCGCTGGTTATCGGCGCGATGGACCTGCTGGTGCGGGGCGGCATCGACTGCGCCATCATCGCCTCCAGCGACAGCGATTTTTCCGCGCTCTCCGTGCGGCTGCGCAACGCCGGCATTGAGGTCGTGGGCATGGGCACCGAGAAGTCCAACGAGCTGTGGCGCACCGCATGCAGCAGCTTTGTGGTGCTGCAAAACCAGAAGCCTTCCCAGTCTGCCCGCCAGGAATCCTCGCCCCAGGCCGAAGCCAAGCAGGGCGGCCAGCGCCAGCAGGCTGCGAAGAAGCCCGCCCGCGCTGTCGCTTCCACCCACGAGGAGCGCATCGCCGTGATCGGCAAGCTGATCTCTAAACGTCTTGAATCTCACGGCGGCCGGGTACAGACCTCCACGCTGTTCCCCTCCCTGAATCAGCTGCCCGAATACCGGGTTGACCGCCAGGGCTCGGGCAAAAAGCCCCTGAACTACCTGACCAGCACCTATGGCGACACCTTCCACTTCGAGGATGCCGCCGACGGCCAGAACTGGGTCTCCCTTCCCGGTGTGGAACCGGTGGAGCCTTCCCCCGCCCCCAAGGCCGAGGAAACGCCTGCCGAAGCGCCGGCGGAGCCTGCGCCAGAGACGCCAAAGCCCCAGAGCGAGCCGGAAGCTGAAGCCGCCCAGCAGGAAGCGGACTACGTCACTCCCCAGCAGGTCACCGACAAGCTGGTCGCGGGCGGCTTTGAAGCGGACATCGCGCGGCAGGTGACAGAGATCTTTGCCGACAGCACAAGCTACCGCGCCGCTTACAACAAGCTGCGCTCGGTCTTCGGCAACACCGCCGGGCGGGACTACTACCAGCAGGCGAAGGAAATCCTCACCGCGAACGAGGGATAATACCTCCCGGAGAGAGTCACGAACATGGATCAGACACACAAGAAGCGCAGGCGCAGGCCGCTGCTCGGTCGTCATCCGCTGACCCTCGGGGCGCTGGCACTGCTGGGCTTATCCGGGTATGAGCTCTGGATTCGCGTCGAGGATTTTTGGGCCTGGACCGCCGGAATCCGCCACCTGAGCGAGGTGCGGGGCACCCCCTTCATACAGGACCTTGCCATCGTCTTTGAGGCTCCCGAGATGCGCCAGCTGGGCTTCAAGATGCTGTTCCTGCTGGGTTCGGTGATCTTCGCCATCATATGCCTGTTTCGCCGCAATCGCGCCCGGGGCGCGTGGTTGCTGCTGATCCTCGACGTGGCGC